>DASXBV010000177.1:0-4423 GCA_036491515.1 Chthoniobacterales bacterium
CGAAATCGCCAGTAAAACGCAAATCTCTTTGGGAACGGTGAAAACACGGCTGCATTTGGCCCAGCGAAAATTGCATAGCTATCTCGTACCGATGCAGAACAAAATCTGAGGCGTGAAATTCTGGGCAAAGGATAAAGACAACAAAACGACCAGCCGCTGTCCCGTCGGTTGACGCTTCTTGGATCCGAATTTACAGGAAACCCAGATTGTTAGGGATCGCTAAGGCTTCTCTCGCTCCACTACTACCGGGCTTTGAACATTCTCGATCACGATCGGCCGTCAATGACGATTGCGTTAGCAGCTATAGGCCATAACAAATCGATTGGCGATGGCTAAGTCTAATCCACAGGGTTTCGCATCGCTACTCAGCCCGCCCCTTTTTGGTTTCCTGTTTTTGCGTCTTTATTTTACGAAAGTGTGGACCACACCGAGCGCCTTTAGCAGACCGGCGCAACCGGCGGATAGCGGAGGCGTCGCCCTCAGGATTGGTACGCGTCTGTTGGAACCTAAATTGATCGTCAGTAACTTGCTTTCGTGGAGAGTCCTGCGCGCCGAAAAGGTCAACGGCTGAAGGAACTAGAGGCGCGGTTTGTTGTGCTTTCGGTGATCGAGTCAAGGCCGGCAATTGCCGTGGACAAAATGGCCCGATGCATCCACACTTTACTTCCGGACGCCCGTGGCTATGGTTTGGAGCCTGCCATCAGGAGGCGCTGCGCGATTGATTAGAAAAATCCGGGAGTTTGCGGTCGGAGGTGTCTACACCAACATCGACCAAGCGGTTCGAGGTATCGTCTCCCGGGTTTCTCCGGCCGGCCAGGATTCGGGTCCAGAACCGATGCCTCGCTGAGTAATTTGGAAAGTCTAAATTTTCAGCGAGACTTTTACTTGTCTCCGAATTGCGAGTTAAGGATTAACGTCTAACCACTATAATGAGCGATTACGCCTTCTTCGAGTACCGAGCAAAACTGACGAATACAGGGCACGCCGAGGAGGAGGGCGAGCCTGTGCACTGCATGATTAGGATGAAGAACGTCGATCGAGATGGAAAGCGCCTACACGACATCGACTTACATCAGCAAGCCGGGGATAACGTCCTTTATGTGATTAACCCGGGGCCGTCCCGCAAGATTAGCCACTCAAGTATTTGGAACGTTACCGAGGAGGACCTGCACAAACCAGGAAAAGCATCGGATTACCACCGAGTTGGGGATTGCGAGATCTATTTCTACAATGCCTAATGATGATCGTTAAATGCACTTCGGTCCGCAAGCTCGATTTGGCTTGGCTGAGATCACTTAAGACCAAATATCTCACGAGATACGAAATGTGGACTATGGAACCAAAGAAGGATTACAGCGAGCGCGAAGAAAACGGAGAAAGGGTAACACGTACGACGTACGAAGATCCGGAGACGAAGACGCACGTGGAGGAAATAAAGATCGAAGGGACAGAAGAGGAACAAGACAAAGAACTATAGCCGCACGCCCACTGTCTTGGTGCTGAGAATTTTTCTTGGGACGAGATTGTTGCTGAAAAGATTCGGGTGGCCAAAACGCCCTTGCCTCAATCGAGCGCCGTTCTGCTCGACCCTAATTATGGCCTCGGACCATTGATTGCGCTAGGCGTCATCCAGGCTTCGGTTGGAATCCTTGGGATCGTAGCCATCCAACCGACGGAGGGTAAATACGCTTCAGCCCAGGCGTGTGTCGAAGCGCGGCCAACCTTAGAGGCGCTGCACTTCAGGTAACCGGTAGCGAAGCGCGCCGGAAAGCCTACACTTCGTAGCGCCTCAAGCACCAGCGTCGCCATATCACGACATGAGCCTGAGCCAGCCGACAAGGTCTGACTGGGCCTCTGCACACCTTTGGCTTCCCGCGGCTGCTATTTTGTTGTCTCGCGAATCGTGCGGGCGACGGAAGCCGCAATTTCCTCGGCGTCATAAACGACGGGCAGGTCGATTGTCGTGTTGATCCATTCTTTCAGCTTCGCCACATCGGTTGTAAAGGCAACTCAAACTCCGGCTCAATTTCCACGCGTATCTGCTCGATGCGCACGTCGTGCCCTTCGCGCGGTCTAAGCACGAGGCGATAAGGTCCAAAACGGACGGCTTTCTTGTAACGATAGGTCGTCTCGTGAATTATCTGCAGCCAGCTCATAGCTCTCCGAGGCTTACTCCGACGTTATTTCTACGGTGACCTTCATTTCGTTGAGCTCCAGCGTTCCATAGTTGGAGGTCAGCGCGACATCGGCTGCGTCGCGCCCATAGCCGGTAACGCGGTTACCGCGGGGACTTTTTTTGAGTGCCATCGAAGGTGAACCAGCGCCCGCCGATAAAGGCTTCGAACCAGGCGTGAAGGTCCATGAGTTCAAGCTGGTAAAAATAACCGACCACCATGCGCGCAGGGATGTTGAGGCTGCGAGTAAGTGAGATACCAAGGTGCGCATAATCGCGGCAAACTCCGGTTTTCGAATGTGCTGTATCCAACGCAGAGGTCATTGCGTCGCTCGACCCGCGGACATATCGCACTTCGCCGCGCAGCCATTGCTCGATAGCGGCAACCTGTTGATAACCCGCAGGCGCCGAACCGTAGAAGCCCGAGCAAACGTCCACTTATCTCGTTCGATTCGAACTTTGGACAAATTCCGTCAAGCTTACACCGAATCGTTCCTTCCGATTTTAGAAATTGGGCCTAAGCATTCGGTAGGTTAAGCACACATCTACTTGAACTGACAAAATGCTTATCAAGATTGGTTACGACATCGTGCTAAGATTTCCGATTCCGACCGCGGTGATTCATTTGCTTCACGTCCATCCGTCGCGTCGGTCTGATCTCGTTGAACCCGAGCGCTTTTGGACCGAACCCGCTCTTCCTGTCGAAGAATATTACGACGATTTTGGTAACCACCGAGGGCGTCTCCGCGCCCCCGCCGGCAGCGTCCGATTTTTGAGCGAGGCAGTTATTCGTGACAGCGGTGCACCCGATGCGTACGCCCCAAACGCGGCCCAGTTGGATCTCTGTGAGATTCCTGCCGCTGCGTTGGCGTTTCTATTGCCGAGTCGATATTGTGAGGTCGACAGCGAGCTTATGGATTTTGCTTGGCGAAGCTTTCCCCAGACAAAACCTGGATGGGAACGGGTTCAAGCGGTTTGCGACTTTGTCCATGGGCATCTCCAATTCGATTATCAGCATGCTCGTACCGATCGTACCGCACTCGAGGCTTTTCGGGAGCGAGTCGGGGTTTGCCGCGACTTCGCGCACCTGGCAATCACGCTTTGCCGGTGCCTCAACATTCCCGCTAGATACGCAACCGGTTATTTGGGGGACATCGGAGTGCCTCCCGCTCCTGATCCGATGGACTTCAGCGCCTGGTTTGAGGTTTATTTGCGGGGGCAATGGTACAGCTTTGATGCTCGGCACAATCGACGCCGAATTGGGCGCGTGTTGATCGGTTTAGGGCGAGACGCGGCTGACGTACCGATCACAATGTCGTTTGGAAAACAGTGGCTCGAAGTCTTTCGTGTTATCACGGACGAGATCGATTTAGCTGCGGTTTCTGGCCTATCGTTAAAGCTGTCGGATATGAGAAGGCAGTTAAAAGTTGCGGGAGCCAGAAGCTATAATAACGAACACTTGCACTGAAGCCCAAAAGTCGGTTAACGGCTGAATAGGATAGCAGGTCATGGTGCTAACGGCAGACCAAAAGTTACGCTTGAGGATGGGGCCGATTCAAGTGGCAAGAAGGCAAACCGGTTGTTCGTCTCGGCGCAGATGTGTTTTGCTTTGAGATTAATACATCCAACTGGCCGTTATCCGTCGAACACGTCGGGCACGACGTAAGTGAGAGTGAGATTCCCTCGGATTAGACGTTGGACTTACGCAACCTTGCTGGGATGTATATCCGTCCACACATATAGTAAGTAGTTTAGTATCGGAAAAGGCACTATTATGGACCAACATGAAAATCCAGAGGAAGCCGCAGAAAGCGGCAAAGATCATTTGAGAGCCACCGTCGGCGATATCAAAGAAGCAGCGAGCGGGAAAGTAGAAGATATGCACCAAGCCGCGGGGCAAAAAGCAGAGGAACTTCGAGAAGCGGCGCAAGGCAAGGCTCAAGAGCTAAAAGGAGCCGCGGAGAGTGCGTGGTCGGATGCCAAATCCCAGATGAGCAATTGGCAGGCTGAAGGGGAAGCTTACGTGCGCGCCAATCCGACCAAATCTGTCTTCATGGCGCTAGGCCTTGGATTAGTGCTGGGCCTTACGTTGCGGAAATGAGCGATGGAATCCGATGCTTCGCGTGGAGCTCACGCTTCGGAACCGGGGCCGGGCGATTCAATTCGATCCTTGATCGTTTCATTCCTTAGTTACTTAGAACTTCGACTGAAACTCTTGGGATTGGAAACTCGCGAGACGGGGATTCAATT
>DASXBV010000178.1:0-18717 GCA_036491515.1 Chthoniobacterales bacterium
ATTCCAATCAAACCCGACCCTTCCCGCCTTAGTCTGCATCTTTTGCGCGCGCGATAGAGCGGATAACCCCTTGGGAATACCGTCGAGGACCGAACTGCGTTCGTGTTTTTCGGACCGCTTGATGACCTCCCACTGCCTCAAGACCGCTTCACTGTCCGGCAATCGGTTTTCTCCGAATACGTGCGGATGCCGATTCACCAGTTTGTCGGCAATCGCGGTCGCAACCTCATCCAGGGTAAAACGATTTGCCTCGGCAGCGATTTGAGAGTGCAAAACGATTTGCAACAGCAGGTCTCCCAGCTCTTCCTTCAGTTCTTTATCGCTACCTGCATTGATTGCATCGATCAGTTCGTAACACTCCTCCACCAAGTGAGGCTTCAAGCTTTGATGAGTCTGCTCACGATCCCATGGGCAGCCGTTCGGTGATCGGAGTTGAGCGACAATATTTTGCAAGCGGTCAATAGAAGAAGTCATGAGACAGGTAACAGCGGATTCAGCGGATACAGCGGATTCAACGGGGTGAGCGGGAAACCTGAACCCGCTGAATTCGCTGTTCCCTGATCGCTGTCATTGCTTGTCTTTTTCCAGCAGCTTTGCACGAGCGCGCTCCAATGCGGCACGCTCCTGCGAGGTCAGACTGTTAAGACCGTGTTTTGAGATTTTGTCCAGCAATTGGTCCATCTCGACGCTGCCAGCGTCGGCAGGTTCAACGGCAGTTGGGCGCGGACGCGATTTCGGTTTCTGCACTACCCGCAATTTTGGCCGCCGCAGCGGAAGTCGGAAAGAAGGCAATTCTCCGCCTCTCTGAAGAAAGCGGATGTAGCCGAATGAAAATCCGCTGATCAGCCAAAGCTGCCCGAGTGAGACCCAAGCCGAGGAAGAGAGGTCAATCGCCGAAGACAAGATCAAGCTGGCAATCGCGACCCACTTTGCGGTCAGGAACCCGCCCCATTGCACTCCGGGGTACAATGTGCAAAAGGCGATAAAGAGACCGATCATGACCTGGGTTTGACCGAAGTATAGAATCGGGGAACCGGTGATCAGGCCAAGGGCGGTCAGAGTCACCACCGGAATGAGGATAATCACGCCATAGAGTGTTAAAAAACGTGCTTTCCCTATATACTTTTCGATCTCAACGGCCGACACATAGAGAAAGAGGAGGCCGATAATCGTGAAGAAGCTCGGAATGTCGATGAACGAATACGTAATAATCTGCCAAATCTGACCACCGAGAATCGAACGAGCAGAATCGAATGCCAGCAGCATAACGATCGCCTCCCAACCCCCGAAGGCCTTAGCCAGAAAAGTGCCAAGTACTCCGATCGCGTACGCCATGGTAAGAATCGTCGCGTAGTAGATCGGATAGCCCCTAAAATAGGTGACAGGGCGATCTTCGTTGAAGCTTGAAAGCAAGGCCATACCTGGAACACTCTCGTCGAACCAATTAATTGTAAAGGAAGTCAGGCCAACCGGCAAGGAAACTAGCCCGCAAAAGTCAGCGGAATTTTCCGCCTACCTGGCCGGAGGATTCTGCACGCTAAAGCCTGTTTGCTTCTCTTCCAATCAGAAGGTAATCTCGATCCGGAAATGCCTCAAACTCTGGATGCTCCAGTTCGGAAGCCGAAACCGCTCGCGCGAAAAGCGCGAGACTTGGCTAGAATCACCTTTAGACGCCTGACTCGGAAAAGGCGAAAACCAACCAACGATCGCAACCTTTTGCCGCTGCTGATTCAGGTTCTGGCAGGATTTACGAAAGTCGACGGAAGAATTCTGGAGGACGAAATCGATTCCAGCCTCGGGTTCTTGAGGTATGACTATCCCGAAGCGGTCTACTCCGAGCTGCGGGCTTTGTTCAAAAAGGCGCTAAAAGAGCACCAGGACCTCGCGCACATGGCGAAGCGCCTCGCCGAAGAGATGCCGCAGGATCGAAAGATCATGCTGGGCGTCCAACTCTATGACCTCATTGCGAAGGCGGGGATGCAGCAGGAGCAGGTCATCGCCTATTATTCGTTCATGTCGCAACTGGGCATGGCCGCCCAGGCGATCGATATTGTTTACCAACTGAACGCAGCGGAGTCTGCCGATCCTTCCATCTACCAAAAAGGAGCTTCTCCGCTCGAATCAATCGTCTTCGGCTCAGGATCAACGGCTGATGTGCAGCTGAAGGAATTGGGCCGGGACGAACGGCTAATGGCCTATCGATACCACGAGCTGATTCTGTTCAAGAATCTGAGTGTCCGACCCGTCATGGTTCGAGGGCGGGTGCTGGCGCCCGGCGAGTTCTGCCGGATCTACCCGGGCCAACGTTTGCTCCTCGATGAGCGAGTCATCAGCCATCAGGATCTCCTCTTTTACTTTAATGCCAAGAAGAACGTCTCATTACCGCAGATCTTCGTTACGGTGGCGCCTAACGATGAGGTTCAGCTCGAAAAATCCAGAACGCGCGACAGCAGTCTGGAAGTCCAGTTCGGCCTCAATGTTCAGGTTAAAGCGCTCAAGAACGTGCCAGCCACCCTCAATGGAATTGGCCTTAAGGCCGGGACTACTGTCTCCGGCAGCCTGGAAGACCGGATCGTATTTGAAAACTCTCTGGAGCTTACGTTGGTTGATCTCCGGCGCGGGGCTCGCGCGATGGGGGGCCGTTTTCAGCTCAAAGCTTCGAAATCTGTGTATCTCGTTTCGAACAATTCCTCCTTGCTTGAAGAGGACGACATCCTGCTCAGCCCCGGAACGAGCGGAGAAGTGCTGCTCAAAATATCGTGCGACTACGAGCGGAGAGTCGGAACGCTGGAAGTTTTGCAGGCTGACCGCCCCGTCATGGTCGGAGAGACAATCGTCCGGAATTCGGCCAGCTTGATCGACGGCGATATCATCCGCATCGATACAGGGCAGATTTTGCGGTGCGACTTCTCCGAACGAATTATCGAAGAGGAACGAAACATTATTCGGCGCCTCGAAGTTCGAGATCTCTCCCTTCGTTTCAACTCTGGTGAGGTTGCCCTCGACGGCATGTCGTTCGCGGCAAATCGAGGCGAGATGGTATGCGTGATGGGGGCGAGCGGTTCGGGGAAGAGTACTCTGCTTAAGGCGATCTGCGGACAAAGCCATCCGACAAATGGCGCGATCCTCTTAAACGACCAATCTCTCTACAATAATCTGGAAGCGTTACGGGGATACGTAGCGTACATTCCGCAGGACGACGCATTCGATGAGCATCTGACGATCCTGGAGAATCTCGATTACGCCGCCTCGATTCGTTCCCCGCACCTCTCGGCGAAGGATCGCCTTCGGCGGATCGACGGCAAACTCATCGAGCTCGGTCTTTCAGAGCGGCGCGATAGCGTTGTCGGCAGTTCAGTCAAAAAATATTTGAGCGGTGGCGAACGAAAGCGGCTGAACATCGGCTTGGACATGATCAGTTCGGCCGATGTTTACCTTTTTGACGAACCAACGTCAGGGCTGTCGTCAAAAGATTCGGAACACGTAATCGAGATTATCCGGAGCCTTTCTCAAAACAAAATTGTCCTGGTTACCATTCACACGCCGACTTCAAAGATCTTCCAGATGTTCAACAAAGCGATCTTGTTGGACAAAGGCGGTCGGTTGGTGTTCTTCGGGACTCCGGAGGACATGCTGCAGTATTTTGCGACGGCAGAACATGAGCAGCAATTTGGAACCGAGCTTGGTGGGTGTCCATCTTGTGGGACCACTCGTCCGGAATTTATTTTTGACGTACTGGAGACGCCGCTGCGGGATTTAAGCGGCGACATAATTTACGAAGAAAACAGTAAAGGGCAGCTGGTGCCAGCCCGGCGATATTCCCCGGACTATTGGCGAGACAAGTACGAATCGTTCCGGCTCATCCAGGAAATGCGGCAGGTCTCTCTTAAGCAGCAGGAACCTCCGACCATTCTACCTCTTCCAACTGACAAAAAAACACCAACGCGGTGGCGCGACGAGTGGGTCCGTGTCAGTACGATTTTCAGACGCGCTTTTGTCAGCAAGCTGCGCAACCGGACGAACCTTTGGACCACCATATTTGAGGCCCCGGTTCTGGCGGCATTAATCGGCTTTGTCCTGAGATACGCCGAGAATTCCAGCTACAACTTCGCTTCGGCGTTCCATATTCCGACCTACCTGTTTCTAGCGCTCGTGGTGGCTATGTTCCTCGGGCTAACTAACAGTGCCGACGACATTATCCGGGACCGCCCGATTCTTCAGCGGGAGCGAAATTTGAATATTCACCTCCCATACTATGTGCTCTCGAAGTTTCTGACATTATCGTTATTTGCAGTCATCCAGTGTGTCCTTTTTCTCCTGATCGGCGACGCGATTCTGGAAATCCGTGGAATGTTTTGGCCCTATCTTTGGTTTATGGGAACCACGGCGATCGGGGGAGTCGCAGGTGGACTGCTTATCTCGTCTTTGGTAAATGATGCGAAGACGGCGGCCAACATCGTTCCGCTCGTCTTGATTCCCCAAATCATTCTTGGCGGCGCGCTGATTAAATATGACGAAATGAATCGGAACCTGGATTTCCTGTACGTGCTCACGAGGGACCAGGCCGCAAAGGATCAACAACCGGCGGACGAGCGGATGAGACCACGAGATGTCGAAGTACCTTTCATCTGCCAACTGATCCCGATGCGTTGGTCTTACGAGGCGATGGTCGTGGCCCAAGCGAAACTCAATCCGTTCACACAACGCCAGGATTTGCTGACCGACAAGATCGAACAGTTGGCAAGGCAAAAGGAGTTAAGCCAGGCAGAGAGCGACCGGCTCGATGATTTGAAAGACGCCTTGGCGCTCCTCTCCGGTCTTGCCGGAAAGAATCCTGGTCAAGTGAACCAGAAAATGCACCGGATCGATCGGATCATCGATGGCGGCCCACTCGATCACAAAAAGTTTGATTCCGGCGGCGATCAGGTCACGGGGGAACAGCTTTATCAGAATCGAAAAATCACCGATATGCTCACTGACGCGCAGATGAAACAGAAGGACTACACGACGCAGCCGCGAAATGTGTTCTTCGGCCCGGACAAGGTTTATTTTGGCCAAAAGCTGAACATCTTTGTCTTTAACTCGTGCGTTATTAATGGGTTCACTTTGATTTTCCTTCTCTGCCTTTTGTGGAGTCTGCATCGCCAGTTGCGAACGATGTGAATTCTTCTCAATGCGCCGCCGCAAGCTCTTTGGGAACAGCCGCACGCTTTGGTTTCTTAAACAGAAACACCAAGGGAATACAAAGCAGGCAAACGATCACGAGCATCCGAAACTGATCTACATATGACCAGAGTAAGGCTTGCTGCTGCAGCGTCTGGTAAAGCAATCCATATGATTGATCATGCGCAGCTGCAGAACCGACTTGCGGCGTGAGTGCGCCCTGAATTTTGGCGAGTTGTGCGTTGAACACCGGGTTGTACTGGCTCATTTGCCCCACCAAAAGCGCCTGATGCGTTTGCGCACCTCGAGATACCAGGGTAGTGATCGCCGAAATCCCGACGCTCCCCCCGAGATTCCGCAGAAGATTGGTCAGTCCTGTTGCCTCACCCATGTTCTCGCGAGACACCGTCGCCAGCGAAAAGGTCGTCATTGGTACGAAGATAGAGGTAATCCCAAAACCGCTGACGATGATCGGCCAGACTATGTTCCCCGGAGAGATCTGGATCGTTAGATTACCAAACATGTACATTGACAATGCTAAGACTGCGAACCCTCCGCCAATCCAGACGCGCCCGTCGATCTTGGGGTTTGCCAGGATCCGGCCGGCAATGATACTGCCCAGGATCGCTCCGAAACCGCGCGGACTCATCACCAACCCAGCCTGAAAAGAGGTATACGAGAGAAGATTCTGAAGGAACAACGGCAGGACCGCCGTTGTTCCGTAGAGAATCGCACCGACTAAAAATAGCAAGAGAGCGCCGATCGCAATATTACGATCCCGTAGAATGCGCAAGTTGACGATCGGGTGTTCGACGCGCAACTCCCAGATCATAAAGGCTATGAACCCAATGGCCGCACCAAACGCAAGCCATCGGATGAAGTTTGAGGACAGCCAGTCGGCATCCTGTCCTTTATCAAGCATGATCTGCAGACACCCGATCCAGATTGCCAGTAATGCGAAGCCCATAAAGTCGATCCGGCCGGGCCGCAGTTCCTTGAGGTAGGGCGGGTCTACGAGCAATATGGAACAGAGAATGACCGCCAGGATTCCGATAGGAATATTGATGTAAAATACCCAGCGCCATGAGTAATCATCGGTTAACCATCCGCCCACTGTAGGACCCAGGATCGGCGCGACAACCACGCCAATCGCGTAAACGGACATGGCAGCGCCCCGCTTCTCCCGCGGAAAACTTTCCAGCAAAACAGTTTGCGCAATCGGCTGCAGCGCACCCCCGCCGGCACCCTGCACGATACGCGCAACAATTAACAGCCCAAGGCTGGAAGCTAAGCCGCAGAGGGCCGACGAGACGGTGAAGATCGCGATGCAGGTGATCAGGAACCTCTTGCGACCAAAAAAACGCCCAAGCCAGCCCGTTGCTGGAAGGATAACTGCGTTTGACACAAGATAACTCGTCAGAACCCAAGTCGCCTCGTCCGTGCTCGCCGAAAGGCTACCGGCAATGTGGTTCAGCGCCACGTTCGCGACCGAAGTATCCAAAACCTCCATAAAAGTCGCTAACATGACCGCAAAAGCAATGAACCACGGGTTCACGGCCGGCCTTCCGTCCGCTGACGAGGTCGATGACACTGGTGCAGCCGCCATGACACCAAAGATCTAGTTTGCAGCGTCCGCGGCCTTGGACTGCTTCCGCAATCCTCGGCTCATAATGAAGATGATCCCGATCGCCATCACGACGAAAGCGATGCCGACCTTGATCGGTGAGTAGTCCGGATCGGAAACTTTTACAGTCGGAACAACCGATTCACCCGGTCCGAGTTGCAGCCCGTCCCCGGGATTCATCGGTTCATCGAACACGATCTTTACCGGAACACGTTGGACGACCTTCACATAATTTCCTGTCGCATTCTGAGGAGGAAGGAGACTGAATCGAGCCCCGCTGCCGGCCTGGATGCTATCGACATGTCCACGAAACTTCTGGCCTTGCAGCGCATCCACTTCGACCTCGACCGGCTGCCCGGGTCGCATGTGGCCTATCTGATCTTCTTTAAAATTTGCCGTAACAAAGACCTGCTTCGGCACCAGTGCGAACAAGCTTTGTCCCGCTTGAACGTACGCTCCGGGAACGACGGACTTTTCGGTGACCCAGCCTGCCTCCGGCGCCAAGATCCTGGTGTAGGACTGGTTTAATTTTGCCGTTGCCAGATTTGCGTCGGATTCATGGATCTGAGCATTCACGCTTTGTACCAGCCCTGCAAAGGCATCCACCTGGGCACGCGCTTCGCTGACCAGCGCTTCGTCACTCAGCACCTTCTTTTTGGCAGCATTCAATGTCGCCTCAGCGGATTTTGCTGCGGCACGGAACTGATCGACATCCTGCGGCGAGACCACCTTCGTCTTGAATAGCTCTTCGAAACGCTTGAAGTCGCTCTGAGCCTTATCGCTCTGAGCAGCGTCCGCGTCGGCAGTTGCCTGGTCCGACTCGACAGTTGCTTCCTCTGTCTTGACGTGAGCAATTGCCTGTTGAAGTGCGGCCTGCGCGGCAGCGGCTTGCGCTTGAGAGCTGGCCACGGCGGCGGCTTTCTGGCGCGCCGCCGCGTCGAAATCTCGCGGATCCAATTCTACGACTAGATCAGACTTGTTGACGCTCTGGTTGTCATCTACGTAAATAGACTGAACGCGCCCTGCAACCTGCGCCGAAACCGGAATGATGTGACCGTCAATAAAGGCGTCATCCGTAGACTGGTAGGCCGCAGAATTGACCAGGTAGACCAAGCCGACGATTACCGCGAAGGCAAATACCAGAGCGATGATGAACGTTGTAAAGACACGCTTCGCTGAATGAGGAGCATGCTCTCTTTTGGATCGGCGTGCTCTTCCAGGATCTCGGACCCGGCCATGGACTTCTGTCGGTTCTACTTCAATTTGCGGTGGCATATCACGGTCCTGAAATTCAATTGTTAACTGTTTCGATTCCGCGCAAGAAGATGTCGACTACGGTCAATATATAGGCATCCGTGGAGTAGTTTCGGGGCAGGTAAGCGCCCTGACGCAGCAAACCCGCATAGAGTGAGTTTTTAAATGCGTCAAGTGCACACTCGACGTTTAAATCACCTCGAACGACTCCCGCTTTCTGAGCATCGGACAGGATCGAGACCAGCCGTTCGCGTACCGGACGTATCACGTCTGCGATCATCGTCTGCATCGATTTTGGCAACACGTGCCCTTCGGCCAGGAACGCGCGCGCGAAGCCTTGCTTTTTTTCCAAGTGGGAATAGTAGTGGCGCGCATATTTCTCCATGCTCTCCCGCAGGTTCTCCTTCCAGGAGGAATGTTCGTCCATCAGTGCTGCCTCCGCGGCCAGTCCGCGCTCGAGGACGGCGCGTAAGAGCTGCTCTTTGCTTTTGAAATGGCGGAACAGGGTAACTTCGTTGACGCCTGCTCTTCGGGCGATCTCGCGAGTGGTAGCTCCTTGAATACCATCCCTGGAAAAAGTCTCGGCAGCAGCATCCAGGAGTCGTTCCCGGGTTTGATCGGCGGAAGAAGAGCTGAGCCGCTTGCGAGCAAGCTGAGGGGCGGACGTTTGCATGCAAGTACTTACTTGCATCACGGACCCCGTGCAAGTAATTACCTGCATCTACTTACACTTTCCTTGCGCGGATGCAAAGGCTGGAGCCTTCGCTTACAACGAATGCAAGTGATTACTTGCATCTACTTACATTTTCTTTGCCCGTCCGATTCCGGCTTTGATACTACGCAGGCTTTCGTGCTATGCTTTTTGCTGCATGACTGACACTCGGCGCGCCTCCTTGCAGCGAGAGACGGCAGAGACCTACGTCTCTGTCGACCTGATGATCGATGGCTCCGGCACTTCATCCATCAAGACGGGAATCCCCTTCTTCGATCACATGCTCACTCTCCTCAGCAGACACAGCTTGTTTAATCTCCAGATCGATGTCCGGGGAGATTTGGAGGTGGACTTTCACCACAGCGTCGAGGATACCGGAATCGTGCTCGGCAAATGTCTCGCGCAAGCGCTCGGAGACAAAGTCGGGATCAGACGTTATGGCTGGGCCGTCGTGCCTATGGATGAAACCCTCGTCCAAGCGGCAATCGATCTGAGTGGCAGATCGTACCTGCACTATCAGGCACCGGAAAACCTGATGCCGATCGGACAATTTGATTTCGAACTCGTCGAAGAATTCCTGCGGGCATTCAGCTCCAACGGGAATCTCAATCTGCATGTCGACATTCTGCATGGCCGGAATAGCCATCACATGGTAGAGGCGATATTTAAGGCGATGGCTAAAGCGCTGGACCAAGCCTGCCAAATCGATAGCCGCGTCAAAGGGGTGCCAAGCTCAAAGGGGGAGTTATGACGACATCCGTAAGAATCGGATTGATAGACTACGGTTCAGGCAACCTCCGCAGCGTCTCGAAGGCCCTGCAGGTCGTAGGAGCTGAAGTCCAACACATCGTATGCAACCCCATCCCCGAAAACCTCGAGGCCTTGGTTCTGCCGGGTGTCGGTTCGTTTGGCGATTCAGTCCGCCAACTCCGCGCACGCGGTCTATTTCGGCCGATTCGAGAGTGGCTGTTGAGCGAGAAGAAGTTTCTCGGAATATGTCTCGGATACCAGCTTTTGTTCCAAGCCAGCGAGGAATCGCCTGGGGAGGAAGGCCTGGGATTGTTTGAAGGCAAAGTGCGTCGGTTCAAATCCGGCAACCTCAAGGTGCCGCAAATTGGCTGGAACCGCCTTGCATGGACGAAGCAGGCATATTCGCGTTTTCCGGGTCTGCCGGATGCGCCGTTCGTTTACTTTGTTCACTCCTATTATCCTGTGCCTATCGATAGCTCGATTATTGCAGCGACTACCACGTATGGTGAAGAGTTCGCTGCGGCAGTCGTGACCGACGATTTGTTCGCTACGCAGTTTCATCCTGAGAAAAGCCAAGAGAACGGGTTGGCAATTTTGCGGCAGTTTGTTAGTTCACTGACATGATCATATTACCGGCGATCGACCTGTTGGACGGCCAAGTGGTACGTTTGCGCGAAGGGAAGCTCGAAAATAAGACTGTGTATTCCGACGATCCTCTGGGATTTGCCAGGCGCTGGGAGGAGGAAGGCGGAAACTGCCTGCACGTCGTAGACCTGGACGCAGCTTTTACCGGTGAGCCGCGGAATATCGAAATGATCAAGCGGCTCGTCCGCACGTTGAACATCCCCGTGCAGGTCGGGGGCGGCATTCGCTCGCTGGAAGCCGCCGCCACTTTTATTAAAGCGGGCGTGTCGAGAATAGTGATCGGGACCGGTGCGGTGGATAGCCCTATTTTTCTCGAGAACCTGGTCAATCGCTTCGGAGGTCATAAGATCGCCGTGAGCGTCGATGCAAAAGACGGTAACGTGGCAATAAGAGGATGGACCGAGGTCACCTCGATCAACGTTCTTGATTTCATTCGCATGGTCGAGAAGCTGGGTGTCGCCACTATCATTTTTACAGATATCGCGACCGACGGAACGTTAATCGGACCAAATTTCGCCGCGTTGGAGAAAATTCTCGTCAGCACACATTGCCAGGTCATTTCGAGCGGGGGCGTCGCAAACCTCGACCACATAAAACAGCTTGCCTCAATGCCGGGCCTGTACGGCACGATCGTCGGCAGAGCGCTCTTCGACGGCACGATCGACCTGGGGGAAGCTGTGGCCTTGGCGAACTACCACAGCGACGCTCGCGGTGCTGTCTAGGTAAGGGACACGCTCCTGCGCAATCCGCTCTGAGTAAGGTAAGTAAAGCGTCCCGCTTTGCCTTCTCGGTGAACGAACCGTCCTCGATCTGGCTCTTGCAGTATAAACGCAATGCGGCACGCTAGGCCTCCTTCGCTACGCTACGGCGCGCCCTCGTCTTGCGGCCAGCATAGTCGGACAACTTGGCCGCCACCTAGGCCTTGCGGAGTCGGGCTTACCGCGGGTAAAGCGGGACGCTTTACTTACTCCGAGCACATGCGAGCCCGGATCGCGCGGGAGCGTGTCCCTACCTACTTACCGTCCGACGGTGCGGGGTGACTTCGAGAAAACAATCAGATCTGAAAGTATATTAAGCGCCTCGCGTTTTACCGGATCGCTGTCGGCGAGGCTGTTCGAATCGTCATCGTCGAGTGCGTCCTCTACGGGGTTTTCGTCTGTTCGCGCTGCCTTGGCTTTCGCTGACTTCGAAGTGGTCGCGGCGTCCGCTTTATGCTCCACGAGTTTCAATTGGGGCTTATCAACATCGGTCAAATTTAGTTCATAAGTCTTGGTATGATCGTCGGCCTCGACCTTTTTTCGATCCCCTTCTTCTTTCTCTCGCTGCTTCGCTTCCTTCGCCATCTCGTCGCGACGGACCGACTCATTTAGTGAAAGCCGATTGTTCTTCAGCCTCGCATCCAGTTCGCGGATATCCTCCGAAATATCCTGAAATTGTGTATCCTGACTGACGCGGGTCGTTGAGCGCTGGCGCAAATCATCGACATCGAGCGGCTTTCGATTTGCGGCCACATCGATCGGAGCAGGCTCGACTTCATCGTATGCCAATGGGTGCTGCAGAGCAGATTCGCCAAACTCGCTATTGTCCGTAAGCGATGGCAGCTTGATATCGGAGATTACACCGCGTAACTGGGTTGATCCACCGGCCACGCGATAGAACTTTTGAACGGTCAGTTTTAAGGCTCCTGCATCGTTTGCCGAATTGCCAAGCATGGGCATAAATCTTGCCAGCTCTAACATTGTTTGAACGGTGCCCTTACCGAATGTGCCGGAGTCGCCGATGATCAAGGCTCGGCCATAATCCTGCATTGCCGCTGCAAAAATCTCACTGGCAGAAGCACTGAGCTTGTTAACGAGCACGATCATCGGTCCGGTGTACAGAGCATTTCCCTCGCGATCTTTCAACACATCAATATCGCCGTTAGCATCTTTAACCTGCACGACAGGCCCTTGATTAATAAACAAACCGCTCATTTTGATGGCCTCGTCGAGTGACCCACCACCATCTCTCCGCAAGTCGACGACCAGTCCTTGAATCTGCTCCTGTTCCAAACGCTTGAGGAGTGCCGCGACATCCCGTGAGGTACTCTTGCCGGTGCGTGACTTTTCCATGTCCTGGTAGAACGATGGCAAAGTGATCCATCCCAGTTTCTGGATAGATCCGTCAGGCATATCCTTCTCAATTATTTCGGCTTTTGCCTCTTGTTCGGTCAGCTTCACGTTATCCCGGACTAGCTCAACCACCCGTCGCTTTGATGGATCGGTGGCGTTTGCTGGAATCACCTGCAGACGGACCACCGTCCCTTTTTTGCCGCGAATCATTTCGACCACTTTGTCGAGCTTCATGTCCACGGTGTCGACAAAAGCATCTTTGCCTTGGGCGACTGCGGCTATTCTATCGCCAACGCTCATTTTACCACTCATCTGCGCAGGACCGCCCGGCAGAAGCCTCTGGACCTTGGCGTATCCATCGTCCGAGCGCAGCTCGGCTCCAATCCCGGTCAAAGAAAGCCGCATATTAATCTCAAAGCTTTCTAGGTCAGAGCGTCCGAGGTATTCGGAGTGCGGATCGTAGGATTGTGCGACAGAGTTCAAAAAGAGCTGGCTGAGATCCTCGTCATCCCGCTCTTCTACACTCTTGAGGAGCTGATCATATCTTCGAGTCACCACCTTGGGTCCGGGATCGACGGCAAACTTATTGAGTTTTTCCTGGAGCAACTCGCCCTCGATTCGATCCTTCCACAGAACGTCCGCCTCGGCCATGTTAGCCGGCCACGGCTCCTTTCGGCGATCCAGGGCAACCGTACGGCTGCTCTTGAAATTGTAGTCTTTCTTCAGCAGTTGGTGGATCTTTACGACCCGATCTTCCACGCGCGCTTTGAAGACATTATGGATTGCTTTTGCCGGCTGCAAATCCCCAAGCAAGATGCTGTCACCCAATGTCCCTGCGTACTTCTGTGTGAATTGATCGACATCCTCCTGAGTGAAGAAGAGTTTACTATAATCCAGATTCTCGAGGTACGTTTCCAGGATTCGCCTTGACATCTCGCCGTCGAGTTTCGCGCGGCTGTAATGACCCTGTTCCAAGAGTCGACCAACCGTGATAGCAACCTGGCGTGGGTCGGCGGTACTCGATTTATCCTCCGCAAGGACGAAAGTTGAGTTGAGAAATGAAAAAACTGCGGCAGTGACAATACTAATAGTTTTCATGCGTCGACCCGAGTGCACATTGACACAACGGTTGGCAGAGTTCCAGCACTGAGCCAAAAGTCTGATGTATTCCAAGTTTCGGAATCTCTATTCACTATGCTTCACTTTCAAACGTTTATTGGTGGTATTTTTGATACGAACGCGTATCTCATTCAGGTCCCGGGGGGGAACATTCTTATTGATGCACCGACGGGGTCTGCGGATTGGCTGGGTGATCTGGCGGTAAGACTTGACCTGCTCCTGATCACTCACGGCCACATCGACCATATTGATGACGCCGCGAAGATTAAGCGAAGATTCAATTGCCAGGTCGCATATCATCGAGATGGAATCCCGTTCATCACTAACCCGGAGTTTTTCAAAGATTTCGGGCTTTTTCTGGAAACAGAACCCGTTAAGGCTGATTTTCTGATTGAGGAGACACCCAAAATTGAACTTTGCCAAATCGCTTTTCGCGTACTTCTTGTTCCTGGACACTGTCCGGGAAGCCTCTGCTTTTACTCGGCAGATCACGAGATTCTTTTCGGTGGCGACGTGCTTTTCGCAGGAAGCATTGGCCGGACAGACTTGCCCGGAGGCAACCACAAACTGTTGATGCGCGGGATTCACGAAAAGATTCTTGCTCTGCCGAATGTCACGGCGGTATTGCCAGGCCACGGACCACCTACAACCATCGGCCAGGAGAGACGGAATAATCCATTTCTCCAGTAGACCTGCCGGCAGTAGCTGTCTGGCCGATTAGTTCAGTACCGATTGGATCTCGGTTTCGGTCAGCTCCAGCGGATGTCCGGACCAGACGATTTTACCACCTTTGTTTACCAGGAACGCGGTGGGAATCGCCTCGATTCCAAATTGCTTGTAGATGGATTGGGGAGTATTGATGGCCACGTTATAATCCATCGGGATCTGCTTCTGAAATTTCTTCACAGTAGCCTCATCCTCATCAGTGATCCCAACGATCTCCAGCCCTTTCGTTTTGTATTTGGAATAAATTTCGTTGAGGTGCGGAATACTTTTGCGACAAGGCGGGCACCACGTTGCCCAAAACTCAACCAACAGCGGCCTGCCGCTGAGCTCAGGTTGTTTGCCCAAGTAGTTCAGCGTTAGTGTCGGAAGCGGGTCACCCGCTTTGGGCACAACCATTTGCGCCTGCAAGGATGCTTCAGACATCCCGGTGATCCAGGCGATACATAGAACGATAGCGATTTTCTTCATTGATAACTCCGTAATTGGAAACAATAGACGTTGTTTCGTTCATTCTTCAGCTGCAAACTTATCAGGCTTGAGACCAAGCCCTCCTTCGCTAGTCGCGTCGGCAAGAATTATTTGTCCTTCTGCAACCAGATCCTGTCCAACCCTGGCCTCTACGAAACATTGAACAAGACCGCCCACATCTCCAACCTTGCACGCTCTGAAACCGAGCGGTTCCTCAGGCCGAACCGGGCGCAAAAACTTCATCGATCGAATCGCGGTAAGCAAAAACATCTTTCCTGGCGCACCTACCGCTATCCCCGCGGTCTGAGCCATTCCTTCAACTAGGAGAACGCCCGGTACAATCGCATTCCCAGGAAAATGTCCATTGAATAAAGAATCAGTTTTTCGAAACGTCTTCGAACACTCTGCAACTCGGCCGGCTTCGAGGCTGTTAACCGATTCCACGAAAATGAATGGCTCGCGATGAGGTAATCCGAGGGAGATTGGATCCATTCAGCCATAATACCCAATCCAAGAGAGGACGGAAGGGGGGTTCGTCTTGAGCCCGCAGACGGCTTGCGGTCGCCAAACGCTGAACGCCGAACCCTGAACGCTGAACGGCGAACGCTGATTGCATACTCCCTGCTCGTCTCGATCCTTGCATCTCGTCGGAGCAAAGTGGAATGTAAATCTGTGGGGCCAGATCCATTAGCGGCGCATTACCGGGAAGATTTCCCGATTCTGAACCAGAAAGTAGGCGGGTTTCCGCTGATCTACTTGGATAATGCTGCATCGACCCAGCATCCAAACTGTGTGATCGACGAAGTCGCCCGTTATTATCGGGAGGATCACGCAAATGTTCACCGGGGCATCCACGCCTTGAGCTCTCGCGCTACGAAGCTCTACGAAAATGCTCGTGCGCGTGTGGCCCGATTTTTGGGCGCAGCTTCCGCGGAATCGATCATCTTTACGCGAGGAACGACGGAAGGGATTAATCTGGTCGCGAGTTCCTGGGGGGCGGCGCATCTCGGCCCTGGAGACATCATATTGATCACGGAGATGGAGCATCATGCCAATCTGATCCCCTGGCAGATAGCCGCCCGACGGACAGGGGCATCTCTCCAATACCTTCCGGTCACCGGCGACGAAGGGACCATAGACTGGTCGCTGCTGGAGCGAAGGCTGCAAACTGACCGCATTCAATTGCTGGCATTTACCCACATCTCCAACTCGCTCGGATGCATCAATCCGGTGCAAGAGATTTGTGCGGCGGCTCGACGGCATGGGACCGTGACTCTCGTTGACGCTGCGCAGAGTGCTGGCCACGCCCCAATCGACGTACGGGAGCTCGATTGCGACTTTCTGGTCTTCTCCGGACACAAATGCTGTGGACCAACCGGCATTGGGGTTCTTTATGGTAACCCCACGTTATTGGCCGACATGCAGCCCTATCAATTCGGCGGAGAAATGATTTCCAGGGTGACTTACGAATCGGCGGATTGGAAGCCTGGGCCGCACCGTTTTGAAGCCGGGACGCCCCATATCGCCGGAGCAGTCGGGCTCTCTGTCGCATTGGATTACCTTGACACGATCGGAAGGACCGCTATTCAGGCGAATGATCATCATCTTGGGCAACTGGCTTACGAGACGCTTTCGAGTCTTCCGGGAATTCGGATACTTGGACCGAAGACTGAGCGCGCGGGCCTGGTAAGTTTCCAGTTGGGAACCATCCATGCCCACGATCTCGTGGCGTATGCAGACCAATTCGGGATAGCTATGAGGGGCGGCCATCATTGCAACCAGCCACTGATGCGAAAACTGGGCCTTCAAGCGACTGCGCGCGCCAGTTTTTACTTTTATAATACGGAGCGCGAGATCGATCGACTTGCCGAAGTACTGCGGGCGGCGATCCAATACTTTGGAGTCTGATGGAGATCGACGAACTGTACCAGACGATTATCCTGGATCATTCAAAACGGCCTCGAAATTTCGGCGAATTGCCTCCGCCCGCTGGCAAGGGAGAAGGCTATAATCCTTCATGCGGTGACGAAGTAGTTGTGTTCGTTAGCCAGGCACCACCCGGCACGATCGAACACATTCGCTTCACCGGACAGGCTTGCGCCATCTGCATGGCTTCCACTTCGCTAATGACGACGCAGCTCAAGGGAAAAACTGTCGACGACGCCCTGAGACTGAAGCAAACATTCGTTGATTTCCTTACGCAGGATGCCGCGCCGGCAGCTGGCCTCGGTAATCTCCAGGCTCTCGGTGGCGTGAGAAAGTTTCCGCAAAGATTGAAGTGTGCGACTTTGGGATGGCACGCATTAGAAGGGGCCTTGAAGAACGTGTCGGCGTAACGGCGTGTCGGCGTTGTAAGCGAAGGCTCCAGCCTTTGCCTCTTCGTTTTGAAGGCTCCTCATGAAGACAGACGCCGACACGCCGTCACGTGCCCCCCTCAGGCCGGCGATCGATCGATACTGAGCGGCGCTTCAGGCATTGCCGTCGGCCTGGCGACCGTATGGCGCTGAGCGTGCAACTCCCGGTTCACGCACAAGAAGTGCCTGAAATCGGGCAGATTGTCACCGATGTGAAATGCGCGCGCCTTATCGATGACTTCGCGTTCATTCTTGGTCAAGCGTTCCTGCATCAAGAGGTACTCGGTCCAGGACGGGTACATCATTTCCACGCGGTAAGTATTTGGGCGACCGAGGTCTTCGTGCAGTCGCCAACTGAAGGCGCCATTCCTCAAATGAATCAAACGAAGTTCACGCAAAACATCAAGCATATCCTTCCCGAACATTCGATCGATTTCGACATCAATCATAACCGCAATCGGGCCGTCATGCGGCGCTGGAATATGAATCAGTTTATGTGAAGCCCCGGCAATTGGAGCCGGCTCAAAATCAAGCTTACTCGTGAAATCTATCGACAACCAGAATTGAAGCAGCAACGTCCCCAATTGGAGAACACAGGCGACGAGCAGAGTCGATTTCACACCCCACATGGAAACAGACGATCCCCAGACGATCCCGCCAAGCGCCATGGCCCCTTGTGCAGCCATGATGATGGTGGCGTTCATCCGACCGCGTGCCCAGCTTGGCATTGCCCGCTGACCGGCAACCCAAAGCTCGGACGCCGCCATCGTCCACGCCGTTCCGGCAAAGCCGGCCGCCAGAAAGAAAAGCTTTGGATCCCGTATCGTCCCCATCAGGAAAAAGACAACGGCGACCAGGATGTTTGCGAAAAGGGTGACCGTGTTCGAGTGAAATCTGGCTCTCGCCCAGGGAAGGATGAATACGGCTCCAAGCACCGAACCAACGCCCATACACGTGAACACCAACCCGAGATCCGATGGGTTTAAGTGCAACTCCTTCAGGCCGATCACCGGAATCAGAGCCGGGATTATCGAGATGAAAAATGCAAACAGCAGGTTGCGAGCCAGGACAATCTGAATGCCGTTCGTGTAGCGAACGTAACGAACCGCGGAGATGAAAGACTCCAAGAAATTTTCCAACGGAAGGTTAGAGGGCGGCTTCGGGTGCTTCAGCCGCTTGATGGCGATAAGCAACAGGAAAAAACAGATCGAGTTCATCGCGAAGACAGCGTTTGGGCTGACAAAGCGAAGAAGCGCCCCACCGATGGCCGGCCCGATAATGCCGGAGATGTTCAACTGCAATCCTCCGAGCGTTGAGGCTGAAGGTAGTTCTTCGTTAGAGACAATTTCAGGCTGGATCGATGTCCAGGCGGGCGAATAGAACGCGAAACCGGTACCAATAAAAAAAACGGCCGTTAAAAGAATCCACGGGTTAATCAGGTGGAACCAACCTACGAGCGCTAATCCTCCTGCGGCGGCCGCCAACCAGATGGTCATGACAAACATCATTCGCTTTCGGTCCACCATGTCGGCTAGCGCACCTGCGGGCAGCGTGAAAAAGAAAAACGGGAGCGAGGCCACGGTCGACATCAGAGAGAGGAACAGAGGCGAATCGCTCACCCGGTTCATCGTCCAGGTCGCGGCCGTGTCTTGCGCCGCGACGCACGTGCCAGAAATTAAGCTAGCCAGCCACATGCCCCGAAAAACCGGGTTTCGAAGGGCGGTCCAGGTAGAATTTGTGTCCATAGGGAGGTCCGATTTAATGACTAACAGAAATATTCAAGCCAGCCAG
>DASXBV010000179.1:0-5498 GCA_036491515.1 Chthoniobacterales bacterium
CAGCAATCTTAATCCCTTTCCGCGACCAAGCGTGTTCCAGAACTCTTCCCCAATCCTTCAGCTCAAATTCGTCGCTAACAATTTCGTTGACTTTGATCTTGCCACTTTCGAGGTAAGCCAATGCGCGGGGAAAAGCGTCTATCTGGGCGAATGAGCCTTTAATCGTTATTTCGCGACGAAAGAGGTCGAAGGGGCTGAATCTAACGGCGTCAGTTTCCGGATAAACGCCGTAAACAAGGAGAGTCCCACCGCGACGCGCGAACTGGAGCGCGTCTTCACACACCGAGGCCGAACCGGTTGCCTCGACGATGTAGTCAAACCCGGTCGGGCTCAGGTCGTGCAATCGGCGGCGATGTTTTTCCGGATCCTTCCGGTCGACCGCGACGGTTTGATCAGCGGCGAGGCGGCTAATCAGCTCAAGTTTGGGACCGGCTGGCGCAGCGACCACGAGTCGTCCCGCTCCGTTCAGCTTCAGCAGTTGTGCCAAAACCTGCCCAGTCGGGCCGGCGCCGAAGAGGAGAACGTCGCTTCCGGGCTTCATCGCAAGGACTTCCATCCCATGTAGCGCGCACGCGCTGGGTTCTACCATGACCGCCTCTCGAGGAGAAAGATGACCAATCGGAAAGATGCGGTCTGCCTTGATCCGAAGATATTGGGCGAATCCTCCGTCCTGGGTCACGCCATAGGACCGCAAATTCAGGCAGAGCAGAAAGTTGCCGCGCATGCAATAAAAGCATTTGCCGCAGGCTTCGTTGCTATTCCCGACAACTCGTTGACCCTCTTTGAGGTTCTTAACAGCCGACCCGAGCAGGACAATTTCGCCGGTAAATTCATGCCCGGGAATCAGGGGGAAACGTGGAGCGAACTCTCCCTCATGGATGTGAAGATCCGTGCCGCAGACTCCGCAAGCGTGTATTCGAACCAGCACATCGTCGGGCTCGATCTTTGGTTCCGGCACATCCCTATATTGGAATTGTCTGGGAGCGTCGTAAACGATGGCTTTCATGTGGTGGGAAAACATCTGGTCTACCGGGGTTGCCGACCACCCCGCGGTGCCGAGTTAATGTTTGCGCATGTTATCTGCGGCCTCTTGCAGGGCAGACTTTGCCGAGGCCTGTCCGTTTGTGGCCAGTTGGAGCGCTCCTCCGACCGCGGTCCAGAATCGGCCCATTTCCGGGATGTTTGGCATGACCTCGCCTTGTTCGATACAAATCTTCATCTCGCGGAGGAGCGGGTTCGATTGAATCATTTGCTCTGCAAGCGAAATGAGCGAAGGGATGCCTACTGGTTTCGCGTCATTCATAGCCCTTAAGCCCTCCTCAGACGCCAGGAAATTTTCTATAAATTCCTTCGCGATATCCTGGTTCGAAGTGGCTCGGTTGATATACGCGGCAGAGACTCCAACAAACGGCCTGGCCGGATGCTCTCCAGATCCAGGTACCGGTGCGATGCCAAAGTCGATCCCGGCTTTAATTAGATTTGCCCATGCCCAGGGTCCCGAGAGCATCATCGCGAGCTTCCCTTGACTCATCAGATCTTCAGTCGTGCTGTAGGATACGCTTTTCGGCAGGATGCCCGCGTCCACCAGCCCAATGATCTTCGAAAGGGCTTCCACGGCGCCGGCATCAGCTACGCCCACATTGCCTAGATCGTATCCGTCAGCGTTTTTGGCGAATATATAGGCCCCGGCGCTTGCCAGTATGCCCCAGGAGTAATAGGGACTCTTGTAATCCCACATAATGGTGCCGACTCCCGGGTGTTCCCGCTTGATTTTCTCGTTCAATTGCGCCAAGTCGGAAAGTCTCTCTGGGGGAGTACCATCCAGCAGCTTTTTATTATAGATCAGCGTCACCGTTTCCAGGCCAATCGGAAATCCCCAGATGCTGCCCTTATGGGTCACTGCCTCCCACGCTTTCGGAAAATACTTCTCACGAAATTCACGGCTCACTTCTAACGGCGAAATCAAGCCACCATCGGCCCATTCTCCCACTTTATCGTGCGCCCAGATGACAATATCCGGCCCCTTCCCGCTTTGGGCTGCCGTGGTAAAGCTTTCCGTAATATTTTGCGGCGCTTCGGTTCGAACCTTAATAGAGTATTTATCCTCGAACTTTTTGAGTATCGGTTTCAAGGCAGGGCCGCGATCGGCGTCCATCCAGATCAGTAGCTCTCCGTTGCTCCAAGCGAACGCCGGAATGGTAATTAGCCAAAACGACAACAGTAAAATGAGTTTTTTCATTGGGGGAAACGTCTCCTTGATTTTACCCGCATATGATTAAACGCCTATTCGAGCGGCAGGTCAATGCCATCTCGCCTGCGGGGGAAGGTGTGTCGGCGGGTCGGCGTATCGGCGTAACGGCGTTCTGGGGAATAAGGCTACCTTTCGATATGGCTATATTGACCAGGAGGTCTCCTTGAAGCTGATGACTCTCTTTGCAAACGCCCAGCCGCCGACCCACCGATACGTTTCCCGGTGGCACTAATCCGGCGCCGTGAGCCCGCCGGTTGATTCCAGCCAATCCGCGATATGCGTGACAATCCGGTCGACCCGGCTGTCCGTGACGTCGACGACCAGTTTTGGAAGAATTGAGGCGTCAACGAACGCCTGCACGACTTCTTGTTCGCGGATGAAGATAGTGAAATCATCGTACTGCGACGGATGACTTGAGATCTTCAGCCGTCGATCGCGTGCCGCTTCGAACGATTCCGGCTTGCGCCAACAGAACACAAGTCGAAAACCAAGGTTAAAAAGACGTTTCTCAAGCCAGTTGAAATCGTAACGTTTATTGGCGTAAAGGAACCGATGAGCCTGCGTCGATATATGAAACCGGTCGATGATCCAGGAATAGTACTTATACAGTTCAAACAATTTCGCCCAAGTACGGTAGGTCTCCAGAACGATGGGTTCGTCCTCTGGCTCGAAATTGATTAGGCTGGAGCCCCATGGCGCCTTCGTAAATCCGCTCCACTCGGCGGAGACAATCGGCGAATGATAACGATACTTGCGCGCTCCAACGATTCGAGGATGCTCATTTAACATGAGAGCGATGTCTGTTTTTCCGGTCAGCCGCGTGCCTTCCAGAATGAGCTTAGGACAGAGTTTCGTCACCATGGGAGTAAAGTTCTGGGCATTCGGAGAGAGGGAGGATTCCCGCAACAGCGTGGGCGATGATTACAGAAATCAAAACCTATTCTTTCAAGAGGTTGTAATTCAATGACTTATGTACGGGATCTCATTTGGCAGATCCGGCTTTGTGCAAAATACGAACCGAGCTTAGATAGTACATCCTGATGGTGAAATACATTCGTATTCGTATTCGGCAAATTTGTCAGGTTTATGAGTGATACCTCGCTTTGGACTGCGCTCAGGAATCCAGTATATCGCAGACTCTGGACGGCTAGCGTGGTGTCGGGTGTTTGCGTTTCCGCTCACGAAACCGCGGCGACATGGACGATGAACACTCTTACGTCGTCGATGTTTCTAATTTCGGTGATGTCGACGGTAGCCTCTCTTCCGTTTTTCTTGTTCACGCTCCCGGCCGGCTCCCTTGCTGATATGGTCGATCGAAAAAAGCTGTTGTGCACAATGAGTCTATGGTTGGCGATCTGTGCCGGCGCGCTCGCATTGCTCGGAACGATGGATTTACTGAATCCGTATTTGATTTTGACGTCTGTTTTTTTGATCGGAGTGGGCTTCGCATTCAGTGCCCCCGCTTTTAGTTCCGTTGTGCCGGAAGTTGTGACCAGGGAAGAACTGGCATCGGCAGTCACATTGGGAGGATTACAACTGAACCTTTGTGGAATCATTGGACCCGCTACGGCCGCGGTTGTCTTGATCCACTTCGGGGCCAGTTTCGTCTTTGCAATGAACGCTGTCGGCTTCCTGCTCGTCATAGCGGCTCTCGCGCAGTGGAAAAGAGCCGAGAAGCAATCGAAAGCCTCGCTCGAGAATTTTTTCGAGTCATTTGCCAGTGCAATCCGGTACGTGCGCTATGCTCCGGGGATACAGGTCGTCCTCGCGCGGAACGTGCTTTTTGCTCTGTTTATCTCGGTTATACCCGCGCTTTTGCCGGTCATAGGGCTAAAGAAGGTCATGATGAACTCGGCAGATCTCGGAATGTTGTTCACGAGCATGGGGATGGGCTCGGTGCTCGGTGCGATCGTATTGATCCCCAGGGCTCGCGCGCGATTTTCCCCGAATACGCTCACGATCCTGGCGAGTGTGTTGCTGGCGGTCGTCTTTGTTTTGATGGCGGTAGTCCGGCAGACTCCGTTGTTCATGGGTGTGGCCGGCCTGGCTGGCGTCGCCTGGACCATGGCCGCATCAGAACTTTGGGTGGCCGGGCAGAGGGCGATGCCACCGTGGGCACGCGGTCGAATGAATGCAACCCATATCATGCTTTCGCAAGGCGGAATGGCAATGGGAGGACTGGTGTGGGGAGGTTCCGCCGCCTCACTTGGTCTGACCTTCACGCTGCTGGCGGCGGCAGTGCTGCTCTTATCAAGCTTGGCGCTGGCATTTCCGCTTTCGATCGATTTTACGGGAACTTTGAATTTCGACCCCGGTACGCCAACGACCCACTACCACTCTATGCTCCACCTGCCCAGTCCGGATGATGGGCCGGTAGCGATCACGATTGAATTTCAAATCGATATCGTAAATCGTGCGAGGTTTCTTCAGCTGATGCGCGAAGTACGCCTGATGCATCTGCGAAACGGAGCGTTCAGCTGGCGTCTCGATGAGGATCTTTCCGAATGCCGCTCTTTTCGCTTGGAGATGTTGGTTGCTTCCTGGTCCGAACACCTGTTGCAGCACGAACGAATCACCAAAGAGGAACAGCGTAATCTGGAGAAGGCGTGGAGCCTGGATATCAGACCGGATGGACCTATCGTGAAGCACTACATCTCAGTGAACAGAGAGCTCCTCGGTGGAAAACGGGCGGGTCCTTGTGCACCGCCGCCTTCCGGATACATTCCGCCGGCCCAACTCGAGGATGCGAACGCAGGGCGCACGGTCTAGGGCTCGGTAGGGCGAAGCTCCGCCTGAGCCGAGGAGACGCGCCAACCACGGCTCGGACGGAGCCTCGCCCTACCCGAACCGCCGACCCCCGCTACCCGGAGCATCCTGAACTCCGGCAACTCCTGACTTCTTCACTTGCTCGTTTGTTTAAGAACGCCTTTCTAGCCCGTCCCGCTAGTTACCGGTCTGTAAAAAGTGGCTGACACTTAGGTGATTTTTTGTGATGTGATGTCCGGTTGGGAATGCGCTTTTGCTTTCGCGACTCGCATTGGAAAGCACGTCAGACTACTTTTTAGAGCGTTTAACGCCGCTTCGGAGATGCACTATGCAATGTGTGCTGGCTGGCTTGAATATTTCTGTTAGTCATTAAATCGGACCTCCCTATGGACACAAATTCTACCTGGACCGCCCTTCGAAACCCGGTTTTTCGGGGCATGTGGCTGGCTAGCTTAATTTCTGGCACGTGCGTCGCGGCGCA
>DASXBV010000180.1:0-3540 GCA_036491515.1 Chthoniobacterales bacterium
CTCAGACCTTGCTCGAACAATCGTGTTTTTATCGACGCCACTCTGGAGAAAATCGTCTGGTAAATCGGCTTCGAATTCCAACCAATTTTCTGTGATCGGATGAAAAAATCCCAAGCGCCATGCGTGCAGCATCTGTCGACCACCATCGCTGGATCCTTTCCCGTACACCTTATCGCCAATGACGGGATGACCGATCGATTGGAGATGGACCCGAATTTGGTGGGTTCTTCCCGTGAAGATCTGGCAAAGGACGAGGGTCCAACGGCTCGTCTCCTGGATGACTTCGAACTTTGTGCGAGCCGGTCGCCCCCGGTCGACAATAGCCATTTTCTGACGGTGCACGGGATGACGGCCAATAGGCTTTGCAATTTCGCCGCCAGGTGCGGCGAATTTCCCGGCGCACAACGCCAGATAGAATTTCTGAATCTTTCGTCGGGCAAACTGGCTACTCAATCGCAGATGCGCGAGATCGTGCTTGGCAACCACCAGACAACCGCTGGTCTCTCTGTCGAGTCGATGCACGACTCCCGGCCGGAGCTCCCCGCCGAGGCCGCTCAAGTTTCCGACATGATGAAGCAGGGCGTTAACGACTGTGCCTGATCGCACGCCTGCTCCGGGGTGAACCGTCATCCCAGCCGGTTTGTCGACAACCAACAGATGTTCATCCTCGAAAAGAATAGGTAGCGCAAGATCCTCGGGCCGGAGATCGACCGGTTCAGGTTCCGTTTCAGAGATCGTTATTTTGTCTCCCGCGCAGATGGTTTGCCTGGCGCGGCAAGCTGTTCCGTTCAGCAGAATGTCGCCCGATTGTATCAGCGCCTGAATCCGTGTACGTGAAAAACGGCCTACTTTCGCGGCCAGGAAAAGATCGAGGCGTTGCTTCGCATCCGAAGGAGCAACGACGATCTCACCGATATTTCTTTCGTCCGTCATATTGCCGGCCTTGGAAATCTTGCTTTTTAAGGTTCCAGACTTTGCCTCCATGGCGCGCCACTGAGGCAAAGGCTGGAGCCTTCGCTTACGCATCTTTTGCGGCGGCCAAGAAGCTTTTCAACAACGCGCCTGGATCAGGCGCCCTCATCAGCGATTCGCCGATTAGTGCCGCGTGAGCGCCGGCAGCGACGACCCGGCGAACATCGGCCGCGGTTCGAATGCCGCTTTCGCTGACGATGGTGCAATCGCTGGGTATTTTGGGTGCCAACCGTTCCGTCACGTTCAGATCAAGCTCGAACGTCGCCAGATTGCGATTGTTGATTCCAATAAAAGTGGCCCCGATGCCAAGCGCTCGATCCAGCTCAGTTTCATCGTGAACTTCGATCAGGCAATCAATGCCGATCTGATCGGATATCGTCTTGAGCCGTTTCAGTTCGTCGTCGGTTAGGGCCGCGACAATCAACAGTACGGCGTCAGCGCCGGCGAGGGCGGCCTGATAGATCTGGACTTCATGAAGGATGAAATCCTTTCTGAGGATGGGCTTGGAAACCCGGTGCCGGATCAGTGCAAGGTAATCAAGGTGGCCTTGAAAGAACTTTTCGTCGGTAAGGACCGAGATACAGTTTGCGCCGGCTGCATCGTAAGCGAGAGCGGTTCCGACGGGATCGAACTTCTCGGCGATCACACCTGCGGAAGGCGACGCTCGCTTTACTTCACCGACGAACCCAAACTCCCCCGAAGCGAGCGATTTCCGGAAGCCGCGATACTGGGGTAACGCGGCTGCACGATCTCCCCAATCCGCGGTATGCGCTAACCAGGGCTCAATCTCATTTCGCTTGTAAGCGATTATTTCTGCAAGGCGGCTCATTGGACCGCCAATTTATCACAGAGACTAAGGTGCGGTATAGTCTTCTTGCCCATTCCGCTTGGACGGCTTGGAATCTGGCGATCTGGTGGCGCCTTCAGCGCTCACCCGTTTCTTAAAATGATCCTGGGCCTGGCAGACCAGGCCGCCGTCGCTGCGCTTTGGCGCGCCCTAGTCTAGCGTCTGGTATAGCCGAATCACCTGGCCGCGACGTAGGCCTTGCGGAGTCGGGCTGTTGTCTTGATGCGCCTTCGGTGCCTTTGTGCTGGAATCTCGCGATCTGGAAGCCCGAAGTGCCGACAAGACCAAGACTCACTTTGTCAAAATCATGAATAACGCAAAGCCAAGCGTAGCGCATGCGGTGCCAAGGACGAGCCAAAGGACGCGCGTTCCAAGCTGGAATCTTTCGCAATCGGCTTCGAGTCTGTCCGTGAGTTGTTGGCGTTGCCAGCCTGCGGACGCATCGTAATTGTCGGATCGGTCCCTACTTCGCTTCATCCTCCCTCTGTTTAGACAATCCATGCGGTAAGATCGCCCTCTACATGCCTCGGTTCTCCAAGCGGCGGCAATTCTCGGAACGCCCTAGCCTCGACGATCACGTGTATGCCACCCCAACCCTGACTGACCCGAGTGTGTTCCGTTAGCTTCGTAGCAAACTCAATCAAGCTGGCCTTTGCCATCTTTGAGGGACTGCCGACTATGACTACGATTTCGTGATTTGCGACGGGATTGTCTACCGTAGCTGCCTGGGATAAACCTGCCCCAGGAAGCCGGGTGAGTCGAACCACCCCGTAAAGGCTGACTTCGTGATAATATCCATTTTCGGAGGCTATTCTCATATCCGGCCAAATTCCAAAGGGTAATCACCGTTCTTGTTTGTGAGAGGGGTCAAAAGAGGCACCGGTCTCATCCAGTTACAAATGGATTGGCAGGCCCGAGTTTCAGAGTATTTTTGAAATGTGCGGGTCCGGCTGCACCCCGGCGATTAGGCGAACGCTGGAATCACCCTCAAGAATCCAGAGACTCCGTCGATAAAGCAGGGGACGACTCCGGTCTCTGGGTCAATCGGGATCCCCCGTGCGGGGATGTGCGGCGTATCCAGCAAAGAGCGTCAAAGCCAAATGAGCGATTCCGAACAGCCTGAACTCTTACCTTGTCCGTTCTGCGGCGGCCCTGCAATTGTGGAGCAACACAACTTTCGATGGGCCGTTTATTGTACCGGCCAATATTGCGGGTGTTCGACACCGCTTTGTTCGACGCCAACGTGGGCCACCAAATACTGGAACCGGCGCGACTGGCAGAAACCGATTCAGAAATGATCATTACCAAAAGATCTGCTCGATCACGCCTTTCAGGCTGCTCAAGCGCATGAGATCGACCGATAAACGACGCTGCCAGGAGATACCGACTGCACCTGGGCGTCTACTCTATGCGCTTGGTCTCTGCATCGCGTCCACGAATGAGAATCACGGGAAGGGTGGCTGCGGAGCGATCGAGTTATTGTTGTTGTCAGTGGCGGATACCTAAAAGAGATGGGTATGCTCTTACGCCTAGGGGATGCAGATCCAAACTGGCGTCATTACCTTTTCGGCCGGCAGCGTCCGGAGACGCCAGTCGAGGCAATGTCCTGGTACTGGCGCTTTTTGCTGATGATGACCCTTGTGCGCCAGTTGAACTTTTCAAACAAGAGATAGAAAAAGACTTGAGAGACTCAGTCTGATTTTGGCGGTTCGACTGTACCT
>DASXBV010000181.1:0-1839 GCA_036491515.1 Chthoniobacterales bacterium
TGGTCGGACCTGCAGTGCGATAATCATCAATCCTTCGATGATCCGAATGGCGGTGTAGAGCATGGCCGCGATGTAAGCGCTGCGGAAAAAGATGATTCCCAAAAGATTCCCAAAGTTGACGTATCCGAAGACATTTGCGAAGAACGCTACCGGCAAGAAAATAAGCCCGACTTTGGCGATCGCTCGGATAGTTCGCCAAATGCGGCCGTGGGTCTCAGCAGCTTCAGTTGGTAGGTGCCAGCTCCGAAGCAGCCAGACAAGAAAGACAACCGCGCCTAGCATTTGGCCGAGAAATATGAACCTGGACAATAGCGGTAAAGACGCCGTGAGTATTCGCAGTTGACCAACGAAATACAGGATGACGATCGCATTGATGATTGGGTAAGAATTACGCGCCAGTAACCGCCTAAGAACCACTGCGGTTGGAATGAGCGTTACGGCTCCCATGATTACATGAATCAAGCGGGGAGCCTCCTCATAGACTAAGGGTACGAGCAGCATTGAAAGCGCGAAGGCAGTTGACACGGGGAGATCGAGGATCGGCAGTGCGCGCTGCAGATCCGGTTTTTCCTCCGCTAATTTCCGAATTCTGCGCCGCAGCCAGTGAAGCGCGGCGGCGATCAGCCCGATAAAAAGAGCATGGATCAAGAAGGTAAAAGGGAGTCGTTTAGCGAACGCGGTGGATGTTTTCAGCTCGGAAGAAAACGACTCGCGGCTGTGCTTCGCCCACTCTGTGCCCAGACTCGTCTCAAGGCTCCAGATGGGTCGGCTATCTCTGACAAAAATGTTTTTCAGCGCCTGGGTTTCTGCCTGCTCGATGGAAGACAGAGTCGTTTGTATACGGGCTTCGTCCTCGGCAAGTTGGCTCTGCAAGGTCAAAACATGGTCTCGGCCGGATTCGGCCGCCTGTCGCGTCCCCTCAACGGAGTCGACTACACTCTGCGCCCGCTGCAAGACTGATGGGGGCGTTTCGGGCTGTTTTGCCGATTGGAGTGTTGCCTGCCAGGCCTTGTTCAACTGGTCCAGACGCACGAGTTGTTCTCCCAGACTCGTGGAGTGCTCCGTAAGTTCGCGATCTAATACCAACAAACGAACGCGGAAATTCTGCCAGGCAAGCTTGAGCCGATAAAGCATGTCGAGGGACGGACTCGTCGCCAGGAACCTGGTGTCGTCCGTGATCCTTGCATCGATTTCACTTCTCAGGACCGAGAGAGTGCGGGCGATGTCGTCCGCGCTTGATTGATCCCTCGAAACGGTTGTGTCGATCTCTTGGAGAGAAGCAAGCGCGGATTGCGCTTCTAAAGGTACTTTGGCCAGTGGGATGGGTGTGGGCGCCGGAGTCGGTTTCGGCGGCGAGGCAGAAGCTTTTTGGCCCGGTGCCGTGCCAGCGCTGGAAACCAAAGCCAGGATAAGCAAAACGATTCGAATTACCGGGTGCATGGAACGCAAGAAAGGGTCTTAAACAGACGGGTAAGAGAAGAAGTCAGGAGTTGCAGAATGAGAAGGCGGCTTTGCGGTCTGTGGATAGTTATCAATCGGTCTCCATGCGATGAAAAATCACAGTAGGGCGAAGCTCCGGGTAGGGAGAGGACTTTGGCAGGCTCGGTCAGGCCGCTCCGTCCGAGCCGAGGACGACGCGCCAACGCCGGCTCGGACGGAGCCTACCCGAAGCCTGAACTCCTGCGACTCCCGACTTCTTGACTTGCTTTTGCTATAAATGAATCAAACAAGCTCTTTTAAAACTCTTCTCTCCAAAAAGCAGTAGAATTTTCCGCCTACGTAAGCCAAAGCTCCAGCTTTTGCCTCTTCATTTTGCCTCCTCATCAAGACAGACGGCAA
>DASXBV010000182.1:0-8300 GCA_036491515.1 Chthoniobacterales bacterium
GTGATTGGTAACGCCTTGAACATGATGCGCGTTAACGCTTATATTCAGGATGTTATTATCGGGCTTTTAATCATCTTTGCGGTAGCCGTAAGTTCTTTAAGGCTACGCGCGGAAAAGGCGACGATGGAATAGAGGCTCAGAACTCCTGATCCCGTCACGAAGGCTCCAGCGCGATCGCCAGAACTTCATCGATGGTCGTGACCGGACGGAACCGGAGTTGGAGTTTCGCTTCGTGCGGGATGTCCTCAAGATCCTTTTCGTTATCCTTCGGAATCAGGACTTCCGTAATTCCCGCACGCAGGGCGGCCAGACTCTTCTCTTTAAGCCCGCCAATCGGTAGCACAACTCCTCGCAGAGTGACTTCTCCGGTCATCGCCACATCATTGCGGACCGGGCGATTGCTGAAAAGGCTTGCCAACGCAGTCACCATTGCTACGCCTGCGCTGGGACCATCTTTCTGGATTGCGCCACTCGGAACATGGATATGAACATCGTTCTGCGCGAACACTTCAGGATCAATCCCGAGATCCTTCGCGCGAGCGCGGACGAGACTATAGGCGGCTTGCATTGATTCGCGCATGACGTCGCCAACCTGTCCGGTCAACAAGAACCCCCCTTTTCCCGGGTACTTTGTCGCTTCCACGAACAGAATGTCGCCTCCTGTTGGGGTATAGGCCAACCCTGTCACCACGCCCACCAGGTTTTGCGGCAAACGTTGTTCGCGCACACTCCGCGCGGAATTTCCCAGAATTCCTCGCACCAGGCCGGCCGAAACCGTTACCTCAGCACTAACGCCTCGAGCGATTTCTGCAGCGATGCTCCGGCAAACAGCGGCGATTTTTCGTTCCAGATCGCGAACTCCGGCCTCATAGGTATACTCTTGAATGATAGCCTGGATTGCATCGTCGTCGAATCTGCACTGTTCGGGTTTCAAACCATGCTCCTCGATCTGCCTCGGCACAAGGTAACGCTGAGCGATGTTCAGCTTTTCCATTTCGGTATAGCCGGGCACAGATATAGTCTCCATTCGGTCGCGGAGCGGTGGGGGAACACCTTCAAAATAGTTGGCGGTGCCAATGAAAATTACCTGACTGAGATCGAACGGAACGTCCAGATAGCGATCCACGAAATTGTTGTTCTGCCGCGGATCGAGTACTTCAAGAAGAGCGCTGGCTGGATCACCGCGGATATCTGCTCCGACCTTGTCGATTTCATCCAGCATCATCACCGGATTGCGGAATCCGAGTCTGCGAATCTCTTGGATGATCCGCCCCGGCATCGCTCCGATATAAGTTCTCCGGTGCCCCCGGATTTCGGCTTCGTCGCGAATCCCTCCCAAAGAGATGCGCGTGAATTTTCGGCCCAGCGCATCCGCGATCGACTGACCCAAACTCGTCTTCCCGACTCCGGGAGGTCCGAGAAAGCAAAGGATCGGACTCCGGCCACCTGGGTTCAATTTCCGCACTGCAAGAAACTCCACGATGCGACGTTTTACCTTCTCCAGACCATAGTGATCGCGGTCCAGGATCGCCTGAGCTCGCGCGAGATCGGTATTATCCTCCGTCGACTTGTTCCAGGGGAGGTCAGCGAGCATCTCCACGTAGGAAACAATCACGGAATATTCCGGGCTCGCGTTTGGAACATGGTTCAGACGTTTCAACTCTTTTTCAGCAGCGGCTAGAACCGTCTCGTTTGCGCCGGCCTCCTGAAGCTTTTTCCGCAATTGCTCAGCCTGTTCTTCGCCGTCTGCCTCCTCCTCACCAAGTTCCCGCTGAATCGCTTTTAGTTGTTCGCGAAGGTAAGCTCGTCGCTGCGTGTCAGAAAACTTGCCCTCAACATCCTTCCGGAGCTTTTGCTGGAGCTCAGCAATTTCCAATTGGCGTTGAAGCGCTTCCTGCGTTATCCGCATCCGGCGTAACAGATCGGCCTCTTCCAGAATCCGTTGCTTAGTAGCCAGGTCGATGCCGAGATTGCCCGCCAATAAATCCGTCAGCTGCTCGGGTTGTTCGACTCCGATCAAGGCTGCTCGCGCCTGATCCGGAATCTCGGGTGAAAGTTCAAGGAGTTTCAGAGCGCTTCGCCGCAGATTATTGAAGGACGCTTGCAACTCGGTATCGTCCCCTTCCGGAACGACAGTGTTAACCGGTTCCACGATGGCGCGGAGGTAAGGCTCTGTTTGAATGAACGATTCAAGCGCGATACGTCTCATCACTTGGACGATCAGCACGACGGCACCGTCCGGTTGGCGGATCAACTTGACGACTTGGGCCGACACGCCGATACCAAACAGGTCTGACGGTTCAGGATGGTCCAACTGTTCATCTCGCTGAGTCACCAAGCCAAGAAGCTTGTTTTCCGGCAACTCGGAATCCACGAGTTTCAGCGCGGACGGTCGCCCAATGGTGAGAGGAACAATCATTCCAGGAAAAAGAACAATCCCGCGGATCGGTAGAATCGGGAGGGTCAGTCCGGTTTGAGTTTGCTCGGTGCCGGAGCGGAGCTGGGTTTCGTTCGACCTGGCTGTCTCCGGGCTGGAAGCAGAGTCATTGGTATTTCCCGGAGCCTTGCTCCAACCGAGATCGAGGATATCTTGCCGCCCTTCTTGTTCTGAGCTCATGACATGTTGAGGGATAGTTATGCGAAGATATTATAATTCCTTTAGCTGGAGCGAAGTACGCGGGTTCAGGCGTTGGCCTTTCGTGGCAGGTAGATCCACAGCAGTCCATTGTCCCACTCCGTCGTGATTCGACTTTGATCAAAGCCGGACGGAATCTCTATCTCACGTTCGAACTGCCCGTGATCAATTTCCATCGCAATGACTCGCACCGGTTTGCGCGCGATTGACTGGGCATACTCCTGTTGTTGCAGGGGCTCAGGCGCTTCACGACGCCCTCTGATCCAGAGGCGGCCCGAAGCGACATCAATCTCAATCTGCTCGGGTTCGACACCTGCCAATTCAACGCAGATTCGAAAACAGGAGGCGCATTGGAACGCATTGATCGCGGGGCGCCAACGGAAATCGGAATCACGAAAATTGGAGAAATGGACCTTGGTGATCTGGTAAGCGACCTCGCCAATCTGACCCTCGAGGTGACGCAGGCGAATCGTTCGAATCTTTCGGCTCACAGGCCACAATGGATGCGATGGACGTACGAAGCAATTAGTATCCGAGCGCTATTCCATCGCTGCGCGGATCGCTGGCTCCATAGAGTACGTGGTTTCCCGGCTGGATCAGAATGGCGCCGGCGTGACCCATGATGTGCGCGTAAGGCTCCACGATCTCGGTCGGGTGTCCTCGTCGCTGGAGACCTTGCACAACCTCCTGTGGAACGCGCGCTTCCAGTCTCACATTATTTGCCTTGGCCCCCCAGGTGCGACCATATAGCAAACGGGGTGCTTCGATAGCGTCCTGCGGAGAAAGTCGGTGATCGATAATGCGCGTTACCATGGCAGCCTGGGTTTGCGGCTGGCCTTCTCCACCCATCGTCCCGTACACAAGGAATGGCTTGCCTTGTTTAAACAACATGGCGGGATTTAACGTATGAGCAGTTCGCTTTCCCGGTTCGAGCCGGTTGATATGGCTCGGCTCGAGCGAGAAATAGGAGCCCCGATTATGTAACAGCACACCTGTTCCCGCCGGCACGATTGCCGAGCCAAAATCCTGATAGATACTTTGGATTAGCGAAACGGCATTACCGACCTTGTCAACCACGCCAAGCCAGACTGTGTCGCCTTTTGAATCGAGCGGTTTGAGGTCAGCGCCCGACCCGATGCGGGAGGAGCGAATGCGCGCCGCCTGCGCTTGTACATGCTCGAGAGAAAGAATTTCTTCGACCGAAATTTCTAGAAATGCAGGGTCGGTCAAATACCGGTCCCGATCGCGAAACGCTTCTTTCGTCGCTTCTATGAGGAGATGGTAGTACTCAACCGAACCCTCAGGAATTTCAGCGAGCTCGAATTGGTTGAGAATGTTTAAGATCGACAGCGAAGCGACCCCCTGGGAATTCGGCGGCAAATTAAAAGCGACAGCGTCGCGGTATGGTACGGAAATTGGCTCCACCCAGTCAGATTGATGGCGTGTGAAATCGTCCATGGTGAGCATTCCGTCGTTCGTTTCCAGGTCGGTCACAATCTGCCGAGCAATGGCACCGTGGTAGAATTCTTCCGGACCCTGTTCGGCCACTCTAACGATTGTTGATCGGAGGTCGCGTTGCCGCAGAATTTCTCCCACCCGGTAAGGTGAGCCGTCTGGCTTCAGGAAAGTTTGCCGGAAACCGTCAAATCGTTGCAAATTATCGAGTTCCGGATTGGTGATGTTGACGCTGATTCGAAGCCAATTCGCAAGGGAAGCGCTTATCGGGAAACCGGTCTCAGCGTAGCGGATCGCGTCGGCGAAAAGATCGTTCCAACCCAAATCTGTGTGGAGAGTTTCTTTGCTGTAGCGGTAAGCCTCGCCCCATCCCGATACGGACCCAGGCACGGTATTTGCCGCGTAGTAGCCTCGCGATGGAATATGATCAAACTGCTTGCTTGCATAAAAGCCGATCGTCGCCCTGCGCCCTGCGCGTCCGCTCGCATTGAGGCCGCGCAACTCCCTGGTTGTTGCGTTGTAAATCAGCCAGAAGTTGTCCCCGCCAAGCGCAGCCATATGAGGATGAACCACCGCTAGAGTTGCCGCCGCCGCAATAGCTGCGTCGACGGCGTTTCCGCCGTTCTTCAAAACAGAAACCCCAGCCTGTGAAGCAAGGTAATGTGGAGCGGTTATCATTCCTTCCTGAGCCATCGGATCGAGCCAACCGGAGGGTGTTCGAACGTATTTAGGTGGCGCGAAAGGAGCTGTACCTGGAGTTGGCATGGACCTAGGGTGTCACGGTCGGTCTGGAGATTCCACCGGAAAACGGTGTGATTTCCGGCCGATTCCGCTACCGTTTTACTGGCATGAGATCATTGTTAATATTTTTATTAGGCATCATCGCAGGCGTGGTCGGGATGCTATTCCTTCCGGAGCTGACTCCGCGCCGCGAACAGCTAAATACGGAAATGAAAAAACAGTTGGAAATTCTGCAGGGTCAGGTCCGTGACCTCGGAGATCAATTAAAGAAAATGAATCCTCCGAAGTCTGGTGACGACCAATCGAAACAACCCTCGGCTACGCCCTCCGCTACAGCGCAGTGATTCCGGGCGAGGCATGGTAGGGCAAGCTCCTGTAAGTAATGCGTCCCGCTTTACCCGCGGTAGGCCTAGCATGCCGCATCGCGTTTAGACTGGAAGAGCCAAATCGAGGAGGCTCGTTCACCGAGAAGGCAAAGCGGGACGCATTACTTACAGGAACGTGTCCCTACCGTGATTCTTCTTCGCAAGGAGGCCGATTAATCACCATCCACTGACCGGAAAGCCGCCGTCTCATTCTGCAACTCCTGAACTCCGGCAACTCCTGACTTCTTCACTTGCTCTGAGCCTGCGTTTCCGCGATTCTTGCCGTGGCTCTTCAATTTCCAAGCGTGCCAATACCCCGCGAGCCGCCCTTCAAACTCGCCGGGCTTTTCTACGTAGATCCGGCGTGCGAGGTGAAGCGACTCCAATTGTAACTTCCGTCTCTGCCGGTCGAGGGATTGGAGGAAAATCTGCCGGGTGTCGGCAGAATCCTGATTCTCCGAAGGGCTATAAGGCTCGTTCAAGATTCTTTTACGTAAGACAGCGAGGTCATGATCGTCTCCAAGCCGGTCAGTCAACTGATCGATCTCACGCAGCAAGACGTTTATCGGCCCGGGCCAAATCGGTCTGAGCAAACGCAACTGATAGCCAAGAGCCTTGGCACATTTCCTCAACTCATGCCAAGTCTCATCGCTCGCGTTCTCTTGTCCGATTATCTCAATCTGCCAAACGACGTTTTTGCCTTGTCGATAGGTTTTGCGGAGCCCGGTGCCGACAAAAGCCCCCCATGCATTTCCAGGTTGTAAAGCGGTGCCGTCGAACCAAAGACCAACTCGGCGTTTTGCCCCGCGGAGTTCCTGGACGAGCTTCCTCAGCAGTTCGCGAGGAAGCTTATCGATCCTTTCCTGCTCGATTTTTCCACGGATTTTTTCGATAAATTCGTGAATAGATTGTTGCTTTGGTGTCTTGCCCTGCGGGTGAGGTCCATCCCTTCTACCGAAGCGTAGCAAGGCTTCCAGCAGCGCCTGTGAATCGCGAGCAGCCGAAAGTGACCTTCCGGCGTCCCGAAAGAATATGTTCTCGCGCCTCCTGACTTCGCCATTGATCGAACCACGCGCCAGCCGCAGTACGGCACGAAGGCTTTTCAGGTCCTTCCGAGCTTCATGAATGGACTCGGCGCTCGGTTGCGGCTTCTCGCTAAGCGAGTTAACGACACGGTCGATCCGTTCCCGCGCAATTCGCGGGATTTCTCTCATTAACGGTTCTCGGATATCAAATTTGAATGCCATGTCGCCGAACCTGCCAACCCCTATCATGCAAGAGCCTGGGAACCGCTCAAAGTTAAGGCTCTCAAACAGACGATCAAGTGAAGAAGTCAGGAGTCGGTAGGGCGAGGCTCCGTCCGAGCCGACGACGACGCGCCAACCCCGGCTCGGACGGAGCCCCGCCCTACCCTGAGCCTCGTACCGGAGGATTGTTCTACCCGAAGCATCCTGAGCTCCTGCGAAGTGTAAGCGAAAGCTCCAGCTTTTGCCTTCCGTCTTGATGAGGAGGCAAAAGCTGGAGCTTTCGCTTACCTAGCCGCAGAATTCTGCAGGGCTAGCCTTTCACGGCACCGGCCGTGAGGCCGGCCACAATCCGGTACTGGAAAATCATGACCAGGATCACCAGCGGAATTGTCACCACCATGGATGCCGCCATGATTGAGCCCCAAGGTTGCTCAAATGCGCTCGTGCCGCTGAATTGGGATATGACCACCGGCACGGTTTTCATCGTGTCTGTGACGGTAAACGTGAGCGCGAACAAAAATTCGTTCCAAGCGGCAATGAAAGCCAGGAGCCCGGTAGAAATCAAGCCAGGCATCGTCAATGGCAACAGGATCTGCCAGAAGACAGTCAGCGGCGATGCACCGTCAACATAAGCGGCTTCCTCGAGCTCTTTCGGGAGGCTGCGGAAATACTGAGTCATCACCCAGATCGTGAACGGCATCGTAAAAATCAGATAAGTCACGACCAGCCCTTGACGCGTGTTGAAGAGGCTCAAGGCCTTCAGCATCACGAACAACCCAGACAGCACCGAGATCGACGGAAACATCGTCATCGTGAGTACAAGGTAGAGCACCGGCGCTTTGAATCGAAAAGGAAGACGGCCGAGCGCGTAGGCGCAGATGCTCCCGAGCGCGAGCGAGATTAGTACGGTGGAGCCCGCTACGATAACGGAATTAATAAGACTTCCAACAAAACGAGCATCCTTGAAGACGGCCTGGTAATGTTGGAGGCCGAGAGACTCCGGCCAGAGATGCGTTGAGAAAAGATCGCTACTGGGCCGGAACGACGACACGAGCGCGTAAACAAACGGAAAAAGATTGAAAACGAGAATGACGGCGACGAGGAGATAGAACAACACTCGCAGCAAAAGGGAATGGTTAGCTTGTTCTTTCATTCGAAGCTGGTCTTGCTGAAGCGAGTGTAAAGCACCACGAAAAGCATGATGAATAGCAGGATAACGACAGAGGTCGCAGAACCTACCCCGGCATCCAGGAACTGGATAAGTTGTTGTTGGTTGTAGATCGCCACGGTCGCCATGTTTCCCTGGCCTCCAACCATGACGTAGAAAATGTCGAACACGCGCAACGCATCGAGTGTTCTGAAGATAAGAGCAACGAGCAATGTCGGAGTCACCAGCGGAAGCGTGATTGCAAAGAATTTTCTAATTCCGGTTGCCCCATCGATCGCCGCCGCTTCATAGAGGTCGTCCGAAATCAACTGTAATCCGGCAAGGAGAAGGAGGGACATAAACGGCGTCGTCTTCCAGACATCAACCGCGATGATCACGGGCAGTGCGGTCTCAGGCTTTGACAGCCAGGCGAGCTTGTGCGGGATGATGTGCAGATTCGCAAGGATCACGTTCACGACGCCATAAATGTCGTTGAACATCCAACTCCATATCTGAGACGAAACGATGGTCGGGATCGCCCATGGAATCAAAATTGCAACACGTAAAATGGTTCGGCCTTTGAACTTCGAATTAGCGACCAACGCGACTGTCAGCCCTAGAACAGCCTCAATCGTGACAGAGAAAAAGGAAAATATCAGAGTCACCCAAACCGCGTGCCAAAAATCGGGATCTGAGAAAATAAAGGCGTA
>DASXBV010000183.1:0-2988 GCA_036491515.1 Chthoniobacterales bacterium
TATCGTATTCGCGGTGGAGTGAACCGCTCCTGATACCAATCCGTCGACCTCGCCAAGAAAGAGCATCATTGTTCCGAGCACGACATTGTCTTCAAGCTGGCTAGCTGCCATCTCGACGGAAAGACCTTTATGTTTTCGCGCTTCAAAGAGCGGCTTGACATAATTTGGTCGGATAATTGTTGGATCCAGAATCTCAAGATCATCGGGCAGCTCAACATCCTGACTGCGTGCTACTTCTTTCACCTCTGAGGGATCTGCGAGAAGCACGCAGCGCGCAATCCCGCGGCGAGCGCAGATTGCCGCCGCTTTCACAGTGCGCGGCTCAGCTCCTTCGGGCAACACGATTCGTTTCTTCGCCGCGCGCGCCTTTTCTGTGAGTTGGTAGAGAAACGCCGCAGGCGAGAGCCTGAACTCAAGCTCCTTTTTAGAGTGGGAAATTAGCGGGTCGACGTCCAAGGTTTGCGCCACATGATCAATACCGTCTTTGATTCGCTCAAGATCATCCGCTGCCACTGCCCCGCTCAGTTGGTAGAGCCGAGTGGAAGTGTCATAACTGCCAGTACTAACGCGCAATAGGGGAAGCCCTGTTTCCAGCGCGGGCCGGCAAAGCCGGATGATGCGTTCCTCCGGTTCGGTGTCACCGGTCAGAACCAACCCAGCAACAGGAATATGACTTAGCGCCGCCATTCCAACCGCGACGATCACGTCGCTCCGGTCGGCGGGTGTCAAAAGGATTGCTCCCGGAGCGAACGTGTGGAGCAAGTTGGGAACAGTCCGAGCCAGCAGATGCGTAACCTTTACCCGGCGACGTTCCATCTCGCCGGCGTGCAGGACTTCGGCATTCAAGTGGCGCTGGATGTCGACCGTCCGGCAATAGGTCAAGTCCTGGTTCTCCGGAACGACGCCGATAAGTTCGAGTTGCCGCTGGCCGAAGAGCTTGCTCTCTGATCGAACACGTTCGAGCAAATTTTGCACAGCCGGCGGTTTGTCGACTGGATACCGGTTAATGATAACCCCGAGGATCCTCTCCAAGCCGCCGAATGCCTTTGCCGCGTATTCGATTTGGTCATCGAGTTGCTCGATCGATTTGTGGGCCCTTGAAGCGACCAGAATGACCTGGGCGTTCAGCGTTGCGACTAACTGGTGGTTCACGACTCCCAAGTACGAATCACTCACCGCTGGCAGTAAGCCTTCGACTACGACCATGTCGGCCGATGTCGTCGATGCGCCATAGGCCCCTACTACTTGACTCATGAGTTCATCCAGGCCCCGTTCCGAGATCGTTTTGGTCGCGGTCGCCAGCGGAATGGGATCGGCCGGCTTCAGAGCGGTGGTTTGGCGGATGAAATGGGTGGATCGTTCGGGACCGGGGTCCCCTTCCGTCTCTTGGGCGATCGGTTTGAAAAAGGCCACTCGTACGCCTTTCCGATCCAAGGCGTAAACGAGACCGAGGGCGATAGTAGTCAGCCCAACGCGGGATCCGGCCGGTGCCAGAAAAAATGCGTGTCTCATGCGACGAGAAGAGCGGTTTCGCGGGCAATCATGAGTTCTTCGTTTGTGGCGATAACCAGGCACAAGAGACCAGACCGAGAGGTGATGCGTCCATCCGCGCCTTTTCCATGATTTTCGTTGAGGTTTTCATCGAGTTCTGGATGCAGGATCGCAAGGTGAGTCAGTACTCGCGCTCTGACCGGCGCGCTGTTCTCCCCGATGCCGCCTGTGAAAATAAGCGCGTCGATCGAAGAGAGCGAAGCGGTCAAACCGAGAATAGAACGAGCCAATCGATAACAGAACATCTCAATCGCCAAGCGGGCTCTTTCGTTTCCTTTGCCTGCTGCGGCTAACACCGAACGCATATCCTGACTCACTCCGGACACTCCAAGGAGGCCGCTTCTTCGGGTCAGGATTTCCTCTGTAATCTCCTGAAGCGAGCGTTGCTCCTTCTCCTGCAGGTAAAAATGGAGACTCGGGTCAACGTCGCCGCTGCGGGTGCCCATCATTAATCCTTCCAGCGGGGTAAGTCCCATCGAGGTATCAACGCTTCGACCGTTGCGGATTGCCGCCGTGCTGCATCCATTCCCAAGATGCGCCGAAATAAACTGAGCCTCGTCGAACGGCTTACCGATCAGTTTCGCTGCTTGCAAACAGACAAAATGATGGCTCGTACCGTGGAATCCATACCGACGGATTCGATACTTCTCGTAGTATTCATACGGAATCGCGTAGTGGAAAGCATAGCCTGGAAGAGTCTGATGAAACGCAGTATCGAACACCACGACCTGCGGCTTACCAGGGAACAATTCGGCGGCAACCCGAATGCCTTGAACGGTCGCCGGATTGTGAAGGGGCGCGAGATCTGCCAGTTCTTCTATCCTTCGCACGACGCTTTCAGTAACGAGGACGGGCCTCTCAAAATCTTCACCGCCATGAACCGCGCGATGTCCGATCGCTTTTACATCGAATTGCTGCTTCTTAGCCAAGACTTTGATCGCCCGCAAAAGCGAGGCGCGATGATCCGCTCCCGGAGTCATCTCCTCGTGCTTGGCTCCATCGAAATCAACCAGTTTCAGGTCAGCCTGGTCTGTTCCCAATCGCTCGGCGATCCCGGATGCCAACACCGTTTCAGTCTGCGGATCCAAAAGCGAAAACTTCAGCGTTGAACTACCGCTGTTGATGACAAGGATGGGTAGGGAAAGCGACACGCGTGAACATTCGCTGAACTCTCCGGTGGTAGTCAATCCTGGAGGAGGTTTTGAGTCGGTGGAATGTGGGGATGCCTGTCCGGTAGGTCGTTGCTTAGAACGCTGGAGAGGCGTTGCTTGCAACGCCTAGGAGCTGCAAGCAGCTCCCCTCCAGCACCTGCAACCCGGAGGACCGGGTGTTTTTCACGAGGGAACATTGGTTTAGGGGTGCGAGCATCGTCTTCGTTTGCTAAAAGGGAGATGCAACGAGGAAGCTTTGGCAAGTAATCCGTTTGCCCAATGGTGT
>DASXBV010000184.1:0-32252 GCA_036491515.1 Chthoniobacterales bacterium
CTTGGCCGCCTAAGCCGAGAGGCAGGATTCGATTATCTATTCCTCGATTGTCCGCCTTCTCTCGGGATTTTAATGACAAACGCTCTCGCTGCGGCGCATCAGCTTTTGATCCCACTCCAGTGCGAATACTTTGCGCTCGAAGGTCTATCTAAAATACTGCAACTGGTGGACCAGATCCGCATAATTAATGAGCCGCTTTCTATCGGAGGCATCATCATGACAATGTACGATGCTCGGACAAATCTGAGCCAACAAGTCGTGAACGAGGTGCGACAACATTTCCCCAACCTGATCTACCAGACGATCATCCCACGTTCAGTCCGGCTCGGGGAAGCGCCGAGCTTCGGCAAACCGATCATCGAGTATGAACCAAACGGGGTAGGCGCGACCGCGTACCGGGCTTTGGCTGAAGAGTTTGTGCAACGCGAGTCCGGTCAGATTAAGTTTGTCAACGGAACAACGGCGAGGTGAAACGATCTCCGGGTAGGGCGAGGCTCCGTCCGAGCCGAGGACGACGCGCCAATCCCGGCTCGGACGGAGCCTCGCCCTACCATTCTGTCTCCTTGAATTCTTGGCTTCTCAAAGAATCGGCTTCTCAATACTCTCGCGGCATGAATTTTCGAGTTGTTGTCTGCTGTCTCCTCTGTTCGATCGCTTCCGGACTTTCATGCGCGAGAGCTGAACTGCTCAAGGGTGCATGGGTTGCATCCGTCTACAACATCAATTTTCCATCGCGGAGTGGTCTTTCTGCGGAAACCCAAAAAGCGGAAATCCGCGAGATCGTTCAAGCCGCAGCGCGCAGCGGACTGAACGCTTTAATGGTTCAAGTTAGACCGGAAGGTGACGCACTTTACGTGTCCCAGATCGAACCTTGGAGCCGTTTTCTAACCGGTACACAAGGCCTGGCACCCGGCTACGACCCGCTCGAATACTTCATTCAGGAAGGGCGCAGGCAAGGCGTGGCGATTCATGCGTGGATTAATCCCTATCGAGCGGCGGCGAATGTCTCCGAGGCCAGAGCCAGCAATCAAGAGTCCAGTCAACTCGCCCGCGCCGTTCATCGGATCGGGACTCTTCTTTGGCTGGACCCAGGGGAACCGGCGGTCAGGGAACACGTGGTCAAAGTCGTCCGCGACATCGTTGAACACTACCCGGTTGCGGGGGTGCTCCTCGATGACTACTTCTATCCATATCCGAGCCGCGGCTATCCAAAAGGGGCTTTCCCGGATCATGCCTTCTATGCGAGATATGGCGGCGGCATGGAATTAGCGGATTGGCGTCGTCAGAATATCAACAGGCTCATCGAAGAATTGCACGACACCGTGAAAGCGGTTCGACCGGACGCATTGTTCGGCGTGAGCCCCTTCGGAATCTACCGCAAAGGCTTTCCAGCCAATGTGAAGGTTGACCTCGATCAGTATCAGGACCTCTACGCGGACCCAGTCGCATGGCTGAAACACGGATGGGTCGATTATCTTTCTCCGCAGCTCTACTGGCGCGACAAAAGTGCACAAAGCTTTTCCACACTTTTGCAGTGGTGGCGAAACCCGGCGATCAACCCGAATGGCATTCCAATTTATCCCAGCATCGCGATCGATCGCCTGGGCGGATCATACCGATGGCCTTCGAGCGAAATCGCATTGCAACTCGCCATCGAGATGGCGACCAAACCTAGGGCTTCCGGCGGATTTATTCTCTGGAACGTAGGACCGCTGCTGGAAAACAGGAAGGGTGTTGCGGCGGTGGTGGCGAATGACCGATAAGGTCAATCAATAGGCGGCGGCGAATTGGCTAGTGCTGCTCGTACGAATGTAATAATGTGACCGGGATTGTCCCGCATGGCCGCAAGGAAAGGAGGCGTGAGGGGTCCAAGGCGGCGGGCTGGCGATGAAACCCAGTATCGAGACAAAAGTCTATGCGTTTTTCTGCGCTGCTTTCGCAGGAGTCGTGATCCTCGGCTTCGTGACCTACCAGAGCACGCGAGATCTCATCGTTAACCACTCATGGGTGAGCCACACCCATCAGGTGCGTCAATCGCTGGCTGATCTGCTAAGTGCGGTACTGGGGGCTGAAACCAGCCGGCAAGACTATCTATTAACCGGCGATTCAACATACCGCGTGCAGTTCCTGGTCGGCCTGGATCAGATTCGCCCTGACGTCAGGAAAATTACCCAGCTCACGGCAGACGATCCGGATCAGAAGAACAAGTTTGATAAACTTACCGCCCTGACCGAGCAAATTCTCTCCATCTGGGCTGCTACCGCAGACGCTGCTCGGGCCGACAAAATCGATGGCGAACCGTTTCCTCCGGTTGCTCGGCAATTCGAATTGCGCGTCTGCGTCGCTGACTTAAGCGCTCTTGTTGACGAGATCAGATCAGGCGCTGCGCGCCGGAGCGGCAAGCGGGCAATTGCCATAGCAGTACTGAGAGGCGGCTTTTCCACTCTGGTGGTACTATTCGCGATGGCAATTCTGCACCGCGACCTCGCAGAACGCCGGCGAGCTGAGGAGGCATTGCGCAGGCGAGAGGCGGAACTGAAAGAGGCGCAACGGGTGCTGCACCAAGAGAAAGTACGATGAAAACTTACCTAGTGATCGCCGGAATCCTGCTTAGTTTGCTCAACGGCCTGCTGTTGGTGCCGACAACAAGCGCCTACACAGCTCCGATCTCTGCGGCAGCCCTTGTGCTTTCACTCCTCGTCCTGACACTTTCCTTGCTTGGAGGCCCGAAGAGCTCGGACGGAGCGGCTCGACTGAGTTCGCCGAAGTCCTCGTCCAACCGAGACGCGGTTCCGGCTGCAGGTCCAGCTTCCGCGCCTGTCTCCAGCCAGCCGCGCGTTCATGCTGGTCACAAAGCGGAAGCGGAGGTCGTAGCTTTCTTCGCTCTCCTTCAGGAGAAGGGCCGGCTTATCGATTTTCTCATGGAGGATATTACCTCTTACGACGACACACAGGTCGGAGCCGCCGCCCGGGTGATCCATCAGGGGTGCCGCCAAGTCCTGCAGGAACATTTCAACATCACGGCAATTTGCGAGTCCGAAGAAGGATCCCAAGTCACTGTGCCGACCGGGTATGCCAAGGAACAGTACCGATTCGTTGGAAAGCTCAGCGGAGATCCACCCTTCACGGGGACGTTGATTCACAAGGGCTGGAAAACCGAATTCGTGAAACTCCCGCGCATCGTGGAAGCCCAGCGCCTGCCGGCGATCGCGCCCGCCGAGGTCGAACTGCGCTAGTGTCCTGTCCCCGAAATAGCATGCATTTTTTTGCGATCAAAATGGGCCGCCGGCTGGGAAAGCGTATCGGCGTATCGGCGTATCGGCGCGTGGGAACTGCTTTTCGACACGCCTATAGTGACAATGAGGCCTCGATGAAGTTGACGACGCTTTGCAAACGCGGACACGCCGATAGGCCGATACGCCGACACGTTTCCCCTAGCCGCATTCGTCGATCGAACGAAATCGTCTATAACCTAATCAAATCAGCGAATGAGCGCGCGTTTTAGTCTTGGAATTGACCTGGGTACCAGCAACAGTGCGGTCGCCGTCGACGATTTCGAAAATGGCGGCACCGCGATCGTCGAGATCACCCAACTACTTGGCCCTAATCAAATTGGCGAAAAGCCCACGCTGCCTTCGGCGCTTTACATTCCGCATCGGGAGGAATTTCCGGAGGAGGCGTTACGGCTGCCATGGTCGAAAGTCGGCGGCAGCGAGATCGTCGGCCACTTTGCCCACGATCACGGCGCCCTGATTCCGGATCGCCTGATCACCTCAGCCAAGTCGTGGTTGTCAAACTTCCATATTGATCCGAAGAAGCCTGTGCTGCCGTGGAAATCTGATATCAAGGAGCAGAAGCTTTCCGCATTCGATTGTTCGCGGCGTTACCTCGAGCATATGAAGGAGGGGTTTCTTTACGCGGAACGCGCGAAAGGCCATTCGTGGAATCTTGCTGAAGGTGAAGTCGTCCTGACTGTGCCCGCGTCCTTTGACGAAGTCGCACGGAATCTTACTGCTGCAGCCGCCGATGCGGCAGGCTTCGGCAAAGTGGTGCTACTCGAAGAACCGCAGGCGGCTTTTTATGCATGGACAGCACAAGCCGGAAGCGATTGGCGCAACCAGGTCACTCGCGGAGATATCGTCCTGGTCTGCGACGTCGGCGGGGGCACCGCCGACTTCAGCCTGATTGCCATTAGCGAAAAGGACGGAAATCTCGAAGTTGAACGAATCAGCGTCGGAGAGCATATCCTTCTAGGCGGCGACAACATGGACTTGGCGCTCGCCTATACGCTACAAGCCCAATTGGAAACGGCCGGGAAGTCTATCGATTCGTGGCAGTTTCTCGCACTGATCCACGGCGCGAGAAACGCCAAGGTGAGTTTGTTCACCGATCTTTCGCTCGAGCAAACCCCGATCGCAATCCCTTCTCGGGGATCGAGCTTATTAAAAAAGACCATCTCCACGAAGCTGGACCGCACGACGCTCGAACAGGTGGTACTGGAAGGTTTTTTCCCGCTCACCAAGGCGACTGATCTTCCGCAGGAATCTCGTGGCACCGCCCTTCTGGAGTTCGGTTTGCCTTACGCGCCGGATCCGGTCGTCAGCAAGCATCTCGCGCGGTTCCTAACGCGAAGTCTCATCAACGTGAAAGCCAGCCCCGTACTGACCTCACTCGTGCAATCGCGCCCAGAGGCGCTCGAAGGCCAGTACCTCAAACCGACAGCCGTTCTTTTTAATGGGGGCGTATTCAACGCGGCTCCGATCCGAAGGCGAGTGCTCGATCTGCTCGCTTTGTGGAGCAACGGCGCGCCGGTTCGGGAACTCCAGGGATTTCAACCTGATCTCGCCGTGGCTAAAGGAGCGGCGCTCTATGGCCGGACTCGCGCTACCGGCCAGGGGATTCGCATCAAGGCAGGCACGGCGCGGTCTTATTACATCGGCCTGGAATCCTCTATGCCCGCGATCCCGGGATTCAAGCCGCCAATTAAGGCCATTTGCGTCGTTCCCCAGGGAATGGAGGAAGGCAGCGAATTATTGATTGACGAGCGGGAGTTTGGATTGATCACTGGGCAGCCCGCGGATTTCCGTTTCTTTGCATCCGAGGTGCGCAGCGGCGACGCTCCCGGACAGATCATCCCGAACGCGGAGCGTGAACTCGAAGAAACTGCCAGGATCGAGGTAACGCTGCCAGCCATCGAAGGATTCCCCGAGGGCCAGGCAATTCCGGTTGTCATCAATCCAATCGTGACCGAGCTTGGTAATCTCGAGCTTTGGATGAAACACACCGGATCGGATCGCCGGTGGAAGGTCGATTTTCAGGTGAGGATGGAGTAAGCCCCCGCCGACCCCTGCCCGATGGCCCGTCCCCAATTCAGCATTGGCATCGATCTTGGCACCACGAATTGTGCGATGGCTTTCGAGCCGCTCGATACTGCGAACCCGCAGAGCCAGGTATTCCAAATCCCGCAGTGGGAGACCCTCGCGGGATTCTCTGAGGCATCGACTTTGCCCTCGTTTCTTTACCTCCTGTCGGAAGACGAAACGCGACAAATGCCCGGAGAGAGCACGCGACGACCGGAGTGGATACCCGGCCGCTTGGCAAGAAAGCGGGCGGCGGAATCGCCGGGACGCGTGGTCCACTCGGCGAAATCGTGGCTAGGCCATCATGCGGTGGATCGCAACGCGCCATTTTTGCCTTGGAGATCGGACGAAATCCCGGTCGAGAAACGAATTTCGCCGATCCGAGCCTCCGCGCTTCTGCTCGAACACCTGCGCGCGACGTGGAACGGCAAGTTCGCCGGAGTCCGATTCGAAGAACAGGATATCACCATCACCGTACCCGCGTCGTTTGATGCCGTGGCTCAGAGGCTTACGCTGGACGCGGCGCGCGAGGCCGGCTTTCCTGAAGATGTCCGCCTTTTGGAGGAACCCCAGGCCGCATTTTACCGTTGGCTGGAACACGAAGACACTAAGGGCGACCTTTGGAAGCACCGGTCTGACAGCGGCACCCGTCACGTACTGGTTGTTGATGTCGGCGGCGGCACCACGGATTTCACGCTTTTTGAGATAATCCCCCAATCCGGAACTACGGTTCCGCACATCAAGCGAATCGCCGTCAGCGACCACCTGCTTCTCGGAGGCGATAATATCGACCTCGCAATTGCGCATCGCATCGAATCGCGGTTGCCGCATGAACTGGTTTCCAGCGCACAATGGAATTTTCTAGTCGCACTCTGCCGCGATGTGAAGGAGCGCTGCCTCTCCAATGCAACGGGCCAGACGTTCCCGATCTCGATTCCCGGACGCGGATCAAGTTTGCTTGGCAGCACGCTCACAGCTCAGATCGAGCGAGCAGAGGTCGAGTCGATAGTGTTGGATGGGTTTTTCCCCGAATGCGATGCTGACGACAGCCCTGTCCGAACGCAGGCCGGATTAAGAGAATGGGCGCTTCCTTACGCTGCTGACAGCGCGGTCACGCGGTACTTCGCCGAATTTCTGCGCGACCGGCCGCTCGTGGACGCCATCCTTTTTAATGGCGGATCACTCTCTCCCGAGAAGTTGCGTATCCGTCTACAAAAACAGATTGCCCGCTGGCAACACAACGCCGAACCGCAAATCCTCAACAACCCCGAGCCGAGTTTGGCAGTTGCGCGGGGCGCGGCTCGCTTCGGGAGCATCGTACAGCGTCGCGCCCAACGGATCGAGGCTGGTGCGGCTCGCGCAATCTATCTGGAAGTCCACAAAAGAGCGGCTAAGGACGACACTTCGAACCCGGCGTTGATCTGTATTCTGCCCAGAGGCGCGGCATCAGAAGAGAAGTTCCAGGTCTCTGAAGTTGGGCTTGAGCTCCGCGTCAACCGTCGGGTCAGGTTCCAGCCGTATTATTCAAGTCGGCGTGGCAAGGACAAAGCCGGCTCCGTGGTACCGTGGAACGACCGCGACTTCCAAACTCTGCCTCCGCTTGAAACAAGCGCCCGGGTTGCGAGCCTGCGTCCCGTAGGCGACAAGCTCCCGATCGTTCTTACTGCGCGGATAAACGAGCTCGGTATGCTCCACGTAGCTTGCGTCAGCGCGGATCCGGAAGTGCCCGGAACCTGGCCGCTCGAGTTCAACCTGCGCCCGCACGAATCGGGCAACGAAAAGCAAGGCGATACCGATGATGACAGCGCCGTCGAGACCGGAGTCGACCCGGAACGGCTGAATGCCGCGCAAACCCGCATCACCACACTATTTTCCAGGCCTCTCGAGAGGCGCGACAAGCTCACGGCTACGAATCTTCTCAAAAGCCTCGAGAAAATCCTCGGCAAGCTGAAGGCCGATTGGAATTATGTGCTCATTCGCTCGCTTTGGCCGGCGCTCCACCAGTGCCTCTCGTGCCGCAAAGAATCCGTCGAACATGAGGAAACATGGCTGATTCTTGCTGGCTTTCTTCTTCGGCCCGGATTCGGCGTGGAGAGGGACGCCGCCCGAATCGATGAGCTTTGGCAGCTTCAAACGGACGGACTCGCTTATCCCGGCAAGCGTATCCAGCTTCAGCAATACATACTCTGGAGACGAGTTGCCGGCGGGCTTAGCCGCGAGCGGCAAGAGGCGATTCTGGCATCGGAACTTCCCAAACTGCGCACTCAGAAGAACCTGCCCGCCGAGCTCGTCCGGCTCGCGGGATCCCTCGAGCGAATCAGCCCGACGACCAAAGTCGAGCTCCTCGACCATTTTCTCCGAACTGCGGGCGAGCTCGCCGCTAAGAAGCAGTATTGCGTGCCGTATCTTGTGGCACTCGGACTTCTTCTCAATCGCACTCCGCTCTACGCGGGGCCCGAAGACGTTGTTCCACCGGTTCACGTCGAACAAGCGTACGACACGTTGTCCGACCTCGATTGGACGGAGCCCGAATTGACCGAAATTCAGACTCTATTCCTTCGCGCCGGACGTATTGTTGACAATCCAAACGTCGACTTGTCGGGACGTCTCCGCGAAGAAATCGCATCGAAACTACAAAAATGCGGAGTCGCCCCGTCAAGGATTGCAAGGCTTCGCACGTTCGTTCCTGTCGCCCAAGCCGATCGCGCCAGTATCTTCGGCGAATCCCTCCCGCCCGGCCTGATTATCACCTCGTAAGCGAAAGCTCCAGCTTTTGCAGCACTTTGGAGGGGAGCTGCTTGCACGTGTTTAGCGCGGTATAGGGTACTCCCCAATCGTCCTCGTTCTCGACTTCTTTGGACGCGGGAAACGCACCGATTGCCAACAGCGTTCAAAGATCGAGGACGACGACGAGGACGATTGGACAAGTGCCTATATCGCGCTAACCGTTCGTTCTGTAAAAAAGTGTGACAAATGAGCCGGGTTTTTCAGGCAGCTTTGGGCGTGGGAGAGCCCGCTGGTCGGTTTGAGGTCGAAGACTTCGCTGTACACATACAGCTGCTTGCAGCTCCTGGGCGTTGCAAGCAACGCCCCTCCAAAGCTTTCGCTCAGAAAAGGTAGAATAGGCGTCTCGCCTGTTCTCTTGCCGGGCGGCCGCAACACGTGAGTCCGCGTGAACAACAGCCACCTTCTCGGATAGTTAGACTCCGCTGGGATGTTTCCACGTGCAGCGCGGCGCGGGCAAGATGCCTACGCTACCTTGCTGCGCGCAAAAATCGGGAATTCATCGTTGACGCATTTCTGAAGATGCCGGTGGTTGTAGCGAGCTCCTACTGCAACGAAGAGTTCATCTCACAAAAAACATTATGGAATACGTATCCCTAGGAAATACTGGACTGAAAGTATCACGCATTTGTCTTGGATGCATGAGCTACGGCTCGTCGAAATGGCGCGATTGGGTTTTGGACGAGGCGGAATCGATCCCGTTTTTTCGGCAAGCGCTTGACGCCGGAATCAATTTTTTTGATACCGCCGACATGTACTCCGACGGTGCGAGTGAGGAGGTCACCGGCCGCGCATTGAAAAAGCTCGGTGTCAGGAGGGAGCAGGTGGCGATCGCGACGAAGGTTTACAATCCGACGGGCGACACTCCCAATGAGCGCGGCACTTCGAAGAAGCACATCCGGCACGCGATCGATGCGAGCTTGAAACGATTAGGCGTCGATTACGTCGATCTTTATCAGATTCATCGGTACGATTCGACGACGCCAATGGAGGAAACCTTGGAGGCGCTAACAGACGTTATTAATCAAGGAAAGACGCTCTATATCGGAGCTTCCAGTATGTATGCATGGCAGTTCGCCAAATTCTTGTATCTCGCCGACCAGAACGGGTACGCTCGCTTTGTCACCATGCAGAACCACTACAACCTTGTCTACCGGGAGGAAGAACGTGAGATGAATCCGCTCTGTCGCACTGAAGGCGTCGGCTTGATTCCCTGGAGCCCTTTAGCCCGCGGGTTCCTGGCTGGAAATCGACGCCCGGAAGATAAAGGCGAAACCGTTCGATCCAAGACGGATGAATTTGCCCACGGTCTCTACTATCAGCGGGCCGATTTCGAGGTCGTCGAACGCGTGACCGAAATCGCGCGGAAGCGAAAGGCAGCAAATGCTCAAATTGCGCTCGCTTGGATTTTGCAACAACCGGGAGTGACTTCGCCGATCATTGGCGCGACGAAATCGCATCACATTGAAGACGCCGTGAAAGCCCTGGAGATCAAATTAGACAAGGAAGAACTCAAAGCCCTCGAGGCCCCTTATCAGCCACACCCGATCCTCGGCCACTGAGAGGAAAGGCAGAAGGAAAAAGGCAAAAGGCAAAGTAAAACCCAGGGCGATACTTCTTCGTTCTAACTTTTGCCTTTTGCCTTTTTCCTTCTGCCTTTTCCTAGATCTCTCCGACCCGAATACAAGCTGCGAACCGGTTAGGCTCTTTCTGTTCAAGTTCTGGCCGTTGCGCCTTACACGCAGCGATAGCGTACGGACAACGCGGATGAAACGTGCATCCGGCCGGCGGATTCATCGGGGAAGGTGGGTCGCCTTGCAAAATGATACGCTGGCGCCTGCGCTCCACCTGTGGGTCAGGCACGGGAACCGCCGATACAAGCGCCCTCGTGTAGGGATGCAGCGGCTTTTCGACAACGTCGGTAGCCGGCCCCAGTTCGACCAGGCGACCCAGGTACATCACCGCGATCCGGTCCGAAATGTATTTCACGACCGAGATATCGTGCGAGATGAAGATCATCGTCAGGTTCATCTCCCGACAGAGCTTTGCGATCAGGTTCAGTATCTGGGATTGGATCGAGACATCCAACGCCGAGACGGGTTCATCAGCAATGATCAGTTTCGGCTCCGGCGCCAAGGCCCGAGCGATAGCGATACGTTGACGTTGGCCTCCAGAAAATTCGTGCGGATACCGCCGCATCTGATTCGCCGGCAGGCCAACCGTTGTCATTAGCTGGGCCACCTTCCCTGGTAACAACTTCGCGCCGATCCGTTGTCTGGTCTGAATGGCCTCTGCCAGAGTGTCGTAAACGGTCATCCGCGGGTTTAGTGAGGCATATGGATCCTGGAAGATCATCTGGAAATTCACCCGCTCCACGCGCAATGCCCGCCTAGTGATGCTCGAAAAATTTCGCCCTTCCAATACGACGGAGCCTCCGGTATTCGGGATGAGCTGCATAATCGTGCGGGCCAGAGTCGATTTGCCGCATCCCGATTCACCGACAAGACCTAGGATCTCACCTGTCTTAAGCTGAAGATTGACCCCGTCTAGCGCTTTGACCGCTCCGATCTGCCGACGAAAAATTGTGCCCTTGTAGATAGGAAAATAGGTTCTCAGATTATCGAGCTCGAGAAAGGTGCTCATACGGTGGCAACGACATTCCTCAGGCGCAGGTCCGCGATTTCACCTCGTTGAAACCGGATACAAGCGGTCTTGTGGCCAGGGGCAGTCTGCTTGAGCGCGGGGTTTTGCTCTTTGCAGATATCGCCCGCGTGAACACAGCGTGGGGCAAAAGGACACCCGCGAAAGTCGATCGTGAGATCCGGCGGCAGTCCGGGAATTGTGAACAGCGGCTGACCTTTCTCGTGCAGCGCCGGAATCGATTGCTGAAGGGACGCGTTATAGGGATGCATGGGACGAGCGAAAATTTCGTCCGTAACCGCCGACTCGACGATCCGGCCGGCGTACATGACATTGACATAGTCGCAAAACGAAGCAACGACGCCAAGGTCATGCGTGATAAATATCACCGCGGTTCCCAAATCTTTCTGGCGCTGTTTAATCAGCTCAAGAATTTGCGCTTGCACGGTTACGTCGAGGGAGGTAGTGGGCTCATCTGCGATGAGAATCTCCGGCCGGCTAATCAACGCCATGGCGATCATCACGCGCTGACGCATACCCCCAGAAAACTGGTGCGGATAAAGATTGATCCGGCTCGCCGCATCCTGAATTCCCACTTCCTCCAAGCTGGCGATTGCCTTGGTGAGCGCTTGCGATCGGCCCATTTTCTCGTGCACAAGCAGCGGTTCAACAAGCTGGTCGGAGACCCGCATGTACGGGTTCAGCGATGTCATCGGATCCTGAAAGATCATCGAGATTCTCTTGCCCTGAACCCGGCGCAACTGTTCTTTAGGACAGCTGAGCAAGTCGATGCCGCCGAAGCGCGCGCGCCCGGAAACGATCTTCCCGGGCGGTCGCGGAATCAGGCCAAGGATGGAGTAACAGGTGACGGATTTGCCGGACCCGGATTCACCCACAATTCCCATGGTCTCGCCCTGCTCCAGTGAAAAGGAGACATTGTCCACCGCGCGAATTATACCGCCTCGCGTATAAAAGTAAGTCCGGAGATTCTCGACTTCGAGCAGGGCCATTAGTCTTTCGATGATTTCGGATCGAGCGCATCTCGCAAGCCATCTCCAAGAAAATTCAGGGAGAATAGCGTCAACGAGAAGAACATTGCGGGACAGGCCAGCAACCAGATCGAGGTCTCCATCGTGCGGGATCCTTCGTCGATCAACACACCCCAGGAGCTAAGGGGTGGTTGCACCCCAAGACCGAGAAAGCTCAGGACAGCCTCCAGCAGCATCACATTCGGAACCGTGAGCGTAGCGTAAATGATGATCGAGCCCATCACATTAGGGATCAGATGGCGAAACAATATTTGGCGGCTGGAGAGCCCCAGCGAAATTGCCGCTTCGATAAATTCCTGATTTTTCAAGGAGATGATCTGACCCCGAACAATGCGAGCCATGTTTAGCCACTCCACCGCTCCGATGGCGGCAAAGAGCAGGATAAAATTACGCCCGAACATCACCATCAAGAGAATAACGATGACGGTGAATGGAAGGGCGTAAAGGATATCCGCGAAACGCATCATCAAGGTGTCAACCTTCCCACCGGCAAAGCCTGCGGTAGCACCCCACAAAACTCCGATGCAAACCGAAACGAGCGTGGCCGCAAAACCGACTGCCAAGGAGATCCGCCCTCCGACCAAAACACGCGTCAAGAGGTCACGTCCGAGCGGATCGGTACCGAAAAAGTGCCGTTGGTTAGAGAGCCGGTAAGTATTTCTCCCTTCCTGGTATGCCTCGCCATTGGCGATTTTCGCCGCGATCGCCTTGCGGTCCGATTCAGGTTTATCCAGGAATTCATCTTCCAGATTCGAGAATGCGATAAAGCTCTTTTTCGGCTCTCCGGTCTTACGAGTCTCGGTGCGCGAGAGAATCGGTTCCATCGGTGCGCTGGCTTTCAGGCTTATCTCCGTTTGTTCGTATGTGTACCCGGTAAAGAACGGACCGACCAAACAGAACAGCCCAACCATACAAAACGCGTACAGGCCAAACAGCGCGACGTGGTTTTTCTTGAGCCGCAACCACGCATCCTTCCAAAGTGAGGTCCCCTGCACCAACTCATCTGCGCGAATTGGCACGGGTTCGATCGATGCTGTCACGGCGGCCATGTGCAGAGTTCCTTTTCCTATTTCCGCGACTTGGGATCGAGCAAGGTCTGGATGATGTCCGAAAGCAGATTAAACACGACGATTAAAATCCCGAAAAATGCGACCGTGCCAAGGATGAGCGGATAATCCCGGTTGAATACGGACTTAATAAATTCCTGGCCAAGGCCCGGCACATTAAAAACCTTCTCTACAACGAAGGAACCGCTGATCAGGCCTGCTAGTGCCGGTCCTAAAAAAGCCACGACCGGAAGCAATCCGCCGCGCAGGGCATGTTTAACAATGATTTGGTGGTCCGGGACTCCCTTTGCGCGAGCAGTCCTGATGAAATCCTGACTTAGGATGTCCAGCATCCCACCCCGAGTTAACCGGGCGATGTAGGCGGCATAAAACAGCCCGAGCGTTACTGCCGGCAAAATCATTGGATGGAAAGGCACATAATTTAATCCGTACCAGCCGCTCACCGGGGCGAGCTTCAGAACCAATCCAAATACCAGCGCAAGAATAGGTCCCAACACAAATGTCGGCAGACAGATCCCAAGCATCGATAACGACATCGGGAAATAATCCCACAGCTTGTTCTTGTTGACCGCTGCGATCACCCCGGCAGTAACTCCAATAACCAAAGCGATGCAAAAGGCCAAGGTTCCAATCTGAAGCGAGATCGGAAAGGCACGGGCAATAACCTCAGTCACAGACTCGCTTTGGTAGGTATAGGAAGGGCCAAAGTCGAATCTGACGACCCTTGCGAGATAACCGAGATATTGCTCCCAGAGCGGCTTGTCGAGGCCATAATAGGCATTAAGCTTTGCAATGACTTCAGGCGTTGCCTGGCGCTCTGCACTGAACGGACCGCCCGGTACCATCTTGGACATGAAGAACGTTACCGTCAGGATGATCAGCAGCACCGGAATCAACTGTAGTAAACGCCCGACAATGACTTTTATCATTTGATCGGTTCCTGTTCAGATTTCAGGTCGATATATTTGTAATTGTGGTTACCCAGGACCAGGGGATTCCAATTCTGCACTGACGGCTGCAACAGGTAAGCGTTCGTGTACCAATAGACCAGCACTACTGGAGCTTCACTTAAAAACAAATCTTCCGCCTGATGGAGAATTTCCAGCCGCGCCTTGGGATCGCCAGTCCTTGCTGCCTGCTCAATGAACGCATCGTACTTTGGACTGCCCCAATTTGTGTTGTTGTTTCCATTGCCGGTCGTCCACATGCTTAGAAAAGTGACCGGGTCCATGAAATCTCCAATCCATCCAGAACGGGAGAGGTCATAGTTCTTGTTGTTCTGGGTGTCCAGGTAGACTTTCCATTCCTGATTCTCAAGCCCGACATCGATGTTCAACTCTTCCTTCCACATCTGTTGGATTGCTTCTGCGATGGCTCGATGTGATTCCGATGTATTGAAATGAACAGTGAATTTGGGAAATCCTTTGCCGTTCGGATAACCCGCCTCGGCCAGCAGTTGACGCGCCCGCTCCGGATCATAGTGCATCTTGTCGAGCGGTTGGTAATCACCCATCCCGGGCGGAGTATATCCGGTAGCCGGTTTTTGGTCTTCTCGCAGGATATTTTTCACAATCGCGTCGCGGTCGATCGCGAGATTCAATGCCAAACGAACCTTCGGATCATTCAACGGTTTTCGCGCGATGTTGATTCGATAAAAATAAACTCCTTCGGACGGGTCAATGCGTATAAGTTCCGGGCGCATTCGGCGATAGTACGGAACCTTGTCAAGTGGAACCTGGTCCGTCTTATGCAGTTGTCCGGCCTGGAATGCTCTCTCCTGGGTATTCCCATTTTCGATAGAATAAAAGTTGATTCCATTCAGCTTCACGTTTGCCGCATCCCAGTAAAGCGGATTTCGAACGACCTCGATCACGTCGTTCGGCCGCCAGCTCTTCATCTTGAACGGCCCGTTTGCAAGATAGTTCTCTGCACGCGTCCACTTGCTGTCCCGTGTATCGATGTTCCCAAACTTCAAAATGACCTTCGGATTAACCGGAAGCCAGGAGTCATGCTGCACAAGCGAGAGCAGATAAGGAGTCGGACCAACTAACTCGATACGCAAGGTGTGGGAATCGAGTGCCTTGACGCCCACCTGACTAAAATCGGTAATCTTACCTCGATAATAGTCCTCCGCACCTTTCAATATGAACAGATTATCCGAGTACTGTGCCCCGAAAGAGGCGGTGAGCATCCGCTTATACGAGAAGACAAAGTCCTCCGCAGTAACCGGATCGCCATTGGACCACTTCCGGTCTTCGCCGATGTGAAACGTCCAGACAGAATAATCATCGTTGTGTTGCCAGCGATCCGCCATTCCAGGAACTACCTTTGATTGATCATCGATATTAGGCGCCACTAACCCTTCGATCATTGCCATAATAATATGGTGTTCAGTCACTCCCTGCGCCTCTTGAGGATCCAGGGTGCGAGGCTCGCTTCCGACGGTGATTAAGAGGATTTTGTTCTTATTGGCTTCCCGGAGAGTCAGGCTGTAGGCTGTCCTTGTGGCCGTCGTGTGCCCTAGACCAAACCAGACCAAACAGCCAACAATCAGCAGCGCAGCCAACAAAATCCACTTGTTCATAGGTCGTTCTACTGAATCCCCAGCGCCCCTTAGGTTCAATGATCGACCGATTCATCCGGTAATATTTTGGAAATTCGCAAAGAACGAATTGCATCGCGCAGTTCTGCAGCACGTTCGTAGGCCTCATCAGCAATCGCACGCATCAAATCTCGCTCCATCGTTTCCAGCGGCGTCAGGGGCACGGCGGCGCGAATCTCCTTCGACCAGTCATTTAAGAACGCAAGTTCATTGCTCGATTCGATCCACTCCGGCTGACCCACGGCTCGATAAAAGGCCTCGATCCTTTCTTTGCCGGCCTCAATCAGTTTCACCGCCTCCGCGGTATTGCCGTCCTTCAATTCCAGCGAGGCTCTGGCCCTCGTATTCATCATAATAACGTACGGGCGAAACTGCTCCAAAGCCCACTCGGAATCCTCGTCGGCAGAGTGTTCACCGACAAAGTCGAACATCTCCAGGTTCCGTTCGGTGTCGCGAACTACATTTTGAAAATCTCGCAACTGAAAAAGACTCAGGTAGCGGTGGTAATATTGGAGCCCCTCCTGCTGTAAAGCCACAATGTCTGTCTCAGACAGCAAGTACGTCTGAGCGCCGGACTTCGCTGTCGCGGCTTTCGCCTGGTGGTAGTGCAACAACGATTCGAAGCCATGCGGACGATGACCATCCGGACGTCCGTGGAGTTCCATTTGAATTAGGCCAAGATCGATTCTGAGCTGGATTTTTTCGCAGCCGTCGCGTCCCACGATCTTTCGAGCCTTCACCTGGCCCGGCTCGTGCGGCCAGCCATCGAGTAAATCATTTAGATCCAGATTGCTCACGTTGGGAAATATCCGAACGCCTTGGCAGGTTGTCAAAGTCAACCAGCTGATAAACAAGCTTACGCTGGCTCGAACTTTTCAAACAGCGGAATCAGATCGATCACCTCGTTTGCTGCGCCCTTCAATCCACTGCCCAGGGTTTGAGCGGTAGCAGCCACTTCCACGCGAATCCCACGCCGTCGTAGCTGTAAAGCCAGATGCACAAAATCTGCATCGCCAGTCACCAGAACCACAACCTCGGGCCGCATCTCTATGGAAAGCTCTACCGCATCGATCGCCATCAACACGTCCACATTTGCTTTGTAATGCTTGCCATCACCCGGAGAGCCTTCTTTCGTCACCACAAGAAATCCGTTGGAACGAAGCCAATGCAGAAACTTGCTCTTTTTCTCTCGCTCGCTTTGCCACTCCGGCATTGCAGGAGGCAAACCAGCGTAGATGACCATCTCGATTAATTCCCGCCCCTCAGCGGCATTCGCGAGGTGATCGCGCAGCATGAGCCAGTCCAGTTTTCGACCGAGTGCCCGCACGGAGCTGACGACGTTTGATTCATCCACAAACACCAGCACTCTTCGAATCCGCATACGACTAGGCTCCATCGCTCACCAATGCTAAAAGATTTGTGAGCGATGCAGGCTTTTCCTATCTCACCCGTTTCCGCGTCAACATAAACTCGTTTCCCTCAGGATCGACGCACATCGCGAGATGTGGCGGTTCATCCCCCTCTGGCTGTGGCTCGCGTTTCAACTGACCTCCGCCAGCCACCACTTCCCGCGCGCCCGCGACCACGTCCGCAACCTGAAAGCTCAGACCCGTCCAGGTCCGCTTTCCTTCCCCGCCGCTGTGAATGCCGATCGTCGCTCCGCTGACGACCACCTCACTGATCACCTCCGACTCCTTTACCACTTCACCGCCGAGTATGTCGCGGTAAAACCGCACAGCACGCCTCAAGTCAGCCGCCCAGATTACATACATCACACGCTCTACCTTCATTTTCTAATGCTAAGCACGATGCTCCCTCGCCGCCAACCCTTCTTCGATTTCGGGAGTCATACCCGTGGTCGGAACGCGCCCCCATAAGTGGTGCGAGGGCGGGGGTAAGTAAAGCGTCCCGCTTTACCCGCGGGGGTAAGCAAAGCGGGATGCTTTAACTTACGAAGAGGGTAAAGCGGGACGCTTTACTTACCCCGCCCTCGCCCCACCAGCGGCTATTCAAGACCTGTCTAGCCCGCAATAAGCGCGTCCCTACAATTCCGGGTCTTAACGGCGCCAGTTTGCATACCAAAACTCAGGGAAAGCTCGCACCAGGTCTTTTCCTTCGAGTTTTGGAGCAAAAGGTCTGCCATACTGCCTGGTCACCGCAGCAAGCTCGGATAATCGACTTACAGCGTCTTTTGCCGCTGCTTCACGCTTTTTGGGATCATGGGTTGAGGCAGCATCACGCCAGATGGAGCGACCCGCCATGAAACCTGATCCGCCAGCGCGGCAGGCAATCTCGACCTGAGTCTTGAAAGCTTCATAGCCAACGCCCGCTGATAACAACATCCAGGGTACGTTCACTCCAGCATCCAGCTGTTTGCAAGCTTCCAGCGCTTTAGGTCTTCCTTCCTCCGTTTCAATATATCCCGGAAATTCTACTTTGAGTATGTCGACACCAAAAGAGTTCGCTTCGTGTGCGCTTTCGATAATTCCTCTGACGCGGCGCTGCTTCCAAGCGTCGCTCTTCGGATCTTCACCTTCTAGCGGAAACCATATGGGTTCGACCACCAAGGGAAGCGAAAGCTCTGCACATTCACGGACCAATGAGCGCACTACCTCGCGTTGATGATCGGCAACTTCGCTGTCAGGCCGAAAAAACCAGAGTAGCTTGCAGACGTCGACGCCCAGTAACTTCATTTGCCTGGTACTCCAATTCTCGCGGAATCTGGTCTTCCTATGGACGGTGGTGGGCTTATAGTCTTCATCCTCGATACTGGCCATCAGACCTACCGAACCCGGTAGCGCGCGCGACGCGATGGCTTGGGCTAAACCGAACCGAGCGTCTAACAAGAAGGCGCTGCACTCGGAAGCTAACGAACCAATTAGCTCGATCTTCGCGTCGCCAGTCCGCTGGTAATCGACGGTTTTTGGATCAGGATCCAGCAGTTCCTGAAAATCTGACAAGTGATCCAACGCACAGATCAGAAAAAATCCGTCTGGGGTAGTTACTCGCTGAATGCTTCGTAGTTTTCCGGGGTCAATGATGGTTTTTTGGGTATTCATAATATAATACGTAGACTGTTACGGCTGAACATTTGCTAACGGGGGCTCCGCCCGACCGAGGACCAGCAGGGTTCCGGCCAAAAAAGTGTCGCCCAGGCCAATCGTCGCGACCGGCCGTTGAAGATAAGGAGAGGCACAACAGACGATGAATCGTTCGCCTGATTTGTTAAACTTCTCCAGCGGCATATCGTGAAACTCGGCGTTTGCCGGCACTGCCATCGGCCGACAGGCTTCGCCTCTTTCCGCTCGAGCAGATGCGAACAGGCAACCGCACAGGAGTGCTGCAAGCTCGCGTTGCGGATCGCCTTTGGTAATGGCTAACGCCCAGGTGTCAGCGTGAACGCACAAGCGCGAGAGATGCAAACTTTCGCTGAGTTCCAAAGCCTTACCAATGGCGTTCGGCGATCTACCACATAGCGCACAAAGCTCTGAGTAACTCATTCCTAAGGAGGTGAATGTTCCACGCAGTTTCTCAAGGACCGTATCCCTCCCCTCGGCGGTCGCATAATCGCCGAGTTCCAAATGAATGGTCTTCAGCCCCCGGTCTCTCCACGCCTTAGCCAGCGCAATGGTATCAGCAAGCGCTGCATCTATATCTTTTTCACCGATTTCGTTGAAACCGGATAAAATACCGGCGCCCGCCGAAGCGGATGCCGCCATACTCTCCTTTGTGAAATCCGCATCGGCATCCAATCGCTCGTCAGTAAAGCGTACGATCGTCCGGCTTGACCGCTTGGGGATAATGGATCCCACTTGCGTTCCTGCAGTAAATTCGAAAATATAGTGAGCTGGCTTCCTTCCTGGCGTCGCGGGAAGCTCTCCGCACTTGATTACGCCACGCTTGGTCGCCACCAGAATGTTCGGGTGAATGACTGACAATTGCCGCCGACTGCGATCTTCCAAGCTCATCAGGGCCGGAGCACCCATGATAGCAAGCATTTGGGCAGCTTGCGCTCCGCTTCCGCCAAGTCCCCAACGCGAGAATTGTAGGTTTTCTTCAACCCACTTTCCGCCCTCTGGCCAATCCAGGTAATACTCCCCGCCGATACCCAGATTAGCTCTCCGAAAGAGTTCTCGCGAAAGTGCCTCTGGCGGCGTCCCTTTCTTTGCATTTAGCAGTGGCGCCGCTTCATGCAAACGCACATAACCGTCCAGGAAAGTAGATAATCCGCAAATTGTGAGCCGGGCATCCCGGACGTATGCGGGCAACCTTTCCAGAAGATCCCGGTACACTTTGCCCCAGTCCTCGGTCTTCACTCTTTGACCGCACCTCCCGTTAACCCGCTGATGATGTGTTGCTGGAAGATGAGGACCATGATCACCAGCGGAAGCGTTACCACCACCGAGGCGGCGGCAATATCGCCCCACGGAACATAGTGCAGGCCCGTGAAGTTGGCGATGCCCACGGGAACCGTCTGATGATTGATGTCGGAGGTAAAGGCCAGTGCGAACATAAACTCATTCCAGGCCGCGATGAAGCAAAGCAGTCCCGTCGTGACGACTGCCGGCAGAGACATCGGAAGGATGATCCTGAAGAAAATCGTCAAAGGCCTCGCCCCGTCAATCCGCGCCGCTTCATCGATGGTTTGTGGAATGGATCGGAAATAACCGAACAGCACCCAGACTACTAATGGTAGACCTAAAGCCAGATAGATCACTATCAGAATGCGGTAGCTATCCAGCCAGCCAAAGTTAGAAGCTAAAACGTAGAGTGGCGCAACGATCGCAATCTGCGGGAACATGGAAACTCCTAAAATGAACCCGAGAATTCCGAATCGACCACGGATGTTAAGGCGAGCAAGTGCGAATGCCGCGATCGATCCAAAGAATAAGCAGATCAGGGTGGTCGTTATGGTAACAATAGCGGAATTAACAACATATCGGTGGAAACTCTTGCCTACGAATATATTAACGAAATGCTCGAGTGTTATCGGATAAGGAAAAAGGTGCGGCGTCGGGCTCATCAACTCCCTATCGGGTTGTATGGAAGTAGACATCTGCCACAGGAATGGCCCAACCGACCAACAAACGATGAAGAAAGCGCAGAGGTAGAGGAGTACGTGATCCCATGAAGGAAAGGTGAAGCGTGGGGTACCGTCTCGCATATACTGGTGATGTCGTTGCGTTCAAAATGGGCCGCCGCTGGGGAAGCGTGTCGGCGTATCGGCGTATCGGCGTAACGGCGTCTGGGGTTGCAAACGCCGATACGCCGACACGCGATTCCTCACTGGCCTACCTCCCGCATTTTGCGTAAGAGAAATACCCCGAAGACCACCGCGATCATGATTTCCGTGCCGAACATGCTGGTCGCCAGAGCGGATCCGTAGCCGAACTGCAGCGCCGAAAAAAGATTTTTGTAAGTAAGTGTTGAAAGGACTTCGGTTGAGTCGGCTGGGCCGCCACCCGTCAAGACATAGACAAGATCGAAAATGCGGAAAGCGTCTAGGGCCCGAAACATAGCCGCAATCAAAAGACTAGGAGCCAGCAACGGCAGTCTGACGTACCAGAACTGCTGCCACGCATTGGCTCCGTCAATAACGGATGCCTCGGCCAGGGAATCGGGAATTGTTTGCAGCCCAGCCAGGAGCAGCAACGCCATAAAGGGCGTCGTCTTCCAGACGTCTGCAATAATAATTGTGGTCAGGGCGAAGTCCGGCGAGCCGTACCAATCCACATTATGCTGGATAAGACCAACACTGCGCAAAAGATAGTTAACCATCCCGTGTTGTCCGTCGAACAACCATCCAAACATCTTCGAGGTGACTACCGTCGGAATAGCCCACGGCACTAACATCGCCGCGCGGACCATTCCGCGACCTCGAAATCGCTCAGAAAGAACCAGGGCAATCATCAAGCCTATCGAAGTCTCCAGCAGAGTCGACGCGGTGGTAAACTGGATTGTGTGGATCCAGGCGTTCCAAAACTGGCCATCGGAAAAGAGCTGAAGGTAGTTGCTAAGTCCAATAAATGTATCCGTTGGTGACGCGAGCGTCGTGTCTCGAAACGAGAGCCACAGACCCGGTAGAACCGGATAAACCGAGACAGCTCCAATCGAAGCCAGCGCGGGCACTAACAACACAAAAGGGCCGGGTCGCCAAAGGTTAAAACGAATGTTCTTTCGCTTTAGGGTTGCCTCGTGCCTCTGGACTTCAGCGATCGCCATCGCAACACAGCTTCACGTTTTTACGATCGCTTGAATTTTGTTTTTGGCAGTCTCTAGAGCCGCTTTGACGTTTCCGCTGGTCAATGCCCGGGAAACTTCCGACTGCAATACCAGCGTGACTTGCGGGTATTTCGGAGTGACCGGTCGGCCGATCGCGCCTATAAATACAGACTTCAGCGGCTGCATGAATGGTTGCTCCTGCGCGATTTTAGGATCGTCCAGGACCGCGCTGCGAGTCGGGCAAAGGCCTAGCTGTGTTGCAAACCGAAGTTGGGTCTCGGGCGACGACATCCAACGAACGAATTCGATGGCTGCTTCCTTGTTCTTACTTGAAGCATTAACGCCATACTGGTAGCCGCCGAGACATGCCGCACTCTGCTTGTTCGGGAAATGAGGCAGTGGCGCCACTCCCACTTTATCAACCACGCTCGAATTGGCTTTGTCCTGAGCGATCTTCCAAACGTAGGACCAGTTCCGCAAAAAAGCGGCCTCGCCGCCGGTAAACGGACCACGGGACGGTTCCTCGTCCCAGCTCAAGACGTCTTCCGGAGTAATTTGATCTTTTTTGATCAAGTCGTGCATCAGCTGCACGGCTTCGACCGCGGCATCGTCCGCAATGGATACCGTCTTGCCATCCGGCCCGAGGATAGCACCACCGTTCGATCCAACAAATGAAACCAAATCACAGACCAGTACTTCAGCCTGTTTGGCTTGCCAGAGAAATCCAAATTTGGCTTTACCGGAACTGGTCAGCTTGTTGGCGCTATCGACCAGTTCGCCCCAGGTCTCGGGAGCTTTGGCACCGATTTCATCTAACAAATCCTTCCGATAGTACAACATTCCGGAATCGATGAACCATGGAAGCGCGGTTAGTTTGCCTTGCCAAGTACAGGCGTGAACAACTCCCGGGAAATACTCTTTCATGACCTCCGTATTAAAATGGTCATCTAATGGAAGCGCCCATTTTGCCGCCGCGAACTCCGCAATCCAGATGATATCCTGAGTAAATACATCCGGGTCGCCATTTCGGCGGGCGAGCTGCTGGACCAGTCCTTGATGCACTTCCGTCGAAGAACTGGGCGGAGGCAGCTCCTTGTAGGTCACGTGAATTTTATCTTGTGAGCTGTTATAGGCGTCCACCACCTCGGCGATGGTTTCCTTCCCGAAGAACTTCGCACTCGAAAAGGTTATTTCGGTCGGGTTTGCGGCAATTCCCCGGCGGACCGCCGGCAGCAGGGTTGCGGCTGCGGTGACCCCCGCAAGGGCCAAGCCGGTTCGTTTGATGAAATCTCGTCTGTGGATGCCGTCCTCAGGCTGCTGATTCGCAGTGACGTCCTCTTTATCACCCGGTACGTCCTGATCGAGAGCTCGTTGCCGGGTAGAGCTCTGCTGAGCTTTACTGTAGGGGGCTGTTTTATGCATATTTTTATTCTCGATATATGCACTAATATGCATCGTCAAGAATATCTTCAGTGAATTTAAATATAAATATGCAAATATTGGCATCGAGTAGCCTATGGGAATTTCCGATGATTCAATCCGTGAGAACGTGTTGCCGGCCAAACGACACCTCGAACTAGTGGAACTGGTCCGCGCTCGAGGGCAGATGACGGTGAATGACCTTTCGACCCATTTCGGAGTGTCGGGCGATACCGTGCGCCGGGACCTCGATCTATTGGCGAGTCAGGGACTCCTGAAGAGAACGCATGGAGGTGCCGTTGCCATGGACAACCTCGTACATCAAGACTCGACGTTCATGCAGCGGATGAGCACCAGGGTTCCGGAAAAGAAACGGATCGCTCGAGCAGCCTGCCAGCTTATCAGGGACGGCGAAACCCTGGTACTGAACGGAGGCTCAACGACGAGGCTCTTTGCCGCCGAGTTGCGCGACCGACGCAATTTAACAATTGTAACAAATAACCTTACCGTACCAACCACTCTGGCGGCCGAGTGTGTTCGCGACGTTTACATCCTGGGTGGACAGTACCAGGGAGACGCACAAGTCACCGTGGGTCCCGTGGGCTTCGTGTCCGCGGCGAGCATCTCTGTCGACTCCGCGGTGATCGGCGTCGGAGGAATAACCATTAAAGAGGGCCTCACCACAACCGTCCTGGAAGAAGCCTCCATGATCCTGGGGATGATCAATGTCGCGCGAAGAACCATTGTGTTAGCCGATGCCTCTAAACTGGGACACAGCAGTTTCGCGCAAATCGCCCCGCTCGAACGGATTGACACGCTTTTGACCGACGAAGAGCCACCTGGTGATTTAACTGAGGCTTTGCATGAGGCGGGAGTTGAGCTCATCATCGCTGCGTAAGCGAAGGCTCCAGCCCTCGCTTACGCAGAAAAAAAGTTTTCTTTATCTACTTACACATTTTACGATAAAAAGGCCAAGCGATCGTTGCCTCGGCAACCCTCTGCTTGTCCTATACCTCCACCATTGGACGCAAATGACTCGATCTCACCTGGCATTCTGATTGATTCCCGCTGATGAACACTGAATTCTACGCCTTTGGCGAAATACTCTGGGACTGCCTACCTTCTGGCAGGCACGCTGGCGGCGCTCCGTTCAATGTCGCCTGTCACCTCGTGCAATTGGGAGTTTCCGCGTCCCTACTCTCAGCGGTCGGTCAGGATACTCTCGGCGATGAGATCCTGGAAGTTGCTCGACAGAAAGGAGTCAACGTCCAGTTTGTGAGCCGTACGCACATCGGCCTTGCCACCGGGACCGTTCTGGCGGTCGTGGATGCCATGGGCAATGCGACCTACGAGATTGTTCAGCCGGTGGCCTGGGACGAGATCACAGTTTCCGCGGAAGCCGTCGAGGCCGTGGCAAAAGCCAGCGCGTTTATCTTCGGCTCATTGGCCAGCCGCTCGCCCTACAACCGCAAGCAGTTGGAAAGCCTGCTCGTGCTGAAGGGTCCGTTGAAATTCTTCGACGTCAATATGCGTCCTCCGTTCGCCGATCCGGAGCGTATCGTCGAACTCGCGGCCTGCGCCGACGTCCTCAAGCTCAACCATGACGAAATCGGCCGGATCGCTTCGTGGCTGCGAACCGGCAAGGTGAGGTCCAATCCACCTCAGAACGCGGATGCCGTCGCGGAAGCCTGCTCAGCTCTCTCGGAAGCAACCAAGACGCCGCGCATTTGCGTCACCATGGGTGCAGCGGGTGCGGCGCTGTGGGATCGGAGCACCCTCGTCTGCGCTACGGCTCCGAAGGTGGTCGTTAAGGACACGGTCGGCGCAGGAGACGCGTTCATGGCTGGCTTGATGATTGGACTGACACGCGGAGCCGACCCTCAAACGGTTCTGGAGACTGCTTGCCGTCTGGGCGCCATTGTCGCCTCGCATGACGGGGCGACCCCCTTGCTGCCGCAAGAACTGATCCAGGAGTTTAGAGCGAGTTTGAAAGCAGGTGAACGATCGCCGAGCAGCCGCAATGCCTGAATCCAGACACGAATAAGCGCTAAATTATGAAAGCCACCTCGCCCTTGCCTTGCAGTATTTCGATCGCGGCCGAAAGCGGCGTGATTCCCGCAGCGACGGGCCATTATACAAAGCGTTTATCCGATCTGCGAGGATTGTTCCTGGATGCTGACGCTTTGGAGCGGCGCATCCGAGAGGAGGACAATCCCGTCTGCTACGAGAACTACAGCTTCAACAACAGCCAGATCGAAGGCGATCTCTTTTTTGGTACCACTATCATCTATCCCGGCAAGGTTGGAGCGGAGTATCACCTGACTCGCGGCCACTACCATCGTAAGCGCCACTACGCGGAAACCTATCAAGCTCTCTCCGGAAGTGGACTTGTTCTGTTTGAGCGCCCGGAAGGCCAAACCGAAACAGCGGAACTAAAGCCGGGCAGCGTCACTTACATCCCCCCCTTCTGGGCGCACCGGTCCATTAACATTTCGCCAGTGCCATTGGCTTTCCTCTGGACCTGTGCCGTCGATGCTGGGCACGATTATGAAAGCCTCGCTGGCCGCGGCATGAGCCAGGTGGTAGTCGAGCGCAACGGAAAGCCGCACATTGAGAACCGTCCTTACGCCTAGCCCGCAAAGTTCACACGCCATCCGCATCCACGCGCTTATTGCGGGCTAGAGAGATCCTGATGTGCACCCGAAGACTCGGCGGATTGAGGAAATCAGAGGAAATACACACGAGGACCACCAACCCCCCTTAACGAGGTTTTACTATGCGCGAAAATTTATTGAGAACTCTGTGGCAACAGGATGCATGCGCAGTCAACGGCTGGCTAAGTCTGCCTGCAACTTTCTCGGCTGAAGTGATGGCCCATCAGGGATGGGACTCGCTGACAATCGATCTGCAGCATGGCCTGATCGACTATCAGATTGCGGTAGGCATTCTCCAGGCGATCTCGACAACCCGCACCGTACCGCTCGCACGGGTTCCCTGGCTGGATCCAGCTATCATCATGAAAGTCCTGGATGCCGGTGCTTACGGTGTGATTTGTCCGATGATCAATTCTGCCGCGGAAGCGCGCGAATTCGTGGCCGCTTGTCGCTACCCACCCGCGGGCAGACGAAGCTGTGGCCCGATTCGGGCGAACATCTATGCCGGGCCAGATTACGTTGCCAACGCGAATCGGACCATTATTACAATGGCAATGATCGAGACGCGGGCAGGGCTTGATAATCTTGATGAGATTCTTTCGGTCGAAGGACTAGACGCTATATATGTCGGCCCGGCGGATCTCGCGTTAGCGCTTGGTTGCGAACCGCAGCTTGATCCGACTGAAGCGGACGTCGTCAAAGCCATTGAGTACATCGTGGCTCAGGCGCGAAAGAAAAAAATCGTGGCTGGAATTCACACGGGTTCCACAGCCAATGCGCAAAAGATGATTCGGCAAGGTTTCCAATTCGTCACAGTGAGCAGCGATGTGCGTCTGATGGTTGCGAAAGCCGCAGAAGTCCTACAGACGATGGGTCGCGGTCCTTCGGCAGATAAAGCGGCTTTAACTCAGCGCGGGCCATACTGAATATTCAGCCGAACTATGCCTAAGGTATTAGTGACTGATCCGATGCGTGAGGCTGGGCTCAATGTCCTGACTCAACGCGACGATGTCGTGATTGATCGTTGCCGGAATCGAACTAGCGAGGAAGAGCTGATTGGTCGGGTCGTCAACGTCGACGCTATTCTCGTTGGGACAACGCCGATCACTGAAAGGATCATAGAAGCTGCGCGAGTACTAAAGGTGGTTTCGCGACGCGGCGTGGGCTACGACAACATTGATCTAGCAGCTTTGCGCCGGCGCAAGATTCCGCTTACCACCGTTGGTTCGGCCAATGCTACTACCGTGGCCGAGCATACGCTCTGTTTCATACTCGCCCTTGCTAAACAAGCGATCGCCTACGACCGCGCGATCAGGGCTGGTAATTGGCGGTTTCGAGAAAGCCTGCTCGCGGTGGATCTACTTGGGAAGACATTGTTGTTGGTCGGCTTCGGCCGCGTTGGCCGCGCTGTCGCCGTTCGCGCGGCGGCTTTTGGCATGCGCGTGGTGGTTTATGATCCGTTCGTTCCGGATGCGGTGTTTGACGAATTTCAGGTTGAACCGGTCATGGATCTCTTACCAGGACTGGCAATCTGTGACTTCCTGAGCGTCCATGTGCCGTTGATCCAGCAAACCGCGGGTTTGATCGGCCGCAAAGAGTTCGCGGCGATGAAGCCGACTGCATTCCTAATTTCTACCGCGCGCGGCGGAGTGGTTGACGAGGATGAACTAGTAAACGCTTTACGGACGGGGTTGATTCGAGGGGCAGGGCTGGACGTGTTCAAGGAGGAGCCACTCCCGGCGCATCACCCCTTGCTTGGATTGGAAAATGTGATCCTATCGCCGCACGTCGCGGCGCTCACGGAAGAATGCGCACAGCGCATGGACGAAGTGGCGGCCAGGAACTGTCTAGACGCCCTTGACGGGAAGCTGGATCCCGCACTGATCGTACCAAATGAAGCCTAAGTAATCTGCAGGTACTTAGCGGACAAGCATCGTGTCGGCGCGGGGATCGCGTTTTTCCCAACCGGCGCGCATAAGTTCCGGCCTATCATCATCGCCACATGGGTAACCTACGCAAAGGTAACCGATGAGCTCCCACGATTCGGGCACGTCCAGTACACGCGTAACAACCTCGGGTTCTAGGATCGAAACCCAACCGACGCCCACCCCGCGTGCGCGTGCAGCGAGCCAGAGTATGCAGATAGCTATCACCACGGAATACTGTAGTGCGTGCGGCATCGTCTGCCGCCCAAGTCCCTTGCCTGTAGAGGTCGCACTGTCACAAAAGGCAGCCAGGTGCACGGGCGATTCGCGCAGCCCGGCGAGCTTAAGCCGGGAATAAAGCTCAGCGTCTTCGTCTTGGTAAAGCGACAGCGCCGCTAGATTTGCGCGTTCGTAACATTCAATCACCGAAGCCCGGCGTTTAGGATCGTCGACGCGAACAAAACGAGTTGGTTGCGAGTAGCCGACTGATGGGGCAAGCGACGCGAGCGAGACAAGCTCCTCGACTAACCCATTGGGCAGCGGATCGGTGCGAAAGCGGCGCACGTCGCGACGCCACTCGAGGAGCAGCCTCAGTTCCCTATAAAAGGTTTCATTGAACAAGGGGGCCTGGGACACGGGCTAGTTTTTCTCTGAATTTTAGCTGGATGCTCGCTACTGCTTCTCAGTAAATCTCGACCCTCATTCCCACGGTAACCTGATTAACTAATCGAGCCGCGTCCCAGTTTGCCAGGCGAATGCACCCGTGGCTGGCCGAACGACCGATCGTATCGGGGCTGTCGGTACCATGAATGCCGACGCCCTTTTTGTTCAGACCTATCCAGACGATCCCAACCGGATTACGTGGACCTGGCGGGATCGTATAAAAGTGGCTGCTTCGCCGTCCATGCTTCAGCATTGCTTCGTCCCAACGGAAAATAGGCATTGTCGTGACTTTCTCAACTTTCCAAGTACCAATCGGCGCCGGCAGGCTTTTTGATCCAGGAGTTATCGGAAAAGAAGCGATGACTCGGTTTGCGTCTACCAAATCGAGCATGCGACCTTTTGTATCAACTCTGATGATGCGTTGAGCGAACTCCGGTTTTGGCGGCAGATCCGGCACAGCCCGAATAGATTCGATCTGGAACGGCTGCACATTGGGTACTTGGACCCTGGTGCCTTTTTTCAACTCGTTCAGACTCCGACCCGAATTCAGTTTCCGGATGAACTCCGGATCAGCATGATAGCGTTCGGCGACATAATCCAAAGCGGAGCGATACAAGACTCTTTTCAGCTTTGCCATTCCAGCGGGGCTTGAAGGAACCTTCCCGACCCAATGCCGATCACTGGCGGTTAACGTGTAAGTGGTGTAGACCGGTGAAATCTTTTGTAATTCCTGTTGCACAGCCGAATCGATCTGACCGGAGGGTTGTTGGCCATGGGCAGCTTGGAAACGTTGCAACGCCTTTCCGATAAACTCGCCCCAACGTCCATCAATCTTTCCTGGCCCAAATGAATGCTCATCCAAGAAGATCTGCAACCGGGTCACTGTGTCTTGATCCGCCACCGGCTGCCCGGCGGGGCCGGGCTTGCCCTGCGGTGGCGCTGGCGTGGTCAGCGGACTTGGTGCCGGGTTTGCCGGAGTAGCCGGCGCTTGAGCGTATCCAGAAGTTGCCATCGCTAAGGCTGAAAGGGCAAAGAAAAGGGTTCGAATAACATCGTAAAAAGGACACCCGGTCTTCTTGGCAAGGATGGGAGCTAGTGTCCTGTCCCCGAAATAACAGGTACTTTGCCGGAGGTCAGTTGGCTGTTTTTCAAGGCGGTCCGAGCCGGACTGGCGGTAACGAAGCGCCCATATCTGAATCATACGGGGCGAGCGAGCAACGCGGAAAAACAGCCAACTGGCCCCGGCCCAGAGGGTTGCGATGAAAATGGGCCGGCGGCTGCGTTGCTCGTCGGTCACGTATCGATTCAGATATGCTCCCTCCTCGCGCCTTGCCGACGGCCCATTTTGATCGCAACAAAGTACCTGCTATTTCGGGGACAGGACACTGGATGCCCGAGCTCAAGCGGATTTTGCTCGGCGGTAGCTAAAGGCCAGAAGATCATTTTAGCGCTTTCCAACACTTTATGACTGCCATCACGCCCGCGCAATAGGTTCAGTTAGCTCGCACCGGCAACAGGATGCGGATGCATCCAAGAGCCCGGCGTAGGAAAAGTTGCAGCAGGCCTCGGCTGGAACCTACCTTGGGGGCATGCGGATCCTTGCCATTTCGGGTAGCCTTCGCTCAACGTCCTCCAACACCGCGCTGCTGCGAGCTGCTCAGATACTGGCACCGCCCGGCGTCGATATCATGCTATACGCGAATCTGGGCGCCTTGCCGCACTTCAACCCGGACCTCGACGGCGAAACACCGCCGCAGTCCGTGCTTGAGTTGCGCGCCGAGGTCGGTTTCGCGGACGGGTTGCTGATTTCCAGCCCCGAATACGCGCACGGCGTGCCGGGATGTCTGAAGAACGCTCTTGACTGGCTAGTCGCCAGCGTTGAATTCCCGGGCAAGGCGGTCGCGCTACTGGATACTTCGTCCCGTGCGACCCACGCGCGGGCGCAGTTGACCGAGATCCTGACGACAATGTCAGCACGTCTCATCCCTGAAGCATCGGTGACCATAGCACTCCCCTTTCAAACAGCGGATGGCGCGGCCTTTGCTAACAACTGGGAATTCTCTCGAACGTTAAGCTCAGCACTCTCCACCCTTGCTAGAGCTATCCAAACCGCTGAGCGCGAGCTAGCTTAGCCAGCGGTTAACCTAGATTCCGAATTTGAAACCGCAGATTGCGCAGATTAGAGGAGAAGGGCACATGGTCGCTCCGGTCCACATTTTGTTACGAAAGAATTTTTGCGGCGGTTAACGGCAACCTATTTGGCTTCAATCATCTGCGGAATCTGTGAAATCTGCGGTTCACCTTCTTCGGTTTTTGGGGCTAAGGCCCCTTAAGTTTGGCGACGAACGGATACGTTCGTGGCTTTGACCAGGGCTGCGACGCGATCGCCTACCTTAAGTCCCATGTCTTGCACCGAGCGTGTGGTGATAACGGCGGCCATCTCGCCGATGGCGGTCTCCACGATGATCTCACTCAGCACCTTGTCCGAGATTATCTCTTTCACGGTGCCAGGGATTTCGTTGCGAATCGATTGTTCCATAAACCCATCCTCCTGTTCGGCCATCGATTGCGCAACTTTCCACTGCGTTTTTGATCTACAACTGAGAGAGGACTAGAACTGGTACGTGAATATGATGATCAGGTGGAATCGTTTTGCCTCTTGCACCCTGTTTCTGAGCCTGACGTGGGTGCTTTATTTACAGTCCGTCGATAGCGGGTGGACCCAGGATAAGACCGGCGATGCAGGCGATGCTAACGTTCAGGCGGAACACTTGCTGGACTTGCGCGGGGACCTGCCCAATCCCCGACGAATCGACGCCTCCGAGCTGCATAGAATGCCTCGGGCAGAGGCGCGCATCACCGATCCGCAAAATCCGGGCAAAGAGATTGTCTATTCCGGCACCCCACTGATGGAAGTGCTCAAGGCCGGTGGCCTCCTGCCCGATTCCGGGATGGCGGGTATCCGTGAAATCGTGGCGATGACTGTGCTCGTTGAAGCGACCGACGGATACCGAGCAGCGTTCTCGTTAGCTGAGCTTGACCCGGAGTTGACCGGCCGCGTTATTCTCTTGGCGGACACCAAGGACAGCCAACCGCTGCCACTCCGCGAGGGGCCTTTCCGCATCATCGTTCCCGGCGAGAAACGCCCAGCGCGCTGGGTGCGCCAAGTCAAGGCGGTAACAGTTCGCAAAAATTGAAAAAACACAGGCCTGACAGAGAGCGGCGGATCATTGCTCGCCCGTGCCGGACGGCCAAGCCGTCTCGACAACTTCCAGGTAACCACGCAGGTCAAGCACTCGGCTTTTCACCACATCAAGCGCGGCGCGAGCGGCAAAGACGTGATACATGGTTCCCTCCGCATTCCCATAGGCGACTTGAATCAGCTTAAGATTACGATCGCGGAATTTGAGCCATTCCTGCTGCGAGTCTTTCAGCGCGGATTTGTCCTCCCTGGGCAACTGACGCAGCAGTTCGCCATATACTCGATTTAACTCTTTATCCCAGAGTTTCACACCTTCGTCCTCTGCTTCGACCATGTCTGCCGTCGATTTCGCTTTATCCCGCAAAGCGTTTACTTTTTCCTCAACTGAATCCGGTGTCGCCGTCGCTTCCGGATTGGCAGCCCGGGCACTGGCTATCGGAAACGAAAGACACGCGGCTGAAACAAACAAAAAGTTCAGGTCAAACAGCTTTGTGGTTGGCATTATTCTTCCTCCGACTTTGATCCTATGGGTTTCAGGCGCGGGGTTTTAGCCGATTTCACGGCGACCGTAACCGAGAACCGAATAACCGCTACAACGCAACAGCTGAAATTTCAGTATGATGTTGGATCGGACTGGCGCGATCGTTGGTTGTTGGGCAAGACCC
>DASXBV010000185.1:0-5712 GCA_036491515.1 Chthoniobacterales bacterium
CTCGTCGCTTTTGCCGGAGCGGCACAAGTCGAAGCTCCATTAACTGTCGACTATCCGGCGGTGGTCGACGCGATTAATCAACTCGACACCAAAACTGTCGAACGCGGCGGAACCGATATAACCTCCGCGATCCAGTCCTCAGAACTGGCTTTAGGCAAATCCGAGGGATCCTATCGCGCCCTGGTGCTCCTAACCGACGGAGAAGATCTTGAAGAGGATGCGATCGCGGCTGCCAAGCAGGCCGCGTCTTACGGCATTCGCATTTTCACGGTCGGGATCGGAACGAAAGAAGGTTCAGGCATTCCGATCGATCCTGATCATCATTTGTATCTAAGGGATCGCGACGGACAAATTGTCCGTTCCCAGCTGGACGAAGGCCGACTCCGCGAGATCGCTCAACAAACCGGCGGTTTTTACGCTCATCTGGAAAATGGAACGATTTCGCGATTGATTAGCGACGGTCTTCTGAAGCTGGGTAAGGGAGATATCGACGACCGTTCGGTCCGGGTACCGATCGAGCGGTACCGCTGGCCGGTCGCATTGGGGCTCCTCCTTCTCTTGCTCTCCGCGGCGTTGAGCAAACGGCGGAAAGCGATCGGCGTGAGTCGCTCTGGAAGCGCGGTCGCAGTGGCGATGTCGGCGTTAATTCTGAACGCGCACGCCGACACAGCAATCGACCGGTATAATCAGGGAGATTTCGACAGCGCCATTGAGAAGTTCCGAGAAGATCTAAAACACGATCCGGCCTCTCCCACGATCAACTTCAACCTTGGGGACGCGGCGTACCGACTACAGAGATATGACGAAGCCTTTGAGGGTTACGCCAAGGCCATGGTAAGCAGTGACCCAACTCTTAGACAAAAGGCCTATTACAATGGTGGCAACGCCCTTTTCATGCAGGGAAATAATGCCCAGAATATCGAACAACAACTGTCGAGCTACTACGACGCTCGCTATCAATATCATCAAGCGCTTGATCTGAATCCGCGAGACGAACAAGCGAAAAAAAACCTTAGCCTTCTGGAAGAGCGGATCAAACAGGCCGAGAAGCAGAAGGAAGAAGAACAGCAAAGGCGACGAACACAACAGCGGCAACATCAGAGACGCAGACAGCGAAACCGGAACAAACAGGATCAAATGGGGCAGAAGCCTGATCAACAATCTCAATCTGGCTCTGGAGGAATGGAGTCCGACGATGAGCAAGCGCCGGGAGACCAACAACAGGAACCCTCCGATGCACCCGAAGACGGGAACGAAAGCGACCCGCAAGATGAACCGACGCCGGGCCCTAAAAAGGATGGACAACTCCGAGAGCTGGCACCGTCCGACCAACAACAGCAAATGCATCAACCGTTGGAGTCAAAACCGGGACAGATGTCGGGCGACGAAGCGCTCGGTCTCCTCGATTCGTTAAAAGATGAGGGTGACAAGATCGATCTTATGCGGCGGAAAACTGACCGCGGCGTTCTTCGTGATTGGTGACATGAAAAGCTTATTGACTGCCTTAATCCTTTTACTCGGGATCGCGGCTCTCGCGGTTGCCGAACCGTCCATCTCCGCATCGCTTTCCGAGACGGTCACCGACGTAGATCATCCCGTCCAGTTGGAAATCAAAATCCAAAATGCGAGAGTCACGCGTCCTCCAACCGTTTCCGCGAATGGGCTGTCGATTAATTTTGCGGGTACCTCGAGTCACACCCAAATACTTAACTTTCAGGCTACGACTATCGTCACATTTACGTACATCGTGACACCCACGAAGGAGGGAATCTATGAAATCCCGCCAGTGGAAGTGTCGGCAGGCGGTAAGACCTATCGGACATCGACCTTAACTCTGAAAATCATTCATAACGATAGCAATAACGCCGGACGTCCGGCGGCTTCCGATAAGCCTTATTTTGCGGAGCTCGTCGTACCAAAAGAATCGGCATACGTAGGTGAACAGATCCCGATCGAACTACGTTTTTATTTCAATCCACGGATTCAGTACCAGCCCTACCCGCAAGGCCAGTACCCGATCATCGACGGTGAAGGTTTCGTGACAAAGAAGTACCCGGAACCGGGCGAGAAGCAGTTTGAATTGAACGGCCGGCCATACCATGTGGTTGTCTATAGGACGGCTCTGACTGGCGTCAAACCGGGGAAGCTGGAACTGCAGTCCGCATCTCAGAGCTTTCTTGTTTCGACCCCGTTCGGGTCGAGGAATGCGCCCGGGTTCGTCGATCCTTTCGAAGATTACCAGCAACAGGTGATTGACGTGAAAACGAACGGCGCTTCGATTGATATTAAGGCGCTCCCGGCCGCTGGTCGGCCCGCAAGCTTTTCGGGGGCCGTCGGCGATTTCACTCTGGCAACTTCCGTGCAGCCCACCAAAACAAGAACTGGCGACCCCGTCAGCATGAAGGTTGAAATCAAAGGGCTCGGCAATTTTGATCGGATGGAGCAGCCAACGCTGACCGATACGGACGGATGGCGAACATACCATCCATCTGAAGAGACCGAAGCATTGGACGACCTCGGTTTAAGCGCTGTTAAAACCTTTAATTATCCTTTGGTAGCCGAAAAGCCGGCACCGGCAGCAAAGTTGCCGGTGATCGAATTTTCCTATTTCGATCCAAACGCGGAAAAATACGTAACCTTGAAATCCACGCCGATCACCATTGAAGTCGACGGAGAACGACTGCCGGACTTGTCAGCCCCTCCGGTTACGACCGGTGCATCGCCGCCTGTGCCGCAGATCAGAACGCAGCCGATTCCGGACGTCCTGGACATTGAGACACGCCGCCCCTCTCCAGGCTCGTTTCTCCCTTTGGTGGCGCAACCGATCTTTTGGATAGGTCAAGCTATTCCTGCCGGTTCTCTTCTCCTGCTTGTCTTCGGGCTCTGGTTCAGGAATGTCAGAATTGCGAGTCTGCCGCTCCGAGCCTTAAATCGTGAAAGGCGTGCACTATGGAAGAAAGTCGACGCATCGAACAATCGCCCAGAGGTTTTGCAGGCTGCGGTGCGACTTCTGGAGCTGGATGTCCTCTCGAAAATTCGGGACAAAGTGAAAGCGCAGATGTCTCTCGAAGAGGCGATCAGCGAGGAGGCCTTGCCGGTAGAGTTGCGCAGCGAGGTGCGCGCGCTTCTGGAGGCCAGAGGAGCAACCATTTACGGGCATCTTGGCTCAGAATGTTTAACCGAAGACGAAAGAGTGCGGATAAAGAATGTGCTGGATCGCTGCAAAGCAACGGCATGAATTGGACGAAATACTTCCTGATTTCAGCCTTCTATCTGTCTTTCGCCATGTCATCTTCTTTTGGGGCGCCAACCTGGGAGGCCGCCAATGAGGCGTATCAGAATGGGAAATACGAAGAGGCAAAAGTGGATTACCTCCAGTTGGCGGGCATGCATGAATACAGTGCCGACCTCTTTTACAATCTTGGGAACGCCTGGTTCAAATTGGGCGATCAAGGAAGAGCGATTCTTAATTACGAGCGTGCGCTTGTCCTGAACCCAAGGCTGGAAGAGGCGAAAGCCAACTTGCAAACCGCGCTCAGGATCGTTGGAAACGACGATCAGCCTACTTTTCGCGAGCGGATCGGCATGTACGCGGATTACTTCCCACTGATCGCTTCGATCACTTTTTGGACCGCTGCGTTTTGTCTCCTTCCTGCTTTGCGACCGCGCGTGCGCTTCATTGCGTTTTGGCGGAGCGCGTGTATTGCAGCCGCACTTATTTGCGTCGGTAGTGTTGGAATGTCTTTCTGGGTTGGGTCAGGATCAAAAGATCCGAATCGTGCCTTGGTCGTCGAATCTGCGACTGATCTGAAATACGGACCGGCTGTTACCGCGCGGCCGGTGGAAAGCCTGCAGGTCGGCCAACACGTCGAGCTGATTTCCGAAAGAGGCGATTGGACGTTTTGCCGATCCAGCTCTGACAATTTAGGATGGATAATTACCCGAAGAGCCGAGCGCGTCATTCCATAGCTTGGATCATTACGATTATCCTCTTGGCGACGCGATGCGTGGCTTATCCGGGGGAAACCCCGGACTGGGCGAGATCGCTCACGTCGGATAAGGGGCCGGGCAGCTTCACTGCACCTCCTCCGATGCATCTGGCCTATCGATTCGGCTGGAGCGGTCTCCAGGCCGCCAAGGCCGACATTCACCTTTTTTCGCCAACCCGGAATACCTTCGAGATCGACGCCGCCGGCGGGACTTCCGGGTTCCCGCGAGTCCTATTCAAATTCGACGTACATCAGCACGCAACTGAGAACAAAACAACTCTGAGACCAATCCATTTCTCCCAGGAGGAGCAATATCGTTCAGAAACAGTAAAAACGGACGTCGATTTCGGATCGGATCAAGTGACAGGGCTTCGGGAAAAAATCCCAGGTGATCAATCGCCCAAGCAAAACATTTTCAAATTCAGTCCGGTTTTCGATATGGCTACGGCACTTCTCTGGGTAAGGAGCCAGCCGCTTGCGGACGGTGAAACTGAATCGATCGTCGTGTGGGCATCCAACGCTCCTTATCTCGCTAGGGTAAAGGTTTTGGGCCGGGAGACCATCAGAGTCGACGGGCAGAAGCGAGACGCGATTAAACTCGATCTGAAGCTGTTCCGGATAGACAAAAAAATGCAATTGAAGGAACACAAGCTATTCAAGGGTGGCCGCGGCTGGCTATCTGATGACGACAAACGCATTCCGCTACGGATTGAGGCAGACATTTTCATCGGCTACGTCTTCGCCGAGCTCGAATCGATGCGGCTGGAGTAACGGAGCATTACTCCGCGCCTGCGTCAACATAATGGAAGCCGTGCAAATCTCTCCCGCACCAGTTTTATTCTCGTGCTACTCCCGGCTTGTGCCAGCCAGCATCGTGGCTCCAGTGGCCTCCGTCGAGACTCGATCGACACCCCCTAGCGCCGGTGTTGAAAACGGAGCTCTTCCCGCAACCGCTCGACTTCATCTACCAGCTCGAGAATCAGCTTGATGCCGGTAAGGTTTACGCCACACGCAGAACGGAGGTATTCGATACGGCGCACGATACGGATAGCCTCATCGTCAAAATACCAACCGCTGCAGGCGGGGTCGCGGATCGCCGACACCAATCCGAGTTTGTAATAGAGAACTATCAGCCGCCGCGGCACACGGGCCATCTGTGCCACCATTTCGATAGTGTAAACGCTACGCGCATCGGGCTCGAACACCTGCAGCGCGTTCATGGAATTCTCATTTTCATGGCGAAATAAGGCCAGATGAACTCAACCGGCATGCTGGTTCACTTCCCTTAAGCTACCGGCGATCACTTCACGATCGCTATCGCCGATGGCCGGCTCCTTTCGGCCCACGAGCCTGTAAAATGTTTCCCCATCCATGGCTTCACTTTCAAGCAACTTGACAGTTACGCGTTCGAGCTCGTCGCGATGGGTGGACAGAATCTCCTTCGCCTGATCATAAGTCTCAGCGAGCAGTTTTCTTACTTCCTCATCTATTTCGCGAGCGGTCAGCTCGCTACAGTCCCGCTGAATCTGTGACTCCGGACTGTTCAGAAACAACGGCTGACGTTGCGCGCAACTGGACAAGCCGAGACGCTCGCTCATTCCATACATGGCCACCATCTGACGGGCTAGGGCGGTGGCGCGCTCAAGATCGTTTTGTGCGCCGGTGCTGACTTCGCCGAACACTACCTCCTCAGCAGCACGCCCGCCTAACATTCCGCGGATTC
>DASXBV010000186.1:0-6793 GCA_036491515.1 Chthoniobacterales bacterium
TACTCTATGCGCCGCGCGGCGGCCTGAGCCATCAGGCAAAGCTCGGCAGCCTTAAATGCGTGGTTCTGGCTCATGGCTATCTCTGTACCATGAAGACAATCAAGAATTAACCGGCCAAAGAAGGGAAAGCCAACCTTTCCATGTAGCGCGAAGTGTTGCTCACCATGTTGGTTCACCAAAAACAGCTGGTCACCAACGGCTTCGCGGGTGATGTCGATGTACTTTCGCATTTCGATATAGCCGGCAGTACCCAGAATGATCGTGCGGCCATCCCCCCAAATGCGCAGGCCGTCAGGCGTCAACCAATCCACGCGGAAATAGGAAGTCGCGCCGTTGTCCGCGACCAGCGAAGCGTCACCAAAGTCTTCAAGTTCCGGGTAACCTTTGTTCGCGTAATTGGCTACTCGTGCGGAAGTTACGGTGGCGTCAGAGGCTCCCGAGTAGAAAAGGAACTGTTCGATTTGATGACTTCCGATGTCACACAAGATCCCGCCGTACTTCGCCTTTTCGAAGAACCAAGACGGCCGTGCTTCGGCGCTAAGGCGATGCGGCCCCAGTCCGAGAACCTGTACCACCCGGCCAATCGCTCCTTGCTCGATTAAATCCCCGGCGAACACCGCACATTCGACGTGCAGTCGTTCGCTGTAGTAAACCATGTATTTCTTGCCTGTCTCTGCTGCGACCCTCCTGGCCTCCGCCAATTGTCCCGGCTCAGTAAATGGGGTCTTATCTGTAAAGTAATGTTTGCCCGCTCGCATGACCTGCACTCCGAGCGGTCCTCTCTCCGAAGGGACGGCGGCTGCCGCGATCAGCTGAATCTCCGGATCTTCCAGGATCTGCTCAAGCGACTCGGTGACTGCAGCTTGGGGAAACGCTTTCCGGAAGGCTTCCACCTTGAGTGGATCGGGATCGAAAACCCAGCGTAATTCTGCCCCTGCTTCGATCAGCCCGTTGCACTGCCCATTGATGTGGCCGTGATCGAGGGCGGTGGCGGCAAATATGAAGTCACCCGGTCGGCAGACGGGCTCGGCCTTTCCTTTCGGAGCGTAATCGTAACCTGTACTCATAATTTATTAGTTAGCGAAAAGAGCTGGCCATATCGTCAGAGGCTTCCCTGATAACCTTTCGCTTCCGGCGGACAGAAGAAGCGATCAGCCTTTTAAGATGTTGCTCGAACAATGCTGCGTCCATGGGAAGCTGGATTGACCGATTTTCCAAACTCGAGAGCAGAAACGAGTTTGCCAGTTCCAGCGAATGAATGCCTTCCTGAGCCGGTGCAATCAGCGGCGCTCCGTCCAGTATAGCCGCAACGAAATTCGCCAGAATCCCATTGTGTTGGGCGCCATGGCCCTCAATCGGTATTCGAATATCCCAAGTCGCCGGCGCAGAGAAACGGCCGGGATCTGTTCTTGAAAATTCACTCGCCGGCACTTCGTTTCGGGTAAAGAGGAATTGATCATTTTCGATCACGACTTTACCTCGTTCGGCGGCCACTTCGAGACGGTTAGTGCCCGGCGCCTCTCCGGTAGAAGTGCTGATCACGGCCGTCATGCCGTCGGAATACTCGAGATATGCGGTTACATCGTCTTCTACTTCGATTTCATGATACCGGCCGAAGCGGCAAAACGCTCGGACGGCTGCCGGCATTCCAAAGATCCATTGGTATAGATCCAGATTGTGTGGACACTGGTTGAGCAAAACGCCACCTCCCTCACCCGCCCAGGTCGCTCTCCAGTCGCTCGACAGATAATATGCTTCGGTACGGAACCAGTTAGTGATCGTCCAGTTAACGCGCCTGATCTGTCCGAGTTCACCAGATTGCAATAACATGCGGAGTTTCTGAAAAAAGGGGTCGGTACGCTGGTTGAACATAGCTGCAAACACCTGATTCGAACGCCGATGCGCGGCGATCAGACGTTCGGCATCGGCTTTGTGGACCGAAATCGGTTTTTCAACGAGCACATGTCGACCGGTTTCGAGCGCCTGTATCCCAATGGTGGTGTGAGCGAAATGTGGAGTGGCAATCAGCACAGCATCGGTCTCAGATGATCGCAGGAAATCGTCAACCGACACAAAACCCTCGGCAGACGGGAACTTATTTATGCGCTCGACCTTCGGATCACAGACGGCAGCAAGTTTGCAACGAGGGATGTTGCCATCCACGACGCTTTGCGCGTGTATCGTACCCATCGAGCCAATTCCAACGATTCCGAGTCTTACTGTTTCCATGCTGATCTCCAAATGTCTTTAACCCTTAACGCTTCCCGCCAGGGATCCTTTCACAAAAAAGCGCTGGAAGCAGAGGAACACCACGAGCACCGGCAGCATTGCCAGGGTTGCGTAGGCCAACAATGTCCCCCACTCAACTGTATTAGTTCCTACCAGGTTCGCCAATGATAATTGCACCGTATAATTCTGCTGATTGTTAATTACAATTAGCGGCCACAGGTAATCGTTCCACCGCCAGGTAAAGCTTAAAATTCCCACCGCTCCCAACGCCGGAGCAGACAATGGCAGAATCACATGGCGATATATCTTCCAGTGTGATGCTCCATCCAGCCTGGCAGCTTCAAGCAATTCGTCCGGAATTCCCATGATGTACTGGCGCATCATAAAAGTCCCGGTGGCGGTTGCTGCCGGCGGGACGATGATTCCGATCAAGGTATTTACCCAGCCCAGAGCTTTCAGGACCAGGAACACCGGCACCATCAGGACCTGCAGTGGAACCAAGAGGACACTGATGATCAGCAAGAAGATAAATTGCCGGCCCAAAAACCGATATTTGGCAAGGGCAAATCCAGCCATGGAACTCGCGACTACCGTGAGCAGGCTGCTCAGCGTAGCTACGATCACTGAATTCATTGCATATCTCGGCACATCCCCGGTTGCAAACACCGCCTTGAAGTTTACGAGACTAAATCCTCGTGGGTCGAAGTTTGGCGGAAAGGTAAATAAATTGCCGGGCGATTGGAACGCGGAAAAAATGGCCCAGAGCACGGGAATCAGAAATACGATGCAAACGCCGAGCGCACCGCAATCGTACGCGACTTTTCCGAAAGCCATGCCTTTCTTTTTGCTCGTTTTCACTTGAAACTACCGTCTCGCAGATCATGGTAGCATCCGGCCAGGGCGAGACCCCGGCCGGGGGCGACGCGCCAAGCCGGCTCGGACGGAGCCTCGCCCTACCGGAACCTCGCCCTACCCGAAGCCTATGCTACTTTGAAGTCGTTACGCTAGATAATCCCCTCTTGTTTGAACAATCGCATCTGGAGCCAAGCGACAAACAGGATCACCGGCAAAAGTACCACGGCCTGGGCAACTCCATAGCCGGGCTGCAGCCGACCAAACGCAGACTGATACATGTTCTGCACGACAAGTCGGGTCGCATCACCCGGTCCTCCAGCGGTGAGCAGTAATATCATTTCGAAGGCTTGGGTGGCGTGAATCGTTGCCAGAATGACAACTAACAGGATCGTAGGCCTCAGCATCGGCAGGGTAATCCGCCAAAACCGCTGCCACGCTGTTGCCCCCTCAATTCTGGCCGCTTCGTAAAGCTCCACGCTGATCTGGCTTAACCCGGCCAAAACCATAAGCATATAAAACCCGACCAGATTCCACACGGTGATGGCGACGACACACACACGCGCGGAAAAGTCGTCTGTCAACCATGGAATCGTTGATGCCCCGGTCCACTTAAGAAATCCGTCGATGACGCCGAGGTCTTCATTCAAAAGCCATTTCCAGGAAGTGGCTACTACCACCGGTGACAAGACAAACGGAATATAAAAGCCGACCCGAGCTAACAATCGCGCAGGTCTGCTTTCACGTAGAAAAACGGCGATAGCTATGCTTCCAGCAACGATCAGGGGGACCACGGTGAACGTGTACCAGGCCGTATTTAGCACGCTTAGACCAAATTGCGCGTCGTGAAACAACTGGAGGTAGTTGCCTAATCCAACAAACTTGACTGTGCCCCGGATGACATCAAATTTCTGCAGTGACATCCACAGGCCGTAAAACATCGGGAAGACGCTGAAAAGCAACATGATGCCTACGGTGGGTATTAAAAACAAGTAAGGCGCCAACTGGAACGTGGATTGACGGCCGGACGAAGAACGCGGCGGACCGGAAGAGGATTTGCCAACTGTGTCTGGGACGGAATCAGTGCTGTCAGAGGAAGCCATAGGCTAACTTTTTATTTGGCTGCGGGCCGATTTGGTTCAAGGACCTGAGAGCCTAGTTTTTCTATTTCCGAGATAGTCGCGTCGAACTGCGACCTCCCGGTGGAGTAGCGGATCAGCTGCTCGAGCAAATCATTCTGCAGCAGATTCAACTCGGGTTTCGCCAGATCCTCCGCAACCCATTGCGGCGTTACAGACAAGTCGTCCAGCATCGGCTTCAGGTAATCGGCATATTTCCCGTAATTTATCGGGAGATCCCTCATCGGGCTCAGGAGTGAACCACCGAGACTTTCCAGATAACGCTTCGTCGTCGACGGTTCGGCCCACCAAAGCAACACCTTCCCTGCATCCTCATGATATGGCGATTTCCCAAAGCCGATCAAAAACTCTCCCCCGGGACAGGCAGCACGAATGACATCCTTCGGAAAATAAGTAGTCCCGAACGGAAATCGTGTTCCACTTGCTACGAGTGTTTTTAATTCCCAATTGCCCGCCCACATCATTGCCGTGACTCCCGTCTCGAAGAGCGGACCTCCGTCAGTTTTTCCGGGCCAGGAAGAAGTGGGTACCAACTTCGCCTCGATCAGACTTCGAAAGTAAGTAAGCGCTTGTTTGGCGGCTTCTCGATTCGGCAAAATTGACTTCCCGTCTGAAGAAATCCAACGGCCGTTTGCCTGGTAGAGCAGGTTGGACCATCTCTGCACGCTACAGTCGTAGGCAACTCCGATCCTGCAGGATGGTAGTTTCATTACTTTTCCGACAGTCTCCTTGAATTCCGGCCAGGTCCACACGTGATCGGGATCAGTTGGCACACTCACTCCTGCTTGTTTGAATAGTTCCTTATTATAGAAAAGGCCATTGACGGTTGCTTCGATCGGGATTCCGATCACTTTATCGCCAGACTTGATGAAGGCCTGGTAACTTGGGAGATACCGCTTTAATAGGTCGGCCCCGTTTGCGTACTCGGCCAAATTCAGGGCCTGTTCTGCATAGGTCTGAATATATGCCGTGGTTACCTCTAGAATATCAGGAGGTTCACCGGCAGTGACCAGCGTGTTGATCTTCGCGGTGAGCGCAGGGTACTGAACAATCGAGACGTTAAAATCAATTCCCGAATTTTCACGGCTGTACTCCTTCAAAAAGTTTTGAATTACGTCTTGCGTACTGGCGTTGGCCAGAAGGATTACCGTTAATGTTTTCGCGTGACCAAGCGAGCTGGAAAGCAGCAAACAAAAGTAGATACAAAAGATCCTCGCATCGAAAAGTTTCACGTTTGCTCTGGGGATTGAGGAAGTTTAAAGCAATTCTCCTTCAGGAAGGTACGGCCGGAGTGTTCCACACATTCCCAACTTCCGGTCCTCGTGCTCAGGATCGACCGGAACCTCAAACACTCGTCCGTGGTTAAGGTAATCGCTCGCTCCAACATTCAGCTTGTCCAGGAAGGTTTTCGTGCGCCGAATCGTGCTAACAGGTCCGGCCTCCCAAATCGCGCGCCAAACGCATTCTTTTGAGCGCGCTAAGCGCACGGAGTGGTCGTAAAAATCCTGCAAAGATCCTCCTTTCTCCAGTTCGGCGCGGAGTACGAGGAACCCTTCGACCGCCAAATCGCGTCGCTTTTGAGACGCCTCTCGATTATTGGCAAACGCCGATCCTGCTCTTCCGAGTAAGGCAACTTGCAAATAGGTGTCTTCGTCTTGTAGATACTTCAAAGGAAAAGTTAACACCGAATCGCCATGTTCCGGCAAACCGGCGTTCTCCATCACAGCAAAAATCTCCAGGTGGCCGTCCTCGTTGATCAGCCGATGAATCAGACCGGGCGTAAACCAAACCAGAGATCCCGCTCGAAGTGGGACTTCACGGAAGCCCTCACTCGAGAGGGTCTGAACGGAGCCTAGTCCATTTACGACGAGATAGGCTTCCGAGCACGCGAAGTGCATGTGAGGACTGCCGCCAACCAGCCCGTCAGTGGCCGGCGTATCGTAAACTCTCAGATGACTCACGCTGATTCCGCCTGGGAACGCTTCCGTGCGTCGTGTTTCTTCAATCATGTTGCCGAATTCTGGAGTGTCTCGTATTTCGGGTGACCCGGGCCGATCGGCAGGACGAGGGGTTCACCCGTTTGGCTTGAATGGTAGGTTCCTGCGATCACCTCCAGCGTCGCCCTGGCATCCATAAGTGTGACCGGCAACTCGGTTCCGTCTCGGAGAGCTTTATAAAATCGATAAAACTGGCCCGCGTAGCCTTCCGGAAGGGGCTTAAATAGCTGCAGCGCCTCCGTGATTCTTGCTTGTTCGTTCTCGCCACTGAACGAAAACGTCCAAGGTTCGCGCGAGTTCGCATAAGGTTCCGTGCTGCTCTCAGCGCTGACGTTTCTAAACGTAAATCGGTGCCGCGAGATTTCCGCCGCAGAGCCGAGGGTAACTGACATCGTGCCAAGAGAACCGTCTGTCATCTCGATCGAAATCGCCACGCAGTCCTCGACCTCAATCCGGTTGACTCGCGTGCTGGTGCGCCCGAAGACTCTTTTTACCGGCCCCAGAATGTAGAGCACCATATCTACTGCGTGAATCGCCTGACTTAGCAAAGCGCCGCCCAATTCGGTGGCGCGTTTC
>DASXBV010000187.1:0-1577 GCA_036491515.1 Chthoniobacterales bacterium
CGCTGATTCCGCCTGGGAACGCTTCCGTGCGTCGTGTTTCTTCAATCATGTTGCCGAATTCTGGAGTGTCTCGTATTTCGGGTGACCCGGGCCGATCGGTAGGACGAGGGGTTCACCCGTTTGGCTTGAATGGTAGGTTCCTGCGATCACCTCCAGCGTCGCCCTGGCATCCATAAGTGTGACCGGCAACTCGGTTCCGTCTCGGAGAGCTTCATAAAACCGATAAAACTGGCCTGCGTAGCCTTCCGGAAGAGGCTTAAATTGTTTCAGCGCCTCCGTGATTCTTGCTTGTTCGTTCTCGCCACCGAACGAAAAGGTCCAAGGTTCGCGCGAGTTCGCATAAGGTTCCGTGCTGCTCTCAGCGCTAACGTTTCTAAACGTAAATCGGTGCCGCGAGATTTCCGCCGCAGAGCCGAGGGTAACTGACATCGTGCCAAGAGAGCCGTCTGTCATCTCGATCGAAATCGCCACGCAGTCCTCGACCTCAATCCGGTTGACTCGCGTGCTGGTGCGCCCGAAGACACTCTTTACCGGCCCCAGAATGTAGAGCACCATATCTACTGCATGAATCGCCTGACTTAGCAAAGCGCCACCCAATTCGGTGGCCCGTTTCCCTAGCCATGGGTTGCTCGTGTAGTACTCACTGGATCGCCACCAGGCCACGTCCACGTTAAAGACGAACGCTTCGCCCGTTAGCTTCCGATCAACCAGGTATTTCAGCTTCTGTAGACCGTGGCCAAACCGATATTGAAAAATTGGCATCACCTGAAGTCCGCTCTTGTTCGCCAGGCGTGATACCGAATCCAGTGCAGCCAGACTACCAACCAGCGGCTTCTCGCAGATAACGTGCTTTCCCGATTGCAGCGCCCGATTGATTTGCTCCAGATGGAGATTGGGCGGCGTACAGATATCAATAATATCGACATCTGGCCGGCGACAAACTTCCGCAAAGCTCCCGACAACTTCCCGGATCCCGTGTTTTGCGGCCAGGGCCGTAGCGCGCTCGACATTGAGGTCGCAAAGAACTTTGACTTCAAAAAGGTTTGGAATTTCCTGAAAACCTCGAATATGGGCTGCCCCGATTCCGGAGCCGACAACGGCGATTTTAAGAGGATCACTCATGCGGAAACCGGTTGGGCACAAAACTTCGCTTGCAACCGGATATATGATATATAATATACGACGCGCCGGTCACAACCCAAATTTTGTTCCCAACCGGTTTCTATGCAACAGCGAATCGTTAAGATCGTCATGAACGGCGTGACCGGTCGCATGGGGCGCACTCAGCACCTTGTGCGATCTATCCTTGCTATCCGCAACCAAGGCGGTATCCGGCTGCGCAACGGTGATACCCTGTGGCCAGAGCCGATCCTCGTTGGCAGAAATGAACAGCACCTGCGTTCCCTGGCCGAAGAAAACGGCTTAACCCTCTGGACCACCAACCTCAATCAGGCGCTAACTGACCCGGATACCGAAGTCTATTTCGATGCCCAAGTAACTTCGCAGCGGGCAGCCAGCGTCAAGGCCGCGATCGCGGCGCGCAAGCACGTCTACTGCGAGAAACCGATCGCCGACAA
>DASXBV010000188.1:0-2745 GCA_036491515.1 Chthoniobacterales bacterium
TTTGGTTTGCTTGGATTTGATGATGAGTTAAAAGTTTTTCGTCGTTAAATTGAGACTAGAAAAAGGAAAAGCGGCCACCAACGAGGAATACCGTGCCATTTTGCTCCGCGCGCGGATTAGAGCTTTGCGCGCCGCGAAAACGGTAGTAATAGACGCTCGCAAAGAGCTTAACATCCGTATAGTAGTCCTTGCCGAGCAAGTCATGGTTCTTGTCGATCAGATAGGAGAGGCCAAGCTCAGCGATGTCAACGGTATCCCGCCTCGATTGCGGCGTAAGGCTGTCGGCCGTGGCATGTTGGTAATACCCTCCGAACGTCCACGCACCGGTGACGTAGTTCACGCTCGCGACGACGCCATAAGGTGAAACCGGAGATGGATCCGCGCTGGAGTGCGTGTGTTGTGTGGAAAACCCGTCATAGGTACCGCTTAAGCCGAACGTCCAGGCGTCATAGACCGTCACGGAAATACCTCCGCTGAGCGAATCTGATTCGGGAACCGTAGGAGTGTTGACACTGCCAGCAGTCCCTCTCGCGTATGAATAGGTTAATCCGGTCGAAAGATCAACAGCTTCCGTCCGGTGGTTCCAAACCACGGCGGCCTGAACGATGTTACGAAAGACGCCGGGACTCACGGTATCTTCAAATCCGCTGGTAGGCGTGCGTGTGTCTCCAGCCAGATCGAAGCCGCTCGATATGTCAGTGGACGGCGTATAAGAGACCGCACCGTAAAAGCCGCTAACAGAACGCGGAGTTAGATAGATCAGTTTCAGTGATCGATCATCGTAGAAACGCGCAGCATAACCCAAATACGTTAAGTTGTTAATGCGGTCGGCCAAGGCATGAGGAAGAAACGTCGTCGGAAGACGCCCATTGGGGTCGAGTCTCACACCCGAGTCCGGACCAAACTCCGCGCTCGTAAAGGCGATCTCCGACGGCGTAAAACCGATCAGGCTCTGAGGAAATCCAGCTCGATCCCCGACCTCGATTCTCCCGAAGTCACCGATCGCGAACAAGCTCAGTTCCGGCGCAGTCAAACTCCAGGCAGAACTGGATCCCCCGGCGTTGCTGTCGGCGAGCAAATTAAGCACGCCCCGAGCTGCGAACACGGTTCCGGATGACGTCTTGTATTGAGGAGTGACGTCAATTTCAGATTCGGTACTGCCTCCGGCCCCACCTCCCGAGCCGGTCGAGGCACCGCCGCCAACGAGATTCTCGAATCCGCTCACTTTCACTCCGAACGTCCCCGGTTGCACGCTCGTTTGCGCAAACATTTGGACCGGGATGGCCAAAAAAACGATCAGCCCAACGCAAGTCAGAAACCAGCGAGTCTTCAGCGGCTCTGCGGGCCGCTGGAGTCGCGGCGCCGCCCACGTTGCGCGAGCAGCCGTAATCCGGTGGGCGGGTGGAAATGTAGTGCCAAAGCGTTTTGGCATTTTTACAAGTATTTCATTCCCAAGCAACTTGTGATTTTGAGGTGTCGAAGATCGGTTAGACGCTGCCTGTTTCTGCTCTTCAACACCTTGTCCTGCTTTACTCACTCCGATTGTGGCGGTTTTCTGGTTTTCGTCGTGCGAATAAGATCCAGGCGGCACCAGCCCTCTTACCTTAAAATAATCCACCTTCTGAGCCCTTACCCACACTAGCTGATCGGCTGAACGGGAAGGCCCACTCCAAAGAATGTTCCCATGGCGATCGCTGCGAACCCAAAACTAACAATCGTTTTCATTTTCATTCTCGTTAGTCGAAGGAGCGGAGATATCCTTACACAGAATCAAACAGCGTCGGTTTTAGGAATGAAATCTGATTGGCCTCGAATCATCGCCATCCAGTCGCCAAAGTCTGTGAGCGGCATCAAAATCATCCCACTCAAGAGAGGTCGGTCGTTTGTTTGTCATTCTGGCGCTCGGGGTTCAAACATCAAGAAAAAAGCGGATACCAATAAACAGGTTGCAACCACTCCCAGTTGCCAGATTCACAAATTGCCGGGCGATTCAGCGTCATTTGTTCCATCCTTCCCGTGGTTTTACTTTCCATTCGGGGTCATTGGCGACTCGTCCAGCATAAACAGCGTGCAGGACTCTTTCGTATATGTTTTGGGGGTTAAGTCAGATGAGATGGTTATGGACCGCGGCCAACTGATTCGCGGGTCCGGGTTGGCCAGCGGGAAGAACATCCGATGGATCGGCAAGCACTGGAGCGCGCTCATTGGAGATACTGGACAAAGTCTTTCGAGAAGAAGACGTCCAGGGTCCAATCGAGAGCGACCCGCAGCTTCTTTTCGAAGCGGGGGAGCTTCAGAAGGTAGATCGTACGCCAGAGCCACCAGGCAACAAATCCAGAGAAATTGACGCCAAGAATTCGGGCTACACCGGTGCGACGACCAATCGACGCCAGTAGACCAAGTGTCTTGAACCGAAAGGGCGTCAAGTCGTTCCCGCGAACACGCGCGACAATATTGTGGGCCAGCACTTTGCCTTCGCGGGAGGCATGCTGCGCGGTGGGTGGTTGATACCCTCCCTTTTCGTCTGGAATCACAGCACTGGGTTTAATAGTTTTTTCGATCTGGTTTTTCTCCGGCCGTGCGATCGAACGAACATCGGCGGGTACGAAGTTTTGTCGGGGTCGTAGGCCAAACCTTACAAAGAATCTGATCAGATAATTTTCACGCTCTGCGGCCAAAGCAGTCTGTGCATGACGGCGATTTCAGCGAAGGAGAGTTGACTCCAGGCGGATCAATTCGCCGATT
>DASXBV010000189.1:0-4995 GCA_036491515.1 Chthoniobacterales bacterium
TGTGGCTGTAGGAGTTTCTTACGGATTTATGTTGTGAGAAATCCGTTCACTCCGCGACGGTCTTTCGCACCCCGTCCTTCACAATCCTGCCCTCTAGGTCTATCGTCTTTCTGGCTGGCCGTGGCAGCTCGACGCCGGCGGTATCCTTAAGCAACCACCGGATCTCTTGAAGGTTCTGCCAGGCTCGCCTCCGAGACCAGCGGGAAGCTTCCAATTCGTCGATCAGATCTTGAAGTTCTTTGGGCGAATAAAGACATCAAGCTCAGATGAACACTCTTGCCGTCAAGCAGGCTGCGCTCAATGATCTGGTGAAGGCAATTCGGGAATTCCGAAAGTTCACAGATCAGCCGTTGACGCTGCGAGGTTCCGCTTCAAGGCCAAGTGAAAGGCGAAACAATAGATTTCCAGAAGATTTGATCAACAAGGCGAGAGACGCGCAAGCTTGCCGCGAGGAAAGAGAGGGTAGGAGTTGGCGAGCAAATCAGTTGCATGCGAACGTAGGGGAGCCGCAACAGGTAAAAAATGAACGCCCTGTCTGTCATTTTCCCCTACAGGCTGGAAGGAGTATGGGTATTCGACGACGCAGCTGCCGGCCTCGTGCGGGAACCGTTCATCAGCGGGGCCGACAACATTTTGGATGTCTTGGCAGAACACATCCCGAACGCCGCAGACGGATTCAAAATCATCTTCTCGGCAAGCCCATTTCCAGGCTACACCGCCCGATTCGTTTGGATTCGAGCCGAATACGAAGGCAATTGGTATCGGTGGCCAGAGCGGGAAATGGAAGGATGGTTGTGTCCGGCCCTCCTCAAATATTTCGAAAGCCCTCCCAAGGAAATCTTCGTGCAGGCATCCGCTAAAAGCTCGTGAAATAAGGCGGCGCACCCGGTAGGATATGCCTTTTTCGATAACAACCACCGCGCTCCAAGCCATCCGGAGTTATTGTCCCAAGTCGGTCGTCGCGAAAGGGTTCAAGCCAGCGGCAGTTTTAGTGCCGAATCAAGAGATAGCCGAGGAACATTACTTAACACTGATTGAGCGTGCCGCGACGCTGCGTTCGCACGGCGGCGAGATCGCGTTTCCGGGAGGCAATGTGACCGCTGAAGATAAGGACACTCTTGCGGCGGCTTTACGAGAATTCCAAGAGGAAATCGGGATCGATCCCGAAAATGTGCAGGTCATCGGGCAACTGGACCAAGTCACGGTTGGCTCCCGATACGTCGTCACGCCATTTGTCGGGATCGTTATTTCACCCTTTAATGCGAGCCCAAATAAGGAAGAAGTGAGCTCTGTGATTTCCATACCGGTATCAGCGCTTCTCGACCCTGGTTGCTTGACGATGGAGCTTAAAGCGAATGGAAGGCCCGGCATTATTTATCACTTTCGCTACGAAGCCCTGGATATCTGGGGCGCCACCGCGAGAATTCTCAAACAGCTTCTGGAGGTGGCCTATGGGTTTCGGGCAAACGGCAAACTGGCCTAGCCTGACTTCCGCGTTTTGGTATTTTTCAGGGCATTTTTTGGAGGTAATCGCCCGTGAAGCCTCTATTTTACAGCATCGTGGTCTGAAAAAATGCCAACTATAGTTGCTAATTCCAGCGATTATTTTTTGTTCTAACTAACTAACTGCCTGTAATTGATTGTATAGGCACCATTGTTTATCAAAGCGTACCAAACGCGCTCTCCGTGGTAAAACCTACACCAATCATTTGCTGGTTGAATAGGTAGCCACGGAAAGTGGCCCACGTCACCGGTTGGATGAAGCGTATACCGCGTTCTGTGCGCTTGGCATTGGCAGGACTTGTCAAAACACCCTCTTAGCTTCGCCTCCAGGTGGAACGCTCAGGTAACGTCATCGCAATCCGATGAGAGACACGCCGCGGGCGCCCGGTCGTTTTCGCTTCTTTGGCTCCCCAAAGCGCCACGTTTGTTCTCTTGCATACGTTTTACGTATTATTGTACCTAATGCAGCTGTGCAACTCAGAGCCTACTTATGAAGTCTTCCGAATTGCCCGGCGCCCGTCACCTCTATCGCCTTACCAATCGCGCCCTGGCCCAAATCAAAGAGCTTTGGCAATTTGCCAGCGAGGATGCGCTTCCTCCGGACTCTCTTCTGCAGGCTCATATTGAGGCAGTGAGAATCCTTCAAATCGACGTGCCACTCTCGGCCAAGCGGCAGTTCCAGCTCTTTTGCTCAGAACATTTCCCGCCCCTCGCCGATATCCTCGACGGCCTCGCTGCCGATCAGCTTTGGGCTCTCCTCTCTATGCGTCCAGCTCGCCGATAGTGACCAACCTCATGCCCAAAGCGTCGCCGTCCGCTTTGGTGGACTCGGTCGCCGTTACATCCTCGTTGCATTCGACGATCGCACTGTAGGTCTCCTATCGCACGCCGATGGGTCAGGCCTCTTGCCAGAGGCTCGCCCGAAGCTCACCGACCTTTCCTGGGACGAGATCCGCCTCGCCTTGATGCTAGACATCGGCTGCAATTAGTCAAAGAGCCGCACATCTCCGAACATAAAGGAGAGCCACGTAGGCTGCAGTGAACTCGGAGCAGAGCAACACAATGCAAAGAAGAGCGCTCGCGTTTTGTCCCGGAGAGGATACGATTAAATCCTATGAGCTTTGACGAAATACTCGAAGAGCTGCCAAAGCTTACGAGGGAAGAAAAAAAACAGCTCCGCGAGCTGCTGGATTCTGAACTGTCGTGGACTGAAGAAGAAGAGCAAGTCATCGAAGAAGGTATTGGTTCTCGTGAAGAAGGGCCAAGCATCAGCTGGGAGGAACTCGATCGGCAAATACGAGGGAAACACGGCTTGAGATAGTTATTGGCCGTGAAAGTAACCACAACTCCAAAAGCCTCGCGTGATTTGGATGAGTGGATCGGTCGCATTGCAGAAAACAATCCACCGGCTGCTGAAGCTTTCCAGAACCGGATTCGACAATGTATCGAGGTGATAAGAAGTCATCCTGAAGCAGGACACAGGCACCCAAAGCGTCGTACCGTCCGGAAACTTGTCGAAGATCCGATTGTCATTTACTACGAAGTTTTCAAGGACCAAATCGAAATCCTTCGATTTTGGCATTCAGCCAGGAATCCAAGATCAATTCGCTATCGCTAGCCTTCGCCGGCGCGAAGGACAACACTAAAAAGCGCGATCGAGCGTTTCGATAACAAATTGAGCAACGTTTGGCTCTTTGCTGGCTCTTGGGCCGGCGACGTTGAGAGTCTCCACGAAGTTATCCTCCAGGAAAGCGTGAAGCCTCTGTGCGGCATCCTGCTGGCGCGCGTGAAGATGCAGGCAGGGCTTGTTATGCTTCTTGGCGAACTCGACGGTCTTCTTGGAGCCTCCGCTCAAGCTGGGAGCTATGGAAAATAAAACAGTGGCGTCGCTATCCCGGACATTGCATTCGGTTGGTTGAAGGTAAGAGGCCGACGAGGATTCTTTGAGCGGGTACTTCGGATCGATCGTTCCGTCCTCGGCTTTCCGGCCCTTGGGGCACCATCCGCCGCAGGGCAAATTGTGAGACAACGCCCAATCCAGCGCAGCTCGGTCAGCGCCCGTTTGCCCGCCGGAAACGATCCTGGGAATTTTGTTCATAATTCATGAAACCTCAAAGGGCGTAAGAAATTATTCAGGAACAGGTAACTTTTAGTTTTACTTTGACAATAATCATGATTAACTAGTTGTGCTTTCAATGACACAGAGCCTCCATAGTTTAACTGCGATAATGATAGTCTCCCCTTCGGGTAGATTTGATCGTTGTTTCTATGGCTGGGCGATCGAACCACAACCGAAAAATCAAGGGAGGACGCGTCCGGAGTAGGTTTAGATAATAACTGTTTCAGAGAGAAAAGATTTTACCTAACCCTACTCGAGACAACCGAGTGGGGTTTTTTATTTCATACAACGATAGGAAGGATAGGGGATTCCTGAAATCCCTAAACGCTCCACCAGTGAAATCCTGTGGCCGGAGTTTAATCCGAGGGTGTTTGTTCTTTTTGGCTTTAAAGCGATTGTATCTCAAGAGCAGAGTACCTGATTGCCAATCAGGAGATCCGGGTGCGATTCCCGGCGGTCGCATTTCTTTTCAAAGTAAGTCTCCAAAACCAAGTGCATTAAAAGTCCGGCGATACGAGACGCGACAAGTAGAGGACTATTTGGTGACTGGTTTCCTAGAAAGCAATCTCGAAAAAACGGCGGTAGCTTAACGATAAAGCCACGGTCTCCAAAACCGTCAGATGCGGGTGCGAGTCCCTCCCGCCGTGCCATTTCCCTCGGTAGCCCAATGCAGAGGCACCGCGCTTAGAACGCGGTCAGTGCGGGTGCGAGTCCTGCCCGAGGGACCACCTTTACCGCTGCTACCAAGCCGGGTGTAGGTGCTCCTGTAAAGCACTGAAGTCGGAGCGTTACCGACCAGCGGCCCCATTTTTCTAATGCAGGGAGAGACAGCCTCCGCAGAGTCTCATAAGCTCTGCTTTGCCGGTGCAACTCCGACCCCCGCTACCATTTTAAAAGCCGCAGTATACCGCTAAAGAGACGGGGCTGCCTGTAGAGCAGTCGAGGAAACTCTCACTGGTTGCGATGGCCAGCTGCGGCAATGGCTCACGAGGGAGCAATAGAACCCGTCCGTCTGCAAAACGGATAGTGCCCGGCGAGATACCGGGGTGAGCCTCCACTTTATGCCCTCGTAGCTCAAAACAGAGCGCGACGCTTCTAACGTCGAAGATCTCCGTGAAAGTCGGAGCGGGGGTACCATGGGGGATCAGTGATAGAACACGACACGACCGGCCTGCACCCGGTGGAGCGCGGCGGGATACCGCGATCCTCCACCATTTTCCCGTAGCTTGAGTAGACAGAGCGTCGGTTTGCGAAGCCGAAGGCCGCGAGTGCGATTCTCGCCGGGAAAACCATTTTTATGGAACGTTCAGCGGACAAGCGCGCCGCCTCTGTCTTGAAAACAGGTGTAACCCCTCAGCTGGGGTTGGGGGAGC
>DASXBV010000190.1:0-2296 GCA_036491515.1 Chthoniobacterales bacterium
TGAGGTGCTCCCCATCCTTCGGACCAAAATGTAGCCTTCTTAAGGTGGATCGCTGTCTGCAATACATTATAGATAGATCCTTGTTGTTGGGCCTGTGGGAACTGTGAAAAAGCCGAGCGTCTTTTGCGAGGCTCTTTTCAAGCTGCTGTGGGAATCCGCGTTCTTTGCGGATTTCCATCGGCAGCGTCAGTTTCCACAGGCCCTCTTTTCTTTCTTTTTTGCTACTTTTTTCTTTCTTCGTGCCTCGCTCTAGTTTTCCACAGAGAAATTTCGCGTCAGGATCGCCCAGGAACGACGATCGCCAGATCGGTCGACCCACGGTAGATGCTGCTTTGTCCTTCCTCAAACGCATTTCGTTTTCCCAAAGTAGATCGCCGCTGGCGTCTGATAGCCCAATGACTGATGCGGGCGTTCGTGATTGTAAAAAGTGAAATAACGTTTGAGGTTGGAGACTGCTTCCAACACGCCGCCGTAATCCTTCAGATACACCTCTTCGTATTTCACCGTCCGCCACAATCGTTCGATGAAAATGTTGTCGATCGCTCGTCCTCGTCCGTCCATGCTGATCGTGATGTCCTGCTTCTCGAGACGGTTCGTAAATACATCGCTGGTGAACTGCGCCCCCTGGTCGGTATTGAAAATCTCCGGCTGCGTTGTCGTCAATGCCCAGTCCAGTGCCGCCACGCAAAAGGCGCTCTCCAACGAAATCGATACTTCCCACGCCAGCACATAGCGGCTGAACCAATCCATGATCGCCACCAGATAAACAAAGCCCTGCCGCAGGCGAATGTAGGTGATATCGCCGGCCCAAACGTGGTCGGGTCGATCGATCTTGAGACTGCGCAGCAGATACGGATATATCTTGTGCCCTAACCCGGGATCCGACAGCCGTGGCTTCGGATAGATTGCTTCCAGCCCCATCTGCCGCATTAGCCGGCGTACCCGTTTTGCGTTGACCGCGTGTCCTTGCTCGCCGAGCCACCAACCCATCCTCCGGATTCCGTAAAACGGCGTCCGTGTGTATTGCTCGTCGATCAACCGCATCAATCGCAAATTCTCGATCGCTTCCGGTTTCGCCTCGTAATACCATCCCGACCGCGAAATCTCCGCCAAGCGGCACTGCTGCCGTATGCTCAGTTCTAGCTGCTCTGAAATCCATCCCTGCCTCTGCTCTAACGCGATAAACCGGACTTTTTTTTAAGCCAGTCCAGCTCCACCTGCAACTGCCCGATCTGCTGGTACAACTCCGCCTTCAGCGCTTCCTCGCTCGTGTCCGGCTGCAACCGCCGATCCGCGAACAGTTCCGGCGCTCCTTGAATCGCTTGCCGCTTCCAGTTCGTCACCTGGCTGGGATGCACCCCGTAATGCGAAGCAATTTCCTGAATGGTTTTCTTCCTTGATGGCCTCCAGCGCGATTCGTGCTTTCATTTCCGCGCTGAAGCTCCGCCGTTGCCTCGATTTCATTTCTGCTCTCTTTCCGAGGCAGCGATTTTACACCTTATTCACCGGTCCGAATTTTGGGGAGCACTTCAGACCACGAAGTCACACTTCACGAATAAAGTGGGCTAAACTGTTTCGGTCGATAAGATTGATCAACCCACAAGGTTTTGAACTTAGTGTAGAAACTCCTTGATCGAGGAAGTGTCTTTTCGTCTCGCTTCTTATTTCGGGGGGCTATCTTTTAAGTACTCTTGGTCAGCGTTTATCTTTTCCAGCTCCGCAGTTTTATGGATAGCTGAGAGATAAGTGGGAAGTTCATTATGATTGGTTCGCGGAGTAGTGAATTAATGGGGCACTGAATGACAGATACATCGCGTCTATTCCAGTTGGCTTTTTCCGGTCGCGCCGTACTTCTAGCAGGTCAAAATCTCGAACCTCAATCTGGACGGGTGCTCAGGCAGTCATTGGTGAGGGATCTGAAGCTCCCGGCCGAAACTAGCCTAGGTGATGCCTGTGAACGTGTGTCAGAACCAAGCGTAATCCTCAAGGCCATAACATCAATTCCAGAGAGGGGCCCAGCCTCAGCCTTACGTCGCATAGCGGAGGTTCCCTGGGCAGCGGTCTTCAGCTCTGCGCTAGACGACAGGTTGTCTACGGAACTTGCAGCTCAAGACTCGCAGAGTCGCCGACTACGTCATCTTTTTGTGGACAGCGAACTACCGGCCTTCTTCCCCAGGCGGAATGATGCCATGACCGTCCTCCACCTTATGCGCCAATCTCACGAACAGACAATTACAGGATTGCCAATTTGCGGTCGCCGGTTTGGAAGAACACAACGATTACTGCTTCCTGCGGT
>DASXBV010000191.1:0-4231 GCA_036491515.1 Chthoniobacterales bacterium
AACGGTCGAGCTACGCGGGATGGCTTTCGGTGGCGACCGCGGGATTTCGAAAGTCGAGATTAGCAGCGACGATGGCGAAACGTGGGATGACGCTGAGATTACTAAAGCCGGAACCAAGTTGAGCTGGAGTTTGTGGAGCTATCAATGGACGCCGGACGAAGAAGGTGAAACCGGACTCGTAGTTCGCGCCACCGACGGCAATGGCCAACTTCAAATCAGCGAATACCGCGATCAGGTGCCAGACGGTGCGACCGGGCTTCACCGGGTTCGGGCAATCGTGGAGAAAGCGTAGGGATTTACACCGGCGAAACACTGCTCATCACGACTGAGGTTCGCCAAGCCTGTTTCATCTCCCGAACGGGCGTTCGCATGAAACTTTGGTAAATGTTATCGAGGTAATCATGAGCAGTGCACGCTACCAAGGCGTTGATCGATCCGTCGGCAACACACCGCTGATCCGATTGCGTCGTCTATCCGAACTGACTGGCTGTGAGGTTCTGGGAAAGGCGGAATTCATGAATCCGGGCGGGTCAGTGAAAGATCGTGCGGCCTACGGAATCATCACCGATGCCGAGCGACGAGGTATGATCAAGCCAGGCGCAACGATCGTCGAGGGCACCGCCGGTAACACGGGCATCGGTCTTGCCCTGATTGGTCACGTCAGAGGTTACCAGATAGTCATCGTCATTCCCAAAACGCAGTCGCCTGAAAAACTAAGTCTGCTTCGCACGCTCGGCGCAGAAGTCATTGCCGTGCCTGAGAAGCCTTACAGGGATCCGGACAATTACAATCACATCGCGCGACGGCTCGCTCAGGAGCGTGGCTGGTTTTGGGCAAACCAGTTCGACAACACTGCTAATCGTGAAGCCCATTACCGCAGCACTGGCCCGGAAATCTGGAAGCAAACCAGCGGCGAGGTCAATGCCTTTGTTGCCTCTGTCGGTACTGGCGGCACACTTGCTGGCGCTTCACTTTACCTGAAGGAACAAAATCCCAATGTTGCCGCGGTGTGCGCCGATCCCTATGGGGCTGCCATGTGGTCCTGGTTTACTAATGGCAACACTGATACCAACGACGGAGACTCGATTGCGGAAGGCATCGGGCAAGGACGTGTTACGAAAAACATTGAAGGCATCACGGTTGATAAAGCTTACCGCATCGATGACCAGACTGCTTTAACCATCGTCTACCAGCTTCTGCGGGAAGAAGGTCTGTTTCTCGGACTTTCCAGCGGGATCAACGCCGCCGGTGCTGTTCGTTTCGCGAAAGAGCATGGCCGAGGCCAGACACTCGTCACGCTTCTCTGCGACTCAGGACACAAGTACCAGTCGACGCTTTATAACAGCGAATGGATCGCTACAAAGCACCTCGATCCTGGCCTTCCGCTGGAATCGGTCTTCGGCTAAGACACGAAAAATCTCGGCAACGATATCCTTGGGTCTGTCCCGATCAATGGGATCCGATTCGTCAAGGTTATACGAGGACGATAAACTCGTTCAGGTCCGAGCCTGCACGACAATGGCCCTCATCGGAGCACGAATGTCTGTTTCTCCGAACCGGCCCGCGATCGCTTGAGCCACCGCCTTGTTGATGACCGGCAATAATGACGGGTCGCGCTCGGCGATCGCCACGGCCACCGGATTCCCTTGCACCAAGCCTGTGGCCGCGTCTTCCGCCCGGTTTGCTGCACCGACTTTGGCAACCACTTCGGTCTTGACCTCTTTAAAGCCAGCTTCCTTTAGCACCCGTTTGATCTCGTCCTGATCATGGTACCCGAACGGGACCTCGTAGAATGTCGGTGGATCTTTATCAAAGTAGCTGGCAACGGTTTGGTGTGTGAGTTGGCCCAGCTCATTGTGCTCCATTGCATCCCACACATTGAACAGAAACAGGCCGCCCGGCTTTAGAACGCGGTAAGCTTCGCGCGCAGCCAGCGCCTTGTCCGGCACGAACATGATTCCGAACTGGCATACGACGACATGAAACATCCGATCGCTAAACGGCAAGCTACCCGCGTCGGCCTGCAGCCATTGCACGGTTTCGTCTTTAGGGAACTTGACCTCCGCATGCCGAAACATCGGTTCGTTCAAATCTGTCGCGGTCAGTTTTACTGTCGAAGGCAGATGAGTCCGCAAGGCGCGCGTTAAGATGCCGGTGCCGCAGGCCAATTCCAAAACCGAACCATTCTTCGCGACCTGTAAGCGCGCTGCCAGATCCTCGGCGTACGGCTGGAACAACATCGGCCCGAGATAGCGATCGTACGCCGCCGGGATGGATCCGGAAAATTGTGCGTGTTCGTCTTTCATACTGACGCTGTCTTCGCAGCCCTACCACCCTATCTTCTCCGCCAAGTCTCAAACATCTTAACGTCCTGTCGTATCTAAGCGCTTTGCTTCAATGATGAACTCGCGCATTTTGCGAGCATCTTTAAATCCGTCGGACCCTTTCGTTCCTGAATTCACATCGACGCCAAAAGGATTCACCGACTCGATAGCTGACCGGACATTTTTAGAATTCAAACCACCAGCAAGTATTATCGGAATGTCAGGGAAGCGCTCCACGATCTTCTGGCTGATCGACCAATCGTGCACCTTTCCGGTACCTCCTACCTGATCAGTCGCCACATTGATTGTGTCCAGAACGAACCCGTCTACTATTTTAATGAACCCCTCCGGATATCGCACGCTCTCGGCAGAAATCACATGGACTGACTTGAACACCTTCACGTCCCGAAATCGCGTGCGCAAATTCGCTACAGAGTCAGCAGTGATTTCGCTATGAAGCTGGACAGCCGTAATTCTACTCTGCCGCAATAATCGTTCGATTTCGTCGACCTCTGTAATGTGGGTGACTAGAACTGCTTCGACAGACGGCGGCAGGGTGCGAGAGATCTCCCCGGCCAAAGCGGCAGTAACGAAATCCGGACTACTATGCCGTTGGCCCACGAGAAGACCAACGGCGTCAGCGCCACACTGAGCGGCTAGCAATGCATCCTCTGATCGTCTTATACCGCAGATCTTGACGTGCATTATGTGCTAAGAAAGCAATGGACGGTTCTTAACTTTGCCAGTCACAGGCCTCATCTGCCGCTTCGCCGTTGTAACGCTTTAACGATTCAACTCTTCAACGTCCCAGAGGAATAGGTGGCCGGAGTTTCCTCAGATTGCGAGCAAGCTAATATCCATTTGATAAAACTTGAAGGTATTTTCTTCCCCGCTGCCATCGGCGGCCACTGCCCTGTAGCGATCCAGAACATCGTTGATGAACTCTGGCCGTTCGGCTTTGGGCAAACGGCGCGTCCATTCGACGCAGCCTACCGCACAGAAAGCGGAAAAAGCCGCACGTGACCCAAAATCCCACGCATGATCCCTGGTATTAATACGCACCACCCGGAACCCATTGCGCTCGGCCGTGGCTGCGTACTCGTCTGATGTCAGGTGCAGATAAGGATCGCGAAAATCCTGGAAGTAAACGCTCCATTTCGACGTTCGACGTGTCTCTTCGACGACATTTTCCAAACTCTTGCGCGCACCTGTCGCGACAAGCCGAAGCTGCGCTCTGCCACCGGAAATCAAGGCGGAGTGGATGGAAGTAAGAGCCGTATCCTGCTCGGGAATCCAGTGCAGCGCATTAAAAGAAACCACGAGATCAAACTCCTTTTTGAAGGGCAGACAACGAGCGTCCGTCACCTCAAATCGAAGGTTGGGCCGCGTTGCCGGGCCGAAGTGGCTCTTGGCGAAGCTAATCATGTCACCTGACGGATCGACCCCGACTACCGAACTTCGCGGGGCGCGAGAGACGATTTCCGCAGTGATCTTTCCATCGCCGCATCCGACATCAAGGATTAGCTCCGAGTCCTTAAGATCGAGCAGAGCGAGGACTTCCTGAGCCATCGCTTCCTGCAGCGACGAGAGGCGATAGTACTCGGCAGCATTCCATTCGGTCATGTGCGGCAACAACGAATGCCGCACCTTATTCCGCCTCTGCCTGCACTTCCAATAATCTCACGGTTCTAACCGCCGAGAGACTCACTGGAGCGGACGTAGCGAATGAATCAAGCCGTTGATCTTCAATCTGTGACGATCATGACCAGAGCAAGTGGGTCGGCGTTATCCAAATTCCTGTCTTGCCAGAAGAGGAGAGAACAACCACATCATGGCGTCTCCAGGATGCGAACTCGTAATCTTCTTCTTGTCGTCGCCGCGGGTCTCGCGTCGGCTGCATTCGCGTA
>DASXBV010000192.1:0-3021 GCA_036491515.1 Chthoniobacterales bacterium
TGGGCCAGGGCTCGGACAGGGTGCCCGCGGGCCAGCATCTGCTCAGCGGTTGCCCCGCCAGTGTCCCCGGTCGCTCCGGTGACCAAAAATGTTCGCCGACTCATGCGTGGTTACATCCTGACATTTAGATGTCAATTGCAATCTAAGTTATAGCGTGCTACAATAAGATGTCAACTGTAATCCAAATCCAACCAGGTCTTTCTGGCGCTGAGAGGCTCTAAACGAAGGCCAGATTCCCAATGAGAAAATCCAAGGAAGAGGCGGAGAAAACACGCCGCCGGATCGTAACCTCCGCCGCCGCCGAGTTCCGCGAGCGAGGGATCGTTGCCACCGGGCTTAACGACTTGATGCAGGCCGCCGGCCTAACTCACGGTGGCTTCTATCGGCACTTTGATTCGAAGGAACAATTGGTAACCGAGGCCACAGACGAGGCCCTGGCTGCATTGATCAAAAGAATCAAGGAAGCCGCGGGTCGCGGTAGAACGAAGAGCAGATCACACGGAGGTTTGGCAGCAGCGGTAGGCGAATATCTTTCACTTCAGCACCGCGACGATCCTCGAGACGGGTGCCCCCTGGCCGCAATGGGCAGCGAATTGGCCCGCGCTGGGGCGAAAACGCGGGAGACGGCAACGGCCGGATTTCAGAAGTTGGTGAGAATACTCGCCAGCGAGTTCCAGGGCATTAAGCCGGATCGGGCGAAGAAGCGCGCCTTTGTAGCCGCAGCGACCCTCGTTGGTGCTCTGACCATTTCACGCATTGTGACCGATCCGATCCTCTCCAAAGCAATTCTGCGCGAAGCCGTGGACTCTATCACGTCCGACTGAAGGCATTACGAGTTCGACGATTCGTCCTCCGCCAGCGTCGCCGGCTAGCAGGAACAGCGTCTCAGGCGTGCCTGTTAGACAGGTCCATGGCGTAGCGCACAAATCCGAACGGCGGAGTAAGAAATCCTCGTAATAGGAAGTCTGCTCCTGTACGCCAAATACCCCGGAAAACTTCGCCTCAAATAGCGCGGAAAATGACACTGTCAGTTTGGGAATTATTTGGCGTAATTCTTGGGTCGATAATGCGACTTGAGTATTAGGTCTTGTCGGATGAAGACGGGAAAATCTCCGAGTGTTAGGATAGCGGGCGCCTTCTGAAACGCGCTGTAATCGAATTTTAGAGCGTCGTTTTCCCGGCGATCGTGACTCCACACGTATTTTCGCTTGCATCCGGATCATTGGGCGCGCGACACTGCCGTAAGCTTCTTTCGCTGACACATGATCGAAATTTCTTTGGGCCAACGACTTCACGAATTGCGGGATAGTGCGGACTTGTCCTTGCGTGAATTGGCAAAGCAAATCGGTATTTCCGCACCTTTCCTTTCGGACATAGAGCTTGGAAGACGATTTCCTTCAGAAGAAATCTTGGCAAAGCTGGCCCGCGCTTTGAGTGTATCGGTGGACGACCTAAAGCAATATGACAATCGCGCTCCAATAGCAGATCTCAAACGCTTAATGGATTCGGATCCTAAGTTGGGCTTTGCATTTAGAACGGCCGTGGAGAAGGTCAAGAGCGGCGAACTGACCGCGGAAGACATAATCGCTAAATTGAGCAAGAGCAAGTCTCCTCGAAAAAGATAGCGTGCGCAAGGTACCGACACCTTCAGGACCATTCCATTTTCAGTTGTACTTCGAAGATCTTGGCGAGATAGACAAGATTTGTTTGGAGGCTCTGAAAAGGCAATCCCTCTTGCCGGCCAAACCAGCACCAATAAGAATCGAGCGTTTTGTCGAGCATCTGTTGGAACTCACTATCTAGGTTTCCGTCTCCTCTGTATCGTGAATCCGGCCGTAATCCACGATTAGCCGACCGTCAGGTGTCTCGGTATAAATTTCCACAAAGCGGCGATTCCAGAGAATATCGTCGTATGAGTAATCGGTCGCGCTCTGGACGGGCGCTGGAATTACGGTGTCGATGCAGACGATCGATGCCATCAACCGCGTGTCGCTCTTTTTCAAGTCTTCCGAGGTCATCCCATAGAGTGGGCTGCTTTCGTCGATCACGTGCCGGAGGGTCAGGGCCACCGGGAACGCGATCATACGATCGAACTGAAGTTTAAGCGGATAAAACCGGCGAGTACTCTCTTCTTCCTGAATCCGTTCATCGCGGGAAAGCATCACACGAAATTCTGCCTCAGCCATCGCGATGTGGCGCTGGTTGGCCACCCGCAGCATCAACGTTGGTACTCCGTCGAAAGGTGAAATGACGGCACATTTGCTGAATAGAATCCGGGCGGTCGGTCGCGAGAACCGGACAAAGATCAGACCGGTGATAGCGGCCATACCGAACATGCCAACTACGATCTCGGCAGTCGTGACGCAGTGGCCGTAGAAGGTGTCCGGGTACATGTGCCCGTAACCGACGGTAGCAAGAGTTTCCACGCTGAAGAAAAAGGCCTCGTAAAACGAACCTGGCGGTAGTTCGGCGATGCACTTGCCGCCAAGCAGGTACAAGCTGGCGAAGACAAGATTGATCAAGATGTAAACGGCCAGAACAAACGCAGCGAACCGTGACCAGGTTAAGGTCAGGATGACATGATAGGTGTCTCGCAAGTTGAATTTGGCGGCGTTGATTTTAAGAAATTCCAAACGGCCAGCCCGGACTGAAATTGATCTGCCACTCTTGCTCATACTGTTGGAAGAAATATCTACGGTAGGGTGCCACCACAAGCGTGATCCCAGAGTTAATGGTGGACAATTCGACAAGTGGCCGAATTGTTACAACGTTAGGCCCTTAACGGCGAAGTTTGAAAAAATAATTGTCGATGTTCAGGCGGCCACCCCCAGTTCCTGGAAGATGCCTTCCATGGCGGTGCGAATAGTGTCGTAGTGCGTGTCGAGTGGTCTGGGATTCTGCGGGCCGCGTGATGGGCGCAGATCCTGTGCGGCGGCTAACAAAGGCTTGATCGCTTTGTTTCTGAGAACCACGAGCGCGACCATTGCCTTGAGTCCGCTGGACGTCGATTCATATCTGCGT
>DASXBV010000193.1:0-16619 GCA_036491515.1 Chthoniobacterales bacterium
GGTTGCGTTGAAAATGGGCCGGCGGCTGCGTTGCTCGTCGGTTACGTATCGATTTAGATATGCGCCCTCCTCGCGCCTTGCCGGCGGCCCATTTTGAACGCAACGACATCACCATTATATGCGAGACGGTGCACTAGTGTCCTGTCCCGAAATGACATGCCTTAGATTTCTGTTGCTTAACCGGAGATTGCGGTCTAACGCCGTAACAGAGTCCTCATGAGCAACCGACGAGTCGTGGTAACTGGTATTGGAGTTGTTTCCCCAATCGGAAGCGATCTGAAATCGTTTTGGGAAAACCTGGTGAATGGCAAAAGCGGTATTCGCCAGATTACCCAGTTCGATGCCTCTACCTTTGATTGCCATATTGCGGGAGAGATACCAGATTTTAATCCCTCGTTGTATTTCAAGAATTCGAAGGACGTCCGGCGCACCGATCGGTTTGCACAGTTGGCGATGGCGTCTGCTAAACTCGCCCTCGAAGATAGTGGTCTGGATCTGGAGAAGGTCGATCGCAACCGATTCGGTGTACTGGTGGGAAGCGGTATTGGTGGCCTTAAGAGTCTCGAAGATCAACATACTGTTCTCATGAACAAGGGCGCGTCTCGCGTCTCGCCATTTATGGTCCCAATGATGATCGTAAACATGGCGAGCGGCCTGATCTCGATAGAATATGGTCTCGAGGGGCCCAATTTCTCAATTGTCACCGCCTGCGCAACCGCTGCAAACTCGATCGGAGAAGCCTGGCGGATGATCCGCTACGGCGACGCGGACATCTTTCTCGCGGGTGGATCGGAAGCCGTAATCTGCGGCCTCGGAATAGGGGGGTTTTGCTCAATGCGGGCGATGAGTACCCGTAATGATGAGCCCGAAAAGGCATCGCGACCGTTCGATCGCGACCGCGATGGATTCGTGATGGGCGAGGGCGCTGGGATTCTTGTTTTGGAGGAATACGAGAATGCGAAGGCACGTGGGGCGCACATTTACTGCGAACTGGCCGGGTATGGCCTGACCTCAGACGCCTACCATATGACCGCGCCGCGAGCTGACGGAGTGACCGTCGCTCGTGCGATGCAATTAGCCTTGGATTCCGCCGGTGCGAACGTGACCGAAGTGGATTACATCAATGCGCACGCCACGTCGACATTGGTCGGAGATATTTGCGAGAGCAAGGCTATCAAGCTCCTGGCGGGTGATCATGCAAAAAACGGCTTTTTAGTCAGTTCCACTAAATCGATGACGGGTCATTTACTCGGTGGTGCCGGCGGAGTGGAAAGTGCCGTCTGTGTCCTGGCTATCAAGTACGGAGTTGTTCCTCCAACGATCAACTTGGACAACCCGGATCCGGATTGCGATCTAGATTATGTTCCGAATATGGCGCGGGAAAAAGATGTTCGCCTGGCGCTGAATAATTCATTCGGGTTCGGTGGACATAATGCAACGTTGGCGTTCCGCGCGTTGCGCTAGCACGCAAGGATCACGGAAGGGCAAGGCTTTTGAACAAACACGTGATGCTATTGCTTGCGACCGCGATCCTCTGGTCCCTGGGTGGCGTGCTCATCAAGTCCATCGATTGGACGCCGATAGCGATAGCCGGTGCCCGAAGCCTGATCGCTATGCTGATTATCGGCGCCGTAATGCCCGGCGTTGTCCGAAAGATCTCATGGCAATCTATCCCGGGAGCGATCGCCTATTCTGCAACGGTCATTCTCTTTGTTGTCGCCACGAAGCTGACAACCGCCGCGAATGCGATTTTCCTCCAGTACACCGCGCCTATTTATATCGCGATCATCAGCCCGTGGTTTTTGCGCGAGAGCACGAAGTGGCAGGATTGGCTGCTCATCCTGTTCGCTCTTACTGGGGTAGCTCTTTTCTTTTTCGATCAGCTCAGTCTAGAAGGTCTTTCAGGCGTAGTCGCTGCGCTTGGCAGCGGCATTGCTTTCGCGTGGCTAACAGTTCTTATGCGGCGCCAGCGAGCAGGATCGCCTGAGGCAGTGGTGGTCCTGGGCAACGGGGTCACGCTCCTGTTTGCGTTGCCTTGGATGTTTCCTGTCATCAAAATCCAGCAGAACGGGCCGTGGTTGCTTCTGCTGGGCAGCGTACAGCTGGCTATTCCATACCTGCTTTATTCTCTGGCGATCCGCCACGTCCGGGCTCTCGATGCGTCTATTATTAGCATCATCGAACCGATCCTGAATCCGATCTGGGTGATGCTTGTCACCAGCGAACACCCTTCGTTCTGGTCGATTGTAGGCGGGTCGATCGTTTTGGCTAGTTCGCTCACGAGAAGTCTGGTCGCCTCGCGTTACGGAGGCGCGACTAGCCCGCAGGAAAATGAACTCAAGAACTCAAGAACTCGAGTACTCAAGAAGCTAAGAGGGCGCTGAAAAGCGCAGATCGCGAATGACAAACCGTCCGAATCCGTGTACCCGATCTGATCAGCGATCGGGATGATTCTTGAGTTCTTGAGTTCTTGCCTTGCTACACCTTGACTCTTTCGATACGCGCCCCGAGCTCTTCGAGCTTTTCGTCGATCATCTCGTACCCGCGATCGATGTGGTAAACGCGATTAATCTCGGTCTTCCCGTCGGCCAACAAGCCTGCTAGAACTAATGCGGCGGATGCGCGGAGATCGCTCGCCATAACCGGCGCACCACTCAAGTTATCCACGCCGCGAATATTCGCCGTAGCGCCATCCAACTCGATTGCTGCGCCCATTCGTTTTAGCTCAGAAACGTGCATGAAGCGTTGAGGAAAGATGGTTTCGGTTACCGAGCTCTGCCCAGCGGCTGTGGAGAGAAGAGCGCACATCTGGGCCTGCATATCGGTCGGAAAACCGGGATACGGCTGGGTCCTCAGATGCAAAGGTTTGACAGTTCCATTTGCGTGAATGGTTAGTGAGCCCTCGGCCGCGCCGACATTAAACCCGGAAGCTAGCAACGCATCGGTTACCGCGGCCAAGTGGTCCGGTCTAACCCGGTTAACGGTGACTCCACTACCCGCGATCGCACCAGCGATCAGGAATGTCCCCGCCTCAATCCGATCCGGAATGACCTCGTGCTCTGCGCCGTGCAATTCACTTACGCCCTCGATCACGATTCGCGAACTACCAGCACCTTTGATATTCGCACCCATCTTGTTGAGAAAATTTGCGAGATCAACAACCTCCGGCTCACAGGCCGCGTCTTCGATGACCGTCGTACCATCAGCGAGAACCGCAGCCATCATGACATTGTCGGTACCCAGCACAGTCGTACCGAACTTGCCTTTCAACGAAATCGTCGCGCCATGAAGAGATGGAGCAAAAACTTTAACGTTACCGCCACGGACACGTACGGCAGCCCCCAACGCTTCGAAGCCCCGAAGGTGCAGGTCAATCGGGCGATCTCCGATCACGCAGCCACCCGGCAACGAAACGGTGGCCTCCTTTTCCCGTCCAAGGAGCGGTCCCAATACGCAAATCGAAGCGCGCATCTTCCGGACAATCTCATAAGGAGCCACGCTGTTGACCTGTTCGGCTTTCACCGTCACGGTACGGCTGGCTCGCTCCACGTCCGCTCCCAAATGCGCCAGAATCTGGAGCATATAGTGCACATCGCTCAGATCAGGCACGCGCTGAATCACACAAGGATCCTTCGTCAGCAGCGTAGCGGCCAGAATCGGCAAAGCCGAATTCTTCGACCCGCTGATCTTGACCGTTCCCGCCAAACGATGCCCCCCATGAATGATGATTTTATCCATACCTAGCCACCAGGACCCGCTCGACCCCTTGGTAATCCTTCATAATTGCGATGTCCCGATAATTTTGGCGAGCCAAAAAGTTCCAGACCCGTTCTGCCTGACCCTGCGCGAGCTCAAGAGCAATCAGACCGTTTGGCGCTATTTTGCCAGGGATCGATTCAATCAACCTTTTGACAATCGTCAATCCATCTTCGCCTCCGTCCAGAGCGAGGGCCGGATCGAATCGTACCTCGCGTTGCAATCTCGGAATTTCCGCTGTCGGGATGTAGGGGAGGTTCGCCACTATGCAGTGAAACGGACCATCGATGCGATCGAGCAGATCCGAATGGCTGAACGCGATTCGATCCAGTACCCCAAGGCTACCTGCGTTCTCACGAGCCAAGGCGAGCGCATCCTCCGAAATATCAACAGCGACAACCTCCAGTTTCGGTTGCTCGAGTGCAAAGGTAATCGCCAGGATGCCGCTACCCGTGCCGACATCCACCAACCGAGTCGCTTCCGCTTGGCCCATCGTGAGCTCCTTCAACACCGTCTCTACCAGGAGCTCTGTTTCCGGCCGCGGGATCAGGGCTCGGTGATCCGTTTTGAATTTCCGGCCCCAAAAATCCCAGTAACCCAATAGATGTTGCAACGGCTCGCCCTCAGCTCGCCTTCGCACCTTCTCCCGGAGGGGTTCCAGCTCATGCTCGGACAGTGATCGATCAAACTCGAGGTAAAGTTCGATCCGTTTCTTGCCGAGAGCGTCCGCCAAAAGGTGCTCGATGTTCAGGCGCGGATGCGCAACTTGCCTTTTAGCAAAGTACGCGGCCGTGTTTTGGAGAACTTCGAGAACCGTCACGATGAGGGATTCAAATTCAGGCTGAAGCCGCTTCCAATCCCGCTTCTTTCAACCGCTGCTCCATATCACTGACCTGCAGAGCCGTCACCATTTCGTCAAGCTGACCCTCCATAAAAAGGTCCAGATTGTACAGTGTCAGACCGATTCGATGATCAGTAACGCGGTTCTGTGGAAAATTGTAAGTCCGAATTTTTTCTTCTCTGCCGCCAGATCCGATCAAGCTGCGCCTGTGAGCCGAATACTTCTGCGCTTCCGCGAGCTGCTTTTCCTCGAGCAATCTGGAACGAAGTATAGCCAACGCTTTCTCCTTATTCTTCTGTTGGCTGCGACCGTCCTGGCAGCGGACGATCTTGCCGCTGGGAATATGCAGGACCTGCACTGCAGAGTCTGTCGTGTTAACCCCCTGACCGCCTGGGCCTCCCGACCGGCTCACCTCGATGCGGATATCTTCGGGGCTGATTTCAATATCGACCTCCTCAGCCTCCGGGAGGACGGCCACAGTTGCAGTCGAGGTGTGAATTCGGCCTTGAGCTTCTGTCATCGGTACCCGCTGCACGCGATGAACTCCGCTCTCGTAGCGCAGTACTCGAAAGACGGACGTGCCGCTAATCTTAAAGATGATTTCCTTAAGCCCGCCCAGCTCCGAGGGACTGCTTTCCAATTCCTCGATCCTAAATCCTTGCGGTTCGGCAAACTTACTGTACATCCGATACAAATCAGCTGCGAAAAGGGCAGCCTCGCTCCCGCCTGTTCCCGCCCGAATCTCCATGATGGCATCGCGATCTTCGTGCGGCTCCGGAGGCAACAATGCGTACTGAACCGACCTCGTGAGCTCCGCCACCCGTTTCTCAAGAGCCGCGATTTCGCCTTGAGCCAGTTCTGCCAGTTCGGCGTCAGGTCCGGCTGCTAGCTCGCGATTTGCCTCCAGCTCGCGCGCGCTTTTCTCCAGGAGCTCCCAATCGTCCACCAGAGATTTCAGCGCTGCATGTTCACGCATCACTTCTCGAGCTCGTTTCGGGTTCTCAAAAAGCGAAGCCGACGCGACTTGATTTTCCAGCTCCTGGAATCGCCTCCGTTTCTGCTCGATTAAAGGCCCAAAATCCATAAAAACCAAAACGGTGAAAGCGCGACACGCGCTGTCACCGTTTCAAAGCCACTTCCAAAGATCTACTTCGACTTGCCCTTGCCCATCAGTGTCTTACCGTAGCGGCGGGCGAATTTTTCGACGCGGCCAGCGGTGTCGACAAACTTCTGTTCACCGGTAAAGAACGGATGGCACGCGGCACAAATGCCGATCTTGATATCGCGACGAGTCGACCGAGTGCGATAGACGGCGCCACAAGCACAGACGATAGTCGTCTCGAAGTATTTCGGGTGGATGTCAGCCTTCATGTCTATAAAAAGAGGTCAAAACTATCACACAGTTGAGGCGGCGCAAGTGGAACCAAGGCCATTTGAGAGTTTCTGGAAACGTGTTTTAAAAGACAGGAGACGGGAGGCGGCACTTTTCGCAGAAGATGGCGCAATCTTGCGGACCTTCCAGGACGTGGAAGACGAACGGGCCGAATGGAGAGCTCGGTTGTCGGGGTTTTCTGCAGGCGACGGTGTTGTGGGTGCATTCGGGAATGACCCCTCCTGGCCCGCGTTTCTCCTGGCCGGTTGGGATCGAGCACTCGTGGTAGTACCAATCGAGCCTGACCTGCCGGAAGCCCAGCTTCACAGCATTCTGGAACTCATCCGGGCGCGCGGTTTGGTTCGGACGAGCAGCATCGAACGTTTCGATCGTCCACAAGTTGCCTGGGACTGCCCCAGGCCCGACCTGCTCAAGATCACTTCCGGTACCACGGGCGCTCCCAGAGCCGTGCGATTTCGTGAGTCACAACTTCTCGCTGATTGCCGAAACATCTGCGAAACGATGGGCATTCGACCGGGAGATGTGAACTTCGGAGTCATCCCATTTTCACATTCGTATGGGTTCAGTAACCTGATTACGCCTCTGCTCTTTCAGGGAACCGGCCTGATTTGCTCAACGGATCGGCTGCCACGAGCCGTCTATCATCATCTCCAGAACTCTGGGGCAACCGTCTTTCCTGGAACGCCTGCTCTATTTCAGGCGCTAGCATCGCTATCTGGCACCGCAAAGTCTGTTGCCCTTCGCCTCTGCATCTCGGCCGGCGCGCCCCTGGCAGCCGAGATTTCACGCCAATTCTACCGCAGATTCGGTCTTAAGATTCACAGTTTTTACGGTTCCTCGGAATGCGGTGGTATCGCTTACGATCTCGACGACATACCGGGGAAGCCGAACGGCTTTGCCGGCACACCTCTGGCTGGAGTTGAGGTGGTCAAAATCGACGCGAATCGGATCGCTGTTCGCGGACCGAACGTTGCCGATGGCTATTTCCCAGCTGCAGATAAGGACATCCTCGACGGTAAGCAATTCGTTCCCGGAGACCTTATCGAGTGGTCAAATGAGGGGATACGTCTTGTGGGTCGTGTCACAGAATTCGTGAACGTCGCCGGAAAGAAGGTCCACCCATCCGTTGTCGAAGAACATCTTCGGAAAGTGCCGGGCGTTATCGATGCAGTCGTCTTCGGAATTCCGTCGACAACCCGCAACGAAGATTTAGTCGCCTATGTCGTAGGCCGGAAAAATTTGTCGCGACAGTTATTGGAAAGCCACTGTCGAGAGGGCCTCAGCAGCTGGCAGGTCCCTCGCGAGATTCAAATTGTGCGCGAGTTGCCATTCAATAGTCGCGGAAAAATAAATCGCTCTGAGCTATCAAAGCTGCACATCGAATCCCGTGGTGATCGAGATTAGCCGAGCATTCAAGAACTCGAGAACTCGAGAACTCAAGAAGTTAAGAAGTTAAGAAGTTAGGAAGTTAAGAAGGCGCTGAAAAGCGCAGATCGAGAATGAGAAACGGTCAGAATCAGTGTACGCGACGCGATCGGGATGATTCTTGAGTTCTTGAGTTCTTGGGTGCTTGAGTCCCTCTTTTGCATCTATTTCTCGCCCAGACTGAAATTGGTGAACCAATATGAGGCTGGATTTGCGGATAACCCGGAGAGCGTAAGACGTCCCGGATTCGCCGTGTCTGTCGTATGAAAGACAACGGTGCACTCCGCCCAATCACCAGGAATCTGGAGTGTCGTACCTTCCGCGATAGATCCCTGATTGCCATCCATCTTTTCCGGGACGACGTAGATGAACTGTGTCGGAGTACTCTTCGCCTGAAACTTCAGCTCGTACGTTTTGCCCGGCTCGAAGTTAATTCCGGCAGCCCGCAATTCTACACTCCAGAACTCTAGGCCGATTTTGGAGACGACCACCATCGCGGTCTTTTGCCCGCCGGGCGAATCGGTACTGACGCTCGCATGCGCTTCCGCGCCATCAATTGCCTCCAAATGAAACTGATCCACATCGATTTTGTTCTCTTGTCCGAGGACGGATTGTGGGGAAATCAAAGGAAGGGCCAGCAAAAATAACGCTAACCCGCAAACATCATACGGTTTCATTTGTGCCGCATTCTGGCCGGTATTCATTGTGGATTCAACTCTCGAACCAGACCGCCTGCCGGCAAACCGGGAAACGGCAATGATCAAATTGCCTCCAACCAGCGGCTAAGGCAAGCTGGTGCATTTCCCGAAATGAAAAGGCACGCCGGATTGAGAGCCGCGCGTCGAATCGGGTCATCGGCTCTCGAAAAACGCAGGCCGTCAACATATAGACACCGGCGATCCCGAAATCGGTCCGCTCGAGATCGGCTACCAAGACGCTACGCCGTGCCATGACCCGCGCACGCCGCAATAGATGGATCGCCCCATCATCGTCAAAATGATGGAGAGCCAACGAACAAAACACGAAATCCGCGGGACTGATTGGAACGAACTTGAAGACATCGCATTCCAAAAAGGTGATCTCGGGATAACCTTTTGAGCGCTCCATCGCCAATTCGAGCGTGGCCGCTTGAAAGTCGACGGCTGTGATCCGCACCGCGACATGGTTGGTTCGGCACCAATTGACGACGAAGCGCGGGATATCACCAAACCCCGTGCATAAATCGATCGCGGCGAACGAGCCACCTGGACGAAGCCACCGACGTAGGAAATACTGAACCAGCGCGTAGCTCCCAAAGTATCGATTCAGTTTTTCAAGATTTTCGAGGTCAATTTCCAACTCCGCAGAAACCGGTTGGGAACGATCCATCATCTCGGTGATCGCGCGATCGAATATCCGTTTGGGGATGAGCAAATTCGTGAACAAGGAAGTCAAGAAGTCAGGAGTTGCAGGAGTTCGGGAGGCTCGGAGTAAGTAAAGCGTCCCGCTTTACCCGCGATAAGCCTAGCGTGCCGCAGTGCGTTTATACTGCAAGAGCCAAATCGAGGACGGTTCGTTCACCGAGAAGGCAAAGCGGGACGCTTTGCTCACGAAGAGAGTAAAGCGGGACGCTTTACTTACGAAGAAGCGAGGCTCCGGAGCCTCACCTACTGACCGTTCGATGCGCCCGTCGGCGATACGGCCACCTTCGCAGGATCCGCCTTCGGAGCCGTTGCGGCCTCCATCAAAAGAACCTTCTGAGCTGTGCGTTCGTCCGTAATGATGATATCGATGCACCGCGTGCGGAGCGCGCCCAGAATCGCGCTCACTTTGTCTTCGCCGCCCCCAACCGCAATAACCGGTCGGATTTTCCGCAAATCATCAAAGGTCAAGCTGATCACGCGACTATCGAAATCGGTAATGACGGGCCGACCTTGGATATCAAAGTAACGACAGGAGATATCCCCAACGGCCCCTTTTGCCTTTAGTTCATCGATCATCATTGGATCGAAGAATCCAGCAGAAACAACTGTCGCGTCATAAGTGACCTTCCCAATGCCGATCATCGCACGAGAAGCCGAACGAGCCATTTCCAGACAAGATCGAATATTCCTATCCTCGAGCAGAATATCTCTTACGCTAACGGTACTGACAACCGCGGGGACTGGCAGATGATAAACTTTTGCTCCCAACTTCTCGGCCATGATCCCAGCCAACCTGATCGGGTTGAAAGACTCTCCGCTGTTCAGACACCCGATGGCTTGGGCCAGAACGATGCTATCGATCCTTTTACCAGAAAGCGCTCGCGCTACCTCCAGCACGGTAGCTCCCCAAGCTGTCGCAAAGACTTCACCGGGTTGTAACGTGCTTTCCAGGAAGAGCGCCCCGGCTTTTCCAATTGCCTGGCGAACTTCAACGGAGGTCGCACCGTCCGGCGTTGGCACAATGTAAGCATTTTGCAACCCGAAGCGTGTCCGTAACTCTTCGGCAAGCGAAAGGCGCGTGAGCAAATCCGGTCGCAGTGAAATGCTGACGATTCCGCGGCCACGCGCCCGGGCCAGAAGATTCGCGACCGTCGGGCGGGAGACCTGAAGCTGCTTTGCAATTTCCGCCTGGGTCAGGTCGTGATGATAATAGAGCCACGCTGCACTAATAGTCGCATCCATATCAGTGCCAAATAACTTATCCCCGGGCCCAGAATTCCTAGCCGTCATGGGAGGAGATCAATAAGCCCGTAGAAACGCAAAACGACATTTTTCGATAGAGCATTCAATTTCATGCTTGACCAACGTTATTACAAATGTCAACGAATGCTAGCAGAAGGATCAATCTAGGGCATCCTGCTTTGGGAGTCGAGCGTACCTGAGAGGTCCGAATGATCCAAATAAGCAAATCTGCGTTGGCAGAAGCTTCTGAAGTTTTCCGGGGAAATAGAACACTGACACCCCCAGGACGCACCGCGACCTGGGGGTGTTTGATTTTGCGGAAGCGAAGGCCGAGGTCAGGAGTTGCAGAAGTTCAGGAGGCTCCGCGGTACGGCGGGGCTCCGTCCGAGCCGCGGGTCGGCGCATCGTCCTCGGCTCAGGCGGAGCCGGAGCTTCGCCCTACCGTGTGGATGTATATCGCGCGTCATCGCGCGTAAAATTCGCAGGCAAGTCACTTCTTCACTTCAATGCCAAAAACGCGAGCATGCGGCCGGTTCGGCCCTTGTCCATCCGATACGAATAGAATCTCCTCAGATCCGACCCAGTATTCTCACCGGAATCGAACACCTGTTTCACGCCGGACTGTTTAAGCTGCTGCACGATCTCGCCAGCAAAATCTACTTCATAGTTAGGTGGCCGGATGCAGGGGCTAAGCTGGGCGACAATGCTAAGAGGGTCGCTCCCAAACTCCGTTGACATCTTTCGCACGGCGGCTCCCGCGATATTTAGCGCAGTCCCCTTCTTTCCTGAATGAACAAGCCCGATGACGCGCCGTTTCGGCTCGACAAGGAACACGGCGCAACAATCGGCGACGTAGATTCCAAGCGAGATCTGTGGGTCACAAGTGATCAAGGCGTCGACTCCTGCGCTCTTGGCGCACGAATCTACAGAGACAACGGCGACTGAATTGCTATGGATCTGCTCGGCGAGACGAAGCTGCTGTGCGCCAAAGTTCCGAAGCGCTGCTTCGTGAAATCCATCCAATCGACGCAGGGCGGTTTCGCGATCGGTTTGAACATCGAGTCCCGGCACTCTGAGAATAAATCCATGCAAGACGTCTTCCAGCGCTTCGAGGGCGGGAAAACGTTCGACAGGAGGACTAATCATTCGATGTTTCCACTTTCCCCTCCGGCGGAGTCAGAGATATACGTTTTGCCTTGTGAGTCGCGGGCTTGCCCGGGTCGAGCGGTGAGTTATATCTGGATCGAGTAGCTTTCGCAGCCTCGCTCGGCGTTAAAGTCGACGCACGAGCCAGCCCATCATCAAAAGTGTCGTTGTATTTCGTCTCGGTCCCGGTCGACTGCTCGTATGAGAAAACTGCCGAAAGGTAAGAAAACTCAGCCGACACCAGGTTGCCTCGAGCCGTGGTGAGCTGCTGCTCAGCAGTCAAAACGTCAAGCTGAGTACCGGTACCGGCGGCGAGCCGCTCATCGGCGAGACGAAGAGCCTCAAGGTTGACGTTCACACTCGTCTGGGCGCTATCGACAGTGAGGGCCGCTTGGCGCAGGTTGCTAACGGAGGTCGCAACTTCCAATTCGACCTGCCGGACCGAATCATCGTAGGTTACCTTCGACTGTTCCAATTGTGCTCGCGCCTGTTTCACTCTCCCATAAGTCAAGAAGCCGTCGAAAATATTCCACGAGCCTTGAAATCCCAAGAACCAGCCCTGCAATGTATTGGTCAGATCATTTCCTGCGATCGGATTGTTTCTTTGCTCCCAACCGACGTCCGCGGTGATCGTCGGTTTGTAACCTGCTGCTTGAACCGTGATATTCTCAACGTTGGCGAGGATAGAGGAGCGCTGCGCCTTGAGAAACGGGCGGTTGGCGCGAGCGGCGATCAGTGCAGAGGCGAGATCGTACTTGATCGGCTGATAAGTAAGGTCCCCGACCACCGGTAACGGATTCTCGGTTGTGTACTGACGAGTCGCAGGAATACCGAGCGTGCGCGCAAGGGTCACTTGAGCGATATAGTAGGCGTTCTGGGCGGCGATCAGCTGTGGAATTTGGTTCTCCAGAGTACCCTCGGCTTGGAGAACATTAAATTGGGGGACGGTTCCCGCCTCATAGCGGCTTGTCTGATCCTCGAGTTGGCTTTGCAGGAGGTTCACAGACTCTTCCTGAACCTGCACCAGGGCCTTATCTTGCAGGATCAGAAAGAATTGGGTACGAACGGTCTGCACGACCGTGTCAATGGTGTCACGAAGTGTGTAATAGGCCTGGTCTTCGTTGATCCGCGCCGCTCGACGCGAAGCAATCGTAGCGCCCCCGTCATAGACCAGCTGCGAAACGGTCAAGGTGACCTGCCAGGTTTGCTCCTGAAAGCTTGAGGTGTTCGAAGCATTCCTACCCGATATTCCGGTGACAGGGACAGCAGCGGCATTGCTTATGGTTGATACCCCAGTCGAGGGGTTTGTCACGACAGAACCACTATTGGGGACAGCGAGGAGGTCCAAATTCGGCGTGGTAGAAGAAACCGACGGAAAGAGCGCACTACTAGTCTGGGAATAATTGGAAGCCATGGCCAAGTGGGGCAGCAGGTTGGCTTGGGCTTGGAAAAAAAGACCTCTCTGGACCTTGAGTTGTTGGATTTGCAAAAGGATGGACGGATTCTGCCTGAGCGCAAGTTGAACAGCATCATTGATCGTCAGCGGATGACCGCTGAAACCGACAGTTGACTCGCCGGCAATTGAAGCGCAGGACATCCCTGCGAAGGTTAAGGCTAACAGCGGAAGTCTCATTATTTTTTAGGCAATTTATCGGAATAATCTGCGATCTTACGATAGATCTGAAGCCAGGCTCTCCCTTCCTCGGGCGTGAGATGTTCCCGTAAGAGCGTCATTATCTTATCCACCATGTCACGACGGATTTCGGCGACGAGCCCAGATCCCTTTTTGGTGATTCTTACCATGACTTTGCGGCGATCATCCAGCGCATGTGAACGTTGAACATATTCGAGCTTTTCGAGTCGATCGACTAAACCAGTGGCCGCAGCGGTGGTGTGCCCCATCCTCGAAGCGATCCCAGACATTGTTATTACTTCCTGTTTGTCGAGATAGCCCAGCAAAAAATATTGCGGAAAGGAAACACTTCCGCGGCTAAGTTCCTCCGACAGGTTCAGGAGGAATTTGCGCTGCATTCGCATCACGATTTCGGCAAGTTCTTCCGCCGCAGCCTGCAGGTCGGAATCAGAGCTTTGCTCGGTTGAGCGTTGCCCGGTCGTAACCATAGACGATCTAAAAGGTTAATAGAGTTAATTTTCTCTCGCCCATGATTTAAGCATAGCGTCTCTGGTTTGCAACTCGCCTCGCGCCCCCATTTCCAGTGTGGAGACTTGCGTTTCGAGTTTTGGGGTTTTGGATTGGCGATGTCGAGCCTTTACTCACCCAAGCGGATCATTCCGTCATGAACTGAAAACTCAAAACCCAAACTGAGTTTTGGGTTTTGAGTTTTGAGTTTTGAGTGGGATGATCCGTGCTAGCGAAGTCAACACGCAAAACTCAAAACGCCAAACTCAAAACCGAAGACTATGGCATACCAAAATGTTCAGCCGCCTGCCGGAGAAAAAATCACGACTCACGACGGCAGAATCCAGTGTCCGGACAATCCGATCATCCCTTTCATCCGCGGAGATGGCACCGGCCCAGATATCTGGGCGGCTAGCGAGCGTGTGTTCGACGCGGCGGTCGAAAAGGCCTATAAGGGCGCAAGGAAAATTGCCTGGTTCGAAGTGTACGCAGGCGAGACGGCAAAAAATCGTTTCGATGACTGGCTACCGGAGGACACGGTTACAGCTTTCAAAGAGTACCTCGTAGGGATCAAGGGCCCGTTAACGACGCCGATCGGCGGCGGAATTCGGTCTTTGAATGTCGCCCTGCGACAGCTCCTCGACTTGTATGTTTGTCTGCGGCCGGTTCAGTATTTCCAGGGCGTCCCCTCGCCGGTCCGCAACCCGGAAAAGGTCGACATGGTGATTTTCCGCGAAAACACGGAGGACATTTACGCGGGAATCGAATTTCGCGCCGGAACTCCGGACTCGCAGCGTTTCTTGAAATTTTTCGAGCAAGAGTTTCCTAAAGAATTTGCCAAGATCCGGTTCGGGACGGAGAACGCCGCGAAGGCGTTTTTGGCCGGCCAGGCGGCGCTCGGAACTCCTCAAGTTGAGGTTGGAATCGGGATCAAGCCCGTGAGCCATCTCGGGTCCAGCCGGCTAGTCGCTGCTGCGATCCAATACGCGATTGCCAACAAGAGAAAATCGGTGACTTTCGTGCACAAGGGCAACATCATGAAGTTCACCGAAGGAAGTTTCCGAGATTGGGGATACGAGCTCGCAGACACCCTTTTTGGCAATGAGACATATTCCTGGACCAAATGGGAGCGGACGAAGAAAGAGCAAGGTGAGCGTAGCGCAAACGATGAGATGAAGGAGGCATTGGCTGGGGGCAAGATCCTCGTCAAGGACGCGATTGCCGACATCACGTTGCAACAGGTCCTGACTCGACCAGAAGATTTCGACGTAATCGCGACGCTGAATTTGAACGGTGATTATCTTTCCGATGCCTTGGCCGCTCAGGTCGGAGGCATTGGTATTGCACCCGGCGGTAACATAAACTATCACACCGGCCATGCCATCTTTGAGGCGACACATGGCACGGCGCCCAAATACGCTAATCTGGACAAGGTCAATCCGGGCTCGGTCGTTCTGTCCGGGGAAATGATGTTGAGACATCTTGGTTGGACCGAAGCTGCGACCCTGGTGATTAAAGGCATTAACGGGGCTATCGGGAGTAAGAAAGTCACCTACGATTTTGCGCGTTTGATGGATGGCGCTACGGAAATCAAATGCTCGGAGTTCGGTGACAACATCATTGCGCACATGGGGTAGAGTATACGACTTATAGGACCTATAGGACTTATCCGCCTACGTGGCGATCTCTATCTCGTCCTTCGTCGAAATATCGTCGTGAAAGAAAATATTCCTCTGGCGATCCCAAACATATCGGTAGAGGAGAACTTTGAGCGTCGCAGTTAACGGAATGGCCAGAACTGCTCCAAGCAAGCCTCCCAAGACCAGGGTCCACAGGAAAACAGAGACGATGACCGTCATTGGATGAAGACCGACAGAGTTTCCGACGATACGGGGGGTTGTCACCAAGCCATCGATTTGGGCGATGATCAAAAAGAAAATAATCGTCACCCACAACGGATGTATCCAGTCATTGAATTGCACGAAGGCGATCAGGACAGCCGGAATGTAACAAACGATGTACCCGGCATACGGCATAATTCCGAAAAAGATAAACCCGAGTCCGATCAGGAAGCCGAACTGCAAACCCAGAATCGACAGTCCAATCGCCAACAAGGTGCCATTAATGAGAGCCACGACCACTTGGCCACGGAAAAAATTGATCAGATAACCATTGATTTCGGTCAAAACCGAAACCAGCTCATCTTTAAATTCGGAGCGACGAAGCGGTAAGTAGTTGCTCCAGGATTCCGCAATCCGCGGGCTCTCTTTCAAAAAGAAAAACAGATAAATAGGGATAACCAGCAGGCCGAACATGAAACCGAAAACGCCGAAAACGCCGGTCAAACTCGTCTGGACGAATGCCCAAGACCGTTGAGCCAATGACGGCAGCTGGTCGTGTAGATATTGCAACGATTGTTGTACGTAAGGGCTGTTTTGATAACGCGCGAGGCGGCCGTTGGGATTCTGGTTCTCTGATGGATTCGGCTGCGCCGGCTGCATCGGTTCAGGCGCGGGAGACGGATTGCCGCCAAGCTGAGGAAGTTTCTCCAAATTTTGTTCGAGGAAACCGTCGAGCGCACCCCAGCCTCGTTCCAAATAGCCGGGAAGCGCGGAGGAAAATTTAACGCTTTCAGTGTAGATCGAGGGAACGACTCCGACGACCAACAGGACAGCACCCAGTAAAAACATTCCGAACACGATAATGACAGCCAGAAGCCGAGGCAGCCTTCTACGGGCCAACCAGCTGACCACCGGCTCCAGTAAATATGCAAACACTCCGGCAACCGCCACCGGCAAGATCAGCGGCTGAAGAAACGCGAGAATTTGCGTGGCGACGTATAAGGTGAAAATAAAGATCCCAGCGATCACCAGCAAAGAGAGCGAGGTGATTGCATTCCATAGCATCTTTTTCTGCCAAGGAGTCGGATACAAGAGTAGCAGAAACATGATTACGACAATCGAAGGTTGCAACGAAAAAGCGCGTCAGAATTGCGCGGGCGGCACACTTGTGTACCCATGGAAGCGACGGGCGGGACGCCAATTTTGAAGGAGCAAAGCGGGACGCTTCGCTTACACCTGCATTTAAACGAATATACGGCTAGAATGTCTGATCTCTAACATCGAATATGACCATCTCGACTGAGGCGATAACGGAGGAGGTGAATACCAACGGCCAATGGGTTCACGCGGTTCAGAATGAAATTTCCCGAGTGATCGTAGGCCAGAAATATCTTATAGACCGGCTGCTTATTGGGTTGCTCGCGAACGGCCA
>DASXBV010000194.1:0-4798 GCA_036491515.1 Chthoniobacterales bacterium
CTGTACGAGAAGGCGCTTTCAGACATTTCAAGCTTCAGCATTCAGAATGTTGTAGCTGGAATGGGATCGGGCAGTGGCGGTGGAGTGAAGCTAGCAGTCCTGCGTGGATTTGACTTCGATACCGTTGACGGAGCGCGGGTCTTTCACAATGAATTCCTGCACGCCGGTTACGAATGGGGCCTTATCGGGCTCGTACTGGTGATCGCGATTTACGGACAACTGGCCGTAGCGAGCTTCCACAGCGGTGTCAGGCGAGGCGAAGGGCCAGGTCTGGCTGCGGTCTCAATCCTTCCGGCGCTAACGTTTAGTCTTCTCTTTGAGAATGTACTCGCTGACGCGGGCGGGGCCGGCGGCACAGCTTTCACTCTCATTTTTGCCCTTGCGGCAGCTTCGGTGTCGTACAAGAAGTCTGTCGGGGGGGCGACTAACCCTTTTGCTGGCACTCGGTCGCCGTATTCAGGGAGCCAATAGATGACGTGTCCGGTGGGCAAAATGAACGGGACCGCGTGCCCATTATGTGCAGCGACCTTGATTAGCGTCCAGAGCAGTCTGACCGAGTTGCTGAAGCTAAACGGGAGCGGGAGGCAAATCGTGTGCTGTACTGGATGCCGCTTTAAGTTTCTGCACCCTTGTTTGTCGGATACCGATGTCCGCGATTTGTACAACACAAATTCTGACTACTTCGATAATTACGTGGGGACCCCTTACCTTGAAATTGCTTCGGAAAAACTCCCCTACTACAGGCAAGTTAGCGACGCCGTAGAAGGTCGATTGGGACGGAAGGGGAGGATACTCGACATCGGCTGCGCCACGGGTCATTTTTTGTCGGTTTTCAAGAACAGCGGATGGGATGTTCAAGGAATCGAGGTATCTGACTGGTGCAGGAACTATGCCGAGAGGGAGTTTGGAATACCCTCGATCAAAGCCACAGTCGAGACAGCTGATCTGCCGAACCACTCCTTCGACGTTATTTCATTGAACCATGTGCTTGAGCATCTTAGCTCTCCGGCCGCTACTATTCAGAGGCTCGGCCAGTGGCTCAGTAAGGATGGTTTGCTTTGCATCGAGGTGCCGAACGAGTTTAACGACATCATCTTTCAAATTTCTGGAATCTGGGGCCGGCGGCGGCTTTACAATCTGCCCGGTCCGATCTGGCATCATCAGTTATTTTTCACGCCCAAACACTTACGCCATCTGCTGAATATCTCCGGCTTTTCCGTGCTGGAGACGCGGACGTCCAGTTGGCGAGCTCCCGTTCCGTGTCATCTATTCAAGTCCTCCGGTATAAACCAACTGGTCAAGCTTGTGCGGAAGAGTGTATTGCTCGCTGGCTCTCTTTTTGAAAAGGGTGAACTGATTTTCTGTTTGGCTGCAAAGCGAAGCTGATGGAACCAGAGCCGAAACCCGCAGCGATTGTTGATTCTCGTGAACCCTTGTTCAGCGTTCCCGAGATGCTCAATTACTATCTAGCTTTGTCGCGCTCTGTGCGGACCATATTGATTAAGCCGAACTGGGTGCGGCACGAGGAAGATGATAACTTTCCGATCCGTGCATTGGTAACGAGCACACAGTTAATCGAAGCAGTGGTCGAAGCATGCCTGGTTAAGTATCCAGAGGTTGAAGAGATCACAGTTGGAGATGTGCCATTGCAGGGTTGCGACTGGTCCAAGCTCATAAGGCAGGCGGGAATCGACCGGCTGGTGCAAAAATATAAGAGTCGAGAATCTCCTCGGATCCGGTTCGTCGACCTCCGGCGCGAGTTAGCGGTCGTAACGGACGGGTTCATCCGCAAAATACCCAATGCAGCAGGGGGGGATCCGAAAGGGTATCGCGAAGTTATCCTGGATCAAGAAAGCTTTCTGGACCCAATCAGTGAAGATGAAAAAGCGTTCCGTGTGTCCGACTATTCGCCCGAAAAAACGGAAAGCAGCCATATGCGCGGTTCTCACCGCTACCTCATTGCGGCGAGCGCGCTGGATTGCGATCTCTTCATTAACTTGCCAAAGGCCAAAACCCATCAGAAGAGCGGGCTAACTGGCGCTCTAAAGAATCTGGTAGGGATCAACGGCGAAAAGGCTTACCTCGTTCACTACCGCGAAAGTGGGAATGGCCGTCGGGGCGATGAGTTTCCGCCGAATGTGCCCGTTGCAGTGGTGTTGCAATCGAGGATCCGAGAGGCGATGCAGGGACGGTCGCGGGCACTTTTCTCTGTGCTGCGCCGTGGTTGGAAAGTGCTGAAGCATGTGACTGGAATTAAAACAGAGGGTACGCGTGAGAACCTTGCGGACTGCAACGGCCGATTTTTCACCTCCGCGGGATCTTGGCATGGGAACGACACTGTCTGGCGCATGGTTTACGACTTGAACCGCATCATTCGATGCGCCCCGCGAGAAGGAGGGCGGTTGGCGACGACCCCGCAACGCGAGTACATCGCCATCGCGGATGGAATTATTGCAGGCGAAGGGAATGGGCCATTGCAGCCTCTTCCCGTTGAACTTGGTATTCTGCTTGCCAGCCGAGATCCGTTTCTACTGGACTCCGTTATGGCTCAGATCATGGGGCTTTCTTGTGAAAAGATTCCGCTTCTGCATCATCGCCGGGAATTCGCGGATCCGGAGTGGGGAGCGTTCGATGCGTCCGAGGTGGAGATCCGATGCAACGGAGAGGTGTATCGAGGGATCGAGAATCTTCCGGTCTTGCATCATTTTCTTCCGCCACCAGGGTGGAAGGGGGAGATCGAACTGGAACAGCGTGAGGTACTCACTTGAACCTTTCTGAAGTCGGATATTTCGCGCTTCATCGTGTCATTGGTTCCGCGGTACGGAGCTATTACCGGGAAATGAGGCGGATCGAGAACGCTTCGCGGCGCGAGCTGGAATCCTTGCAGGCTGAGCGATTGGCGAATCTGCTTGCTGGCGCCGCAAAAAACGTTCCCTACTATCGAGAGCTCGCACCTACCCGCGCCAATCTCGCGCTCAGTGATTTTCCTATCCTGACTAAGTCCGCTTTGAAACGCCATTTTCTCGAAATCATGACTCCAGAACTTCGGCGAGAGTACACAACCGGCCAAAAAAATCTGCACTACTCATGGGTGAAGGTGCAGACCGGGGGCACGACGGGCGAGCCGACGACTGTGATCCATGACGCCCCCTGCCGAGACAGCGGACGCGCAGGGCGCCTGTATTCGCAAACGCTTTGTGGCTTTCCACTTGGAACGCCCTACATAAAGCTTTGGGGAAGCATGCAGGACATTAATCAGATGAAAGAATCACCAGCCCAGCGAGCGCTACGAATCCTTCACCGGGAGACGGTGCTCAACGCGTTTCGAATGGGCCAGAAGCGGATTGAGGAATACATCGCGATGATCGAGGGTTCGAAAGTGTACCACTTGATGGGTTATGTGGACGCAATCGAAGAGCTGGCGGTACACGCGGAGAGAAAGAAACTCAAAGTGCGGCCGTTGCGAAGCATCATGGCGTGCGCCGGAACTGTGACGCCGGAAGCCCGGCAAGTGTTAGAAGATGTTTTTCGGGCTCGCGTACACAACCAGTATGGCAGCCGCGAGTGTGCCGGGATCGCCTGCGAGTGCGAGCGAGGTGGGCATCACATTTATGCAAACCGACTGCTGGTCGAAGTCATTGATAATGAGGGGCGGCCGGTGCCGGGAGGGGACTCTGGGCGACTGCTGATTACGCTACTTCAGAACATGTCCTTTCCAATCATCAGGTACGAAATCGGCGATGTAGGTGCGCTGAGCACGGCGAGTTGTCAATGTGGACGACCGTATCCGCTTTTAGCGCGCGTGGAAGGGCGTACCGGAGAATTCCTTATCAGCACGGATGGCGGATATGTGTCGCCATTATATATCAGGCACCTAATCGGAGTGGTCCACAATCCTGGAATTATTCGGCGATTCCAGTTGGAGCAATACTCTCCCCTCGAATTCGAGCTTCGGTATGAAGCCGAACCGAATTTCCCGGCGGAAACGCAACGGGAGATCCTTGGGGAGATTGAGAGAGATCTGAAGGAAGTCTTGGGAAAGAATTGCAGCTTAAAGATCAGCCACGTCGATGAAATTACTCCCAACGCCTCAGGAAAATTTCTGTACACAAAGCGAACATGTGGACAGAGCAGTAGCAGATCGACTGCCGTCGCGGGTGTTTAACAGATGCGCGTGCTGATGGTCCACAACGAATACCAGATGCCCGGAGGAGAAGACGAGTCGACGCGGGTAGAGGAAGAACTGTTGCGCAGTCATGGGGTGACGGTGGAGAGCTACCGGGTCAGCAACAAACAGATTTCTGGAGCCGGGGGCATTTCGACCGCAGCCAACGCGATTTGGTCGCGGGAGACTTACTCTCGTGTGCGAGCAGTAGTCAGAGAAAAAAAGTGCGATGTCGTGCATGTGCAGAATTTTTTCCCTCTGATTTCTCCCGCTGTGTATTATGCCGCCAAGTCCGAGGGCGCCGCGGTCGTACAAACACTTCGTAACTATCGCTTGCTCTGCCCCAATGCGCTTTTCTTTCGCGACGGATGTACGTGTGAAGACTGCCTGGGCCGATCGGTGCCCTGGCCAGCGGTCATTCATCGGTGCTATCGCGGGAGTCTGGCGGCGTCGGGCGCGGTGGCCGCGATGCTAATGGTGCATCGTGCCCTGAAGACATGGTCCCGGCAGGTGGACGTGTTTATCGCCCTTACAGAGTTCGCGAGTGAGAAGTTTGTGAAGGGCGGTTTCCCCGCGCGCAAAATTGTGGTCAAGCCAAATTTCGCTTTTGCTCGGAACGACGTTACTCGCAGC
>DASXBV010000195.1:0-21268 GCA_036491515.1 Chthoniobacterales bacterium
CGTTTCGAGCAAAGTCATTCCCTGGACAATGCGTGTCTCGACTGAATCGACGTCCAGCCGCAGGACTTGTTTTGCAGTGGCCAGGAACGAGTTTGAACTGTCGGTCAGAGCCACATTAAGCTTCCCAGTCGTCTTCCTTACGCTGTCCAGACCCCATTCCGCCATGGTCTGTCTTACTGCGACCGCACAGTTCTTTGCGGAATCAACCAAACGAATTCCGGGCCCGGCAACCTCTGCGATCAAAGGCGCCAGCAATGGATAGTGTGTGCACCCCAAAACCAGCGTGTCGACCCCCGCTTCAATCACCGGGTCGAGATAGCGATGCAGCACTTCTCGAGTAACCTCTTCGTTCAACCAGGCCTCTTCGACCAGCGGTACCAGCAGCGGACAGGCTTGGCTGGTCACGCGAACATCAGAATTCAACGCCTGGATGGCCCTCTCGTAAGCCCCGCTTTGGATAGTCGACCTTGTCCCGATCACCCCGACGTGACCAATCCGAGTCTCTTTCACCGCCGCCCGGGCGCCAGGCGCAATAACTCCAACCACCGGAACTTTCAACAATTCCTGAAGCTTTGAGACAGCTAACGAAGAGGAGGTATTACACGCAACGACAATCATCTTGGAGTTCTCGGCCAGCAGTAGGCCGCTGATTTCGATACTGTAGCGTTCGATCGTCGATCTGCTCTTGCCGCCGTAGGGCAACCTCGCGGTATCACCGATGTAAAAAATATCTTCGGACGGCAGCAGATCACGCAACGCCCGAACGACGGTCAGTCCGCCAATACCAGAATCAAATACTCCAATCGGCCGAAGCGAAGGCTCACTTTCGTACATCTTCGGGGAGAGTATAAACATTCGGCCTAAGCGGGTCCCAAACCGACGTCCCCGTGTCTGCCGCTGGCTGCCCGGAATTCTCGTTTCGTCTGACCATCATCTGATCCGAAGCGTCGTGGCGTCGCACCGCATGGTTATAAGAGAGCACTCCCTGGAGAATTGCCTGAGCCAACATCTGTCTGTAGACCGGCGTCGCAATCCTCACACGGTCTTGAGCGTTCGTCAGAAAACCTCCCTCGATGAGTACCGCCGGGATATTGCAGTCGCGTAGGACTATAAAGCGAGCCCGCTTGATTCCTCGATCACTAACTCCCAGTTTCGTAATTAGCGCCGCATGCATCGCCGTTGCCAGAGCAATATTTTCGGGGTCACGCAGGTTGCCGACGCAAGGTTGGAAATCCGCCAAACTCAGGTTCGCATTGTTGGTGGAAGGCACGCCACGTGGCGCCAGACTATAGGTCTCAATCCCACCTGCATCCTCACGCGGCCCAGCGTTGAAATGCACACTCACGAAAACCGCGTTCGATTGCCGGTTTGCAAATGCGGCTCGGTCTTCCAACGGAACAAATACATCCCCGGAGCGAGTCAAACGAACGTTGAACCCTGCTTTTGTCAATAAATCCCGGGCACGCTCCACGACGTCGAGCGCGAAGTCTTTCTCGTTCCCTAACATGCTGACCGCACCCTGATCGAACCCGCCATGTCCCGCGTCGAGAACCACTGTATGAGCCGGCGAGGTTGGGATTTTCGCCGGACGCAGGACCGGTTCCACGAGCTTGCTTAGATCCATTCTGGACATGAGGATCTTGTTATCTACCTTTATAATAGGGAAACTGAGAATGAACTTGAGTCCGTTCAGATATAATTCACGCGCATTAACCGCCCCTTGTACCCGAAGAGTCGCGCCCTCAAGATTAACTGTATCGTTCAAATAATCAGCTTGAGTGAAGCTGTAGAACTTCGCCACGTCTTCAACGGGCACGTAGTCGCGTCCGTCGTGCTTAATGAGCGTCCAGTCGAAGGCGAGCGCTCTACACGCTAACAATAATAGCACCGCAACGCATACCGACCCGGCGCGCATCACGACTGGGAGAATGCTTCTGAAGCAAATCATTAGCAAGGAAAAAGCCCGCACATTCCGCTTAAGCCTCCTGGCCTTGCAGCTCGTATGCCAACACGCTTAAGCTATAGATTGCCGCCGTTTCAGCTCGGAGCACAATCGGTCCGAGGCTCACCGGGATACAGCCAGCGCTTTTGGCTGATGACGTTTCCGCAGGCGTGAAATCGCCTTCCGGTCCGATGAGAATAAGAGCGGAACCGGGACGTCGTCCATGTTGTTCACGAAAATCGGCCAACGTAACCTTGAAACTGCGCGCATCATGCTGCAGAGATGCGATCAACGGAAGCTCATATCGATCGAACTCGGCAAAAAACCTTTTAGGCGTGATGGGTTCGGCAACCTCTGGAAGCCAGTTTTGGCCGCACTGTTTCGCCGCTTCGATCACGACCTGTTGCCACTTCCCCCGCCTCTTCCGCACTTCATCGTCGCTCAGTTGAACTACCGCCCTATCAGAGAGAAGTGGAACTATTTTCGCCACACCGAGTTCCGTGGCCTTCTGGACAATTAATTCCATGTTTTTTCCCTTCGGAATCGCCTGCGCAAGAGTAATAGCGCAGCGAAGAGATTCCATTTTCACAGACATCAATCCCTTCAGATGCGCTCTTCTTTTTTCAACAGCTGTTATCTCGGCAGTGATCTCTGAACCGCGACCATCAAAGATTACGACCCGCGAGCCGATGCCGAGCCGTAGCACATTAATGCAATGATACGCCTCCGCATCCTCCAACACCAGAGGCCTGAGAGCCCACCGTTCTGGGGGAATATAGAAGCGATGCGTGCTCACCTGACCGACTAACGGAAAAAATCCTTAGCCTTTTCAAAGAAGTTCTTGTGCATCGGGCTGTTATCGTCACCGCAAGAAGCCGCAAATTCCTCAAGCTTCCGTCGCTGTTCGGCATTCAACCTGGTCGGCACCTCGACAATGACTCGGACGCGCAAATCTCCTCTGGTCTTGGTGTCCATGTTCTGGATGCCGTGACCGCGGAGACGGAACTGCGTGCCGCTCTGGGTTCCGGCGGGGATTTTCAATAGAGCCTGACCCTGGATCGTCGGCACTTTAGCCTCACCGCCTAAAGCCGCAGTGGCAAACGAGATTGGAACGTCACAATACAGATCGTCCTCCTCGCGAGTGAAGATCTCGTGCTCACGAACGTGAACCACTACATAAAGATCACCCGTGGGACCTCCCCGGATTCCGGCCTCGCCATTACGAGAAGAGCGGAGACGGGCGCCGTCATCGATTCCGGCCGGAATTTTAAGCTTGATTCGCGACCTTTTCTCCGTCCGGCCGTCACCGCCGCACTCACGGCAGGGACGCTCGATCACCTGTCCGGTTCCATGACAACGCGGACAGGTTTGAGATACCTGGAAAAACCCGCGGGAGGTAATGACTTGGCCGCGGCCCTGACAGGTTGGACAGGTCATTGCGCGAGAGCCGGATTCTGCTCCCGACCCACCGCAATGGGAGCAAGTTTCATGCTTCAGGATTTCGATCTCCTTCTCGGTCCCGAACGCGGCTTCCTCCAAAGTGATCTGCAGATCATACCTTAGGTCAGAACCGCGTTGCCGCCCGCTCCGATCTCGTGAGGCCGTGCCGGAACCGAATATCTGGTCGAAAATCCCCCCGCCTCCCTCAGAGCCCATCCCAAACACTTCCCGAAACAGATCAAACGGATCATGGAAACCACCAGGGCCAAAGCCGCCGGCTCCACGGCTCACGCCAACCCCTGGGCCAAAGGCCGCGTGACCATATCGATCGTAAGCGGCTCTTTTGTTTTCGTCGATCAGAACCTCGTAAGCCTCCCCAACCTCCTTGAATTTCTCCTCCGCGGCCTTGTCGCCGGGATTCTTATCCGGATGAAACTTTACGGCGAGCTTGCGATAAGCCTTTTTGATATCTTCGGAGCTTGCATTCCGATCAGCTCCTAAAACTTCGTAGTAATCTCGTTTGGTAGCCATTCGTCACGTACTAGCGCCGGCCTTTGCTGAATCCTCTGAATCCTCGCCCAGTTGTGCCCCCTTTGAGACCACCACGTTCGCGGGACGAATCAGTCGATCTTTTAATCTGTATCCCTTGCGGAGCTGTCGGATAACGACGCCGTCTTCGACTTCGGAGTTCTCCTCTTGCGCGATCGCCTCGTGTAGTTTCGGATCAAAATGTTCTCCAGCAGCGTCAATGGTTTCCACGCCGCAACTGGCCAGAAATTCCTGCAACTGCTTGAATACCATCGTCATTCCATCAAGTACCGCTGACTGGCTTCCTCCCGCTTTGGCCGCCTGAAGGCCCAGTTCAAAATTATCGAGAATCGGAATCAATCGCTCCAGAAAACCAGCGTTGGCGTAGCGGATCGCGTCATCCTTTTCCCTGGCCATCCGTTTTCGATAGTTATCAAGATCGGCAACTGAACGCAGTGCGATATCCCTGAATTTGTCCAGCTCCGCCTTCAATTTTCCAAGTTGCTCCCGGGCATCACCCGTCTGCTTTGAATCAGTTCCTACGCTTTCTTCTTTCACCGGCTCCTCACCGGACCGGGTCGCCGCCTCTGGAATTCTGGTTTCAGCCGACGATTCCAACGAGGTGCTTGACTTTGCCGTTTGCGAAACGGCCAGTGTCTCTTCAATCGACTTGTTTTCCAATGCAAATTCCTTCTCTGGATCAGCTTTATTCATAACTTCCGAATCGCAATTAGCGTAATATCGTCATTCTGCGGATGGTTGCCTACGAACATTTTTAAGTCACCGGTCACGCGACTTAAGATCGCTGGAGCTCCGTCTGCAGCACTGGCCTGGATCGCCTCGATCAACCTCGAAATTCCAAATTCCAAGCCATTGACGTCTAAAGCTTCCGTCACGCCATCCGTATACAAAATTAAGCAATCACCGGTTTCAAGGCGGACCTTGAAATCGCTCGTTACCCTATTGAAAACGCCCCCGCTGTCAATTCCAAGCGCCATCCCGGGGGGGTTAATCTTTACCACGGAGTTATCCTGCGCTCGGTAATGTAACGGCGCGTCGTGACCAGCTCTGGCCAGCACTAGTTCGTGACTTGCCTTTTGGATAATCAGGTAAGCCATGCTGACAAAGATATCCTCCTTGATGTCTGGATAAAGTTGGCGATTCAATTCGTGTAATACCGCGGCGGCAGATTGACTCGTGCGAGCAACCGAACGCAACACGCTGCGGCACATGGCCATGATTAAGGAAGCAGGCACTCCTTTGCCGGAAACATCCGCGATCGCTATCCCCAGACTCTGATCATCCAAGGTTATATAGTCGTAGTAGTCGCCGCTCACATGGCTCGCCGGGATATTGAGTCCGGCAATTCCGAACCCTTCAAATGCAGGAGCGGCGTTCGGTAACAGGATCCGCTGAATATCGCGGGCCACATCCAAATCGCGATCGATCCTTCTTTTCTCGCTCGCTTCCGAATAGACCGCCGCATTGTAGAGGGCGAATGCAGATTGCTCAACAATTGATTGAAATACCACAAAATCCGAAGGAGAAAAAGGTGTGGTCATCGGCCCATTCGCGACTGCCAGCACCCCGAGATTCTGGTTACCGTAGACGAGCGGACCAATCATGACCGAATCCATCTCGAGGGCCGATTGCCTAAGGCGCTCAAGGCGAGGATCCGCATCCCGGCTCGAGAGAAACAGGGGTTCCTTTCGCTCCCACACTGCGCCAAGTAGACCCTCACCCGATTTTACGGTCTGCAATCGGAGATAACTCTCGAGCCCCAGCGGAGAATTCAGACTTTGCCGGGAGATATGCAGCGGAACTTCGACGAGAGGAGGGCAATCCTTCGAAATAAAACTCGGAACCAGGAACTTACCGGTCCGATCCACCAGATAGAGCGCTCCCCCATGTGCATCCGTAATTCGGGTCGCTCCTTCGACGATTAGGCGGTGTAGATCGGAGGAGCGCAAGTCATCCGAGAAAGCTTCACCCAGGCCGTGCAAGAAATCGAAAACCCTGTTCTCTTCAACTTGTAATTCTTCTCTTGCTCGCTTGAGTTCCTCGATTCTGCGGCCCTGTCTGCGGACGGCTTCGATCAGGACAATACAACTGGCCGCCAGTAGTCCTATGAGCAAAAAGGACCACATTGAATCAAGCTATTTGGAACCAGCACGAAGGTCTTGCTTCAAATACTCGAGTACATCCTTGAATCGTGCAAAATTCTCCGGATCGGCGTCGACCAGAGCCTCGTGAGCCGCAATCATGCACTCAGCCTGGTCCGAACGGTCGATCGGATGATCCAGTTGTAAGGGAGCGGCTCCAACTGGATTCTCCGTCGTCAACTCGGATCCCTTCGACTCCACGGCGAAAAGGTTGTTTAACCCCAGATTCTGGAGCAGATCCCAGTTACGCTCGTTGGCATTGCGGACCAAAAGCGAACCGGTGCCAAACTCTCGCAGACGCAGTGCAATCCCGGCGAGCGTCCCCATAAAAGTCGAATCCATTACCGGACAGCCATTCAGATCTATTACGAAATGGCGGTAGCCCCTTTCCACCATGTGCTTTGAAAACTCCTTCAAAGCAGGGCTGTTTTGGAACGAGCCTTTGCCCTCCACCCTGACATGGACAGCTCGGCTCGTTATCCCAACCAAGATGGTAGGTGGTGAATTCACAAAACTCCTGAAATATATCTTCCGCCGTGTTTAAGTGTCAAATTCAAGACTTCTAAGCAACCTCACTGCCACGTTCGAGACTGCAGTAGCGCCACAATTTTTCGATTCTCGATCAAAATCGCTCTCCAGGAAGTAATCGGTCCGTCGTTCGCGTAATCGTTTCCGACGATCGCAAATTCTGAAGTATGGCTTCCCCGCGCATTCGGGTAGTACAATTCCCTGCCCTGCACGTAGTTCTTCAAATTAGCTTGCCGATATTCCAAGCGAAGGGTGAGGTTTGCAGGTCTTTTGGCACGCCAGAAAAACGTGAAATATTGACCGGTCTTGGCTAGGATGTCGGCCGCAAGGAGAGCTCCCCAGAGTCTGTGTTTGCGCTCGAAATCGATCATCAGGTCCTTCGTCGGGATTGGCGTTGCGCCAGGCACAATGGCCCCGTTGCGAAATATTTCGAACTTTCGAAACTCAAAATCGTCGCTGATGGCTTCTGGCAACACGTTGGCGCTCTCGATCGGCAACGGATTCTCTGCTCTAACACTGATGATTCCGACCAGCACGGCCAAAAAAACCCCAGCGACCAGACATCTCATGAAGAGCGATCAAACTCCGAAGCCGCGGAGGTGTCAATCAGGAGTTTCTTCGCCATTCCGCAACTCCTGAACTCCTGCACCTCCTGACTTCCTCACTTGGCGTCTGCCTAAGACCTTCCTAGCCCGTCCCGCACCAGTTTTATGCTGGCGGGCACCGACAAGGTCGCACGACTATAAAACTGGTGCGGGAAGCTCGTCGCTTCGGTCCGGCGGCCGCCGGACGTGTTTTTGTGGGCTAGGTTTACTTTCTAAAATGAATAAATTGAGAGGATGATGGTCACTTTCGAACGCGGGATTCTCCTTCCGGAGTTAGATCTCTGGTTAGATCCACAGGATGAGCGCGACACGGCTTTCGTTTCCCACGCCCACACCGACCATATCGGAAATCATCGGGAAGTGATTCTGTCGGAAGTCACTGCCAAACTGATGGCGACTCGATTGCCGGGCCAAAGAGTCGAACACTTGCTCCCATTCCGCTCTCCCGTCCGTTATCGCGGTGCCTCGATCACCCTGCTGCCTGCAGGACATATTTTCGGCTCAGCCCAAATCCACATTGAATTGGGAGGCGAAACTCTGCTCTACACAGGAGACTTTAAGTTGAGGCAAGGGAAGTCTGCTGAATCTATTGAATGGCTTCATGCCGATACGTTGGTCATGGAGACCACCTACGGGCTGCCTAGATATAGGTTCCCGCCAGTTGAACAGGTGATCGCCGAATTGACAAAGTTTTGCGTAGAGGCCCTTGAAGAAAACTTCGTGCCAATTCTGTTCGGTTACTCGTTAGGAAAAGCACAGGAAATTCTGGCGGCGCTTGCAGGAAGCGGGCTTCGCATTCTGTTACATCCAAGCGTCTATAACATAACTAAACTTTACGAGGAGCTCTACCAACCGCTCCCTGCATACTTTCCGTACGACGAAAATCGGGCCGCCGGTAGCGTGGTCATCTGTCCGCCGACCGCGAATCGGACAAGGCTGGTTCAACGAATTAAGAACCGGCGTACGGCGATCCTAACTGGCTGGGCGCTCAATCCAGCCACCATTCATCGATACCAATGTGATGCCGCTTACCCATTGTCAGATCACGCAGATTATCCAGACTTGATGCGCTATGTAGAGTTGATACAACCGAAGCGGGTCTTCACTGTCCATGGGTTCGCGCGTGAATTTGCCGAGGACCTCCGACGCAAGGGTATCGAAGCATGGAGTCTTAGCGACGATAATCAGCTCGAATTTGCGCTCCCGACAAGTGCCCCGCCAGCTCAATCGGTCCCCACTCAAGATCTCAACGACTTACCCGACTCCGGATTTCTCAAGTTCGCAAAGGTCTGCAACCAGATTGCACGGCTGACCGGCAAGCTCAGGAAAATTGAAATTCTATCCAACTATTTGGTCTCTTTGACGGACGAAGAACTACCTATCGTTGCCACGTTTCTTACTGGACACGCCTTTTCCCGCACAATCGGAAAAACGTTGCAGGTCGGCTGGGCTGTCATTCGCAAAGCGCTGATCCAGGCAAGCGGCCTGAGCGAAACACATTTCCGCAGCATTTCCGCAGAATACGGAGATGCCGGTCGGGTCGCGTACGAAGTTTTGCTGGGCCGAACAATCGGCACCGAGATACCGATCACAGAGGTTTCAGAGCGGTTCGCTGCTCTGCAGGACGCCATCGGCCCTGTGGCGAAAACGGCGCTGCTCACTGATTGGTTTCGGACGGTTGGTCCCGAGTGCGGCGACTACATTGTTCGGATCATGACCGGAGATCTTCGCATCGGCTTAAAGGAAGGCCTCTTGGAAGAAGCGATTGCGGCCGCATTTGGAGCGCGCCTTGAGCAGGTCAAAGAAGTAAATATGTTGACCGGAGATATCGGTGAGACGGCACAACTCGCCAGAACGAAGCGACTCTCTGCCGCGACCCTCACGCTGTTTCGGCCCGTCAGGTGTATGTTAGCGATTCCCGAACCTTCAGCCGAAACGATTTGGAATCGTGTGCGGTCGGAGTTTGCGGCGCAAACGGCCCTCGCCGAAGCGAAGTACGATGGAATTCGGGCCCAGCTTCATGGAACCCCTGCTCGGACGGAACTCTATAGCCGTGATTTGCGCAACATTTCTCAGCAATTTCCAGAGTTGGCCGGACTTCGATTTGCCGAAGATCTAATTCTCGATGGCGAAGTTGTGGCATTCGGCCCGGACAGGAAACTCTCATTCTTTGATCTGCAACGACGGCTGGGGAGGAAGCGCACTCTCGACTTTTTCGAAACCGAAGATATTCCAGTCCTCTATATGGCGTTTGATTTGCTCTGGCTGAACGGTGAGACTCTATTGAAAACATCTTTGCGCGAGCGACGGCGGCGGTTAAAAGAGCTGACGCTTTCGGATCGAATCAAAGTCTCCCCAATGCGGGAAATTTCTACTATCAAGGACATAGACGAAGCGTATCAGGCAGCTAGGCATGAATCTCAGGAAGGCTTGATGATCAAAGACGCAGACAGCCTCTATACACCTGGGAGACGTGGCGGCAGTTGGATCAAATTCAAAAAAGAGCTAGCAACCCTCGATGTCGTAGTAGTGGGAGTCGAACAGGGCCACGGCAAACGCAGTCATGTGCTCAGCGACTACACGTTTTCCGTTCGGGATGAAGAGACCGGTGCATTGCAAACAATTGGAAAGGCTTATTCCGGACTTCGAGACGAGGAAATCGAAGAGTTAACGGAGCACTTCCTTCGAACCACTATCCGCAAGGAACGGCATTTTCGCGAGGTTACTCCAGAGATAGTTCTAGAGGTCGCTTTTGATGCCGTTCAGCCGAGCGATCGCCATACGAGCGGGCTCGCTCTGCGGTTTCCGCGAATCAAATCGATTCGGCGTGACAAAAGGGTTCACGAAATCGATACCGTCCAATACGCACGCCAGTTTGTGCGCCAGGTGTAAGCGAAGGCTCCCGCCTTTGCCGAATTCGCCCGAGTGAAAGAGCGGGAGCAAAGGCTGGAGCTTGCGCTTACCTTCCGCGCACGAGCTGCCGCGGATCAAGGTCTACTCGGCAGCAAACTTTCCAGGACCAACCTGCTTAACCCCTTTCAAACGATAGATTCGCGCAAACAGATTTTTCTTTGGCTCCGGAGAGGCGAACTTATAGCCATTTGACAACAGCCCGTCCAAAATCTCGGAAACACTCATCGGCGAATTCCTGGATTTCAGAACTTTCACAACGGCTGGAGCCAGCGGGCCAGTAGGGGATGTGGACCGTCGGCCGCGGCCTCCTCCAGTCGCTGTCGCTACGGCGGCCTTTCTTCCACGTCTTCCGAGCCCGCGACTCACATTCGGAGTAGTCGTCGCAGCGACCGCCGACCTAGCCTCCTCGTCTGTTTGTAACAAACCGTCGAGTTCCGACTGCAACTGCTCGATGCGCTCCTGAATTTCTGCTGCTTTCCTTAGAGTGGAGGAAGATAATTTCACAGGCGCAAACTATGCATGGTTTCTTACTTTGCAAGAAACTTTAGATAGTTTCAATCTTTTGAGTTCGGTTGAGTTAGCTTTTCCGGCCGGTAGTTGATTTGTAGTGGTCCCCAAACAACACTGAACCAATGTCCCGCCATGTGCGCGCCGCTGCTGATAGCGCGTGATTTTTGCGGGGCTAGGCCCACGGTGGAATTTCCAAAAACGTTTTGAAGATTAGTTCGCGTTAGTTAAAAACAGCTTCTAGCCTGCATCGCTCATAAATCCTTTAGAGATTTGTGAGCGTTGCAGGCTCCCAGCGTGACAATGTGCCTTTCAGCGGGACCATGGAAAAGAGCGTGACGCAGCTAATTGCAAAGATTCTTGATTGCTACCAAAAAATCGGTGGGCTTAACAACATTGACGGCTCCAATCTGCCATTCAAAAGGGCGATAGCACAACTTTGTGAGGACCTTCTCCGACTTATGTTTCCGGGATTCCACGATGAGGAGCCGATCGCCACCGAGCACCTGCGCGAGATTTACCTCCGCCCGGATTTCGTTGCAAACCGATTCGGGCGATGTAAGCGAGGGCTCCAGCCTTTGCCTCTTACCTTCTGCTCGCTTCCGCGCCCAGCGGTAAAACTCAAAGGACTGCGGGTGTCGAAGCTGCTTACGAAGGAGTTCCTTCGAGCACCAGTTTCGACGAAATTATTGTGTCACCGCACCCTCTCACCGCTCAACCCACCCCTCTCACCGCTCACCGCCCGCTCTCGGATCAGAGATCCTGATGTGCATGCTATGACTTGGCGGATCGAGGAAATCAGATTTAAAGGATTTCTTCCTCCGCGTGCAGGCCGGAATCCTCTCGGATAGAGCGCAACCGGCGCCTCATCCCGAGTTTTGACCGCGGGCCATTAATGAGCTCAGCGATCACTCCCACAAGTGCGGGAGCCGTCGTCGCGATCGCCAGGAGCAGCATCCCAGCCGCAGCAGTGTTCCGCTTGTTTTCGCTAATTTTATTCGCCAGCAATATTCCTATTCCGCAGCCGATCGCCGTCTGGGAGATCGTGAGCAACGTCGCCGAGGGGAGCGAAAGCGCAACCGTATTATAATTATCGCTCGACATAAAACAGTATTACTCTGTTGAGGCTAGCCCTAATCCTCTATAACTTGCGGTAGCCTTCGTCGTTAATCCATGAAAACCTTGGGCGATAATTAAGCGATGTCGAATTCTTTTTATGCACTGGTGTTGGCGGGAGGGAGCGGGGAGCGGTTCTGGCCACTTAGCCGGAAGGCGACCCCCAAACAGTTGCTGCGCTTGTTCAGTTCTCAATCTCTGCTCGAAGAAACGGTTTATCGGCTCGATGGGCTCGTTCCCATGGAAAACATTTTAATTTTGACCAATCAGGAACAGGAATCGGCGATCCGGAAAGCATTTCCCAATCATCCCGAGGACAACATTGTCGCCGAACCGGCAAAGCGGGATACCGCAGCTGCGATCGCGCTTGGAGTGGGAATCATTGCCGCACGGGATGCAGCGGCGACCATGGCCGTGCTGCCGGCCGATCATCGAATTGCCGATCGGGCCGCATTTCAGCAGGACTTGAAAAGTGCGGCAAATACCGCCGAGAGCAGTGGAGACTTGATTACGATCGGGATCACGCCCACCTGGGCATGTCCGGGATTCGGTTACATAGAGCGGGGCAAGCGGATTGGGAATTCCGACGTTTTCGAGGTAATCCGGTTTCGGGAAAAGCCAAATCCGGATCTCGCCGAGTCGTTCGTGCGCAACGGTAACTTTTACTGGAATGCCGGAATGTTTATCTGGTCGGTGCATTCCATCCTAACGGAGCTCAATCGGCATGCGCCCGACCTGGCAGAATTCGTGTCCGCAATCCGGATTTCGTCCGATAAGAAAAAGGTGCTTAAGGAGCGCTTTCAGACTTTGCGCAAGACGTCAATTGATTACGCGATCATGGAGAAAGCTAGCCGAGTTCTCGTGAAACCCGCGACGTTCGATTGGGACGACCTCGGCAGTTGGACCGCTATCGCAAAATATCTAGAACAATTGCCCGGCAACAACGCCTCCAATTCCACCGTGACCCTTGAAGCCGCATCGAATAATATCGTATTTTCAGATTCGAAAATGCACGTAGCCCTTCTGGGGGTGAGCGATCTGGTCGTAGTGCATTCGAAGGACGCGATTTTGGTTTGCCATCGTCACGATGTCGAAAAAATCAAGAAACTGATCCCTAGGGTTCCGGAGCGACTCCAATAGATATGCGGTGGCTGAGCATCGACCATGGAGATAGCCGCATAGGTCTTTCGGTCTCCGACGAATTGGCCTCCTTTGCCCATCCTTACCGGACCCTGCAGCGCGACGCTCAGACTTTCCAAGAGATTCGCGGGATTGTGGAGCGCGAGAAAATAGGTGGGATCGTGATCGGGTTGCCCAAGAACATGGATGGCACGCTTGGCCAATCTGCCGCAAAGGCCAAGGCCTTTGGCCGTGAACTTGCCCTGGTCATTCCAGCGACCAAAATCATTTTCTGGGACGAACGGCTGACGACCGTCGAAGCCCAGCGCGCCCTGCATGCTGCCGGCAAAAATGCCAAACAAAGCAAAAAGATGATCGATCAGGTCGCCGCTCAAATCTTGCTGCAGAGTTATCTGGACTCGCTGCGGTTGGCCGCGGGCGAAACTTAGTCCAGCCTCCCCTCATGCCGGCGCTCGAACGCTTGAAGCTGACCATCGCCTACGATGGGCGACCCTTCAGCGGTTGGCAGAGCCAGCCAAACCAGAACGGCGTCCAGGATCATTTAAACGGAGCCTTCCTCGCACTATTATCGGAACCGGTAAAATTACACGGTGCCGGAAGGACAGATTCCGGAGTTCATGCTCTCGGACAAGTGGCTCATGTCGACGTACCGCAGCACAAATTTGATCCGGCCAAATGGATCGTGGCCCTGAACGCCCACTTGCCCGCTCAGATTCGTGTCATCCGATGCCAACGAGCATCAACCTGTTTTCACGCCCAATATTCTGCAGTCGGAAAGGTGTATCAGTACCGGCTGTGGAATAACCCGGTCTTTCATCCCTTAGAAATTGGAAGATCCTGGCACGTCCCGCAAGTCCTTGACCTGGGCACTATGCGGGCAGCCGCCGATCGCCTCACCGGCACTCACGACTTCGCCTCTTTTGCCGCAAATCGCGGAAAAGCGGTTGAAGCAACGACACGAACCATCCGTCAGATTCGCGTTCGTCGCCGCAAAGAGCTCATTAGTATGGAATTTGATGGGGACGGTTTCCTTTATCGGATGGTTAGAATGCTCACTGGAGCCATCGTGCGCGTTGCCTCCGGACGAGAACACCTGCGTTGGATCGATCAACTCCTCAGCACGCCCGGCAAAACCAAGGCGAGCTATACTGCACCAGCGGAAGGCCTGTACCTTGTGAGGGTTGAATACAGCTGAAGGCTTGATTGGGCCCGATGACGTCCATTCGCAGGCGTGAAGCACGCAACCTAAATTTCGAATTTGAAACAACAGATTCCGTGGAATCTGCGGTTTAACTCTTATTTTTGGCTTTAGGATTGACCGACATATGGAATCGTCAGCGGCCCCTGCGGCAGAACCGCCACGCGGGTTTCGGGACCAAGTTTGTGCACCCGCTCGCGTATTGCAGCCGCGATGTCGTGACATGGCAGCATTTTCGCTCCGAGGACTTTTTCATCCGGCAACTGGCTGTGCACCAGTACTTCCGCTCGGCGTTGGATCACCATCTGCACGATCACCTGCCACTGTTCAGGTTCCTCTCTGCCAGGATCAAGAATAAATTTAAATACGTCTTCAAAGGAGGGTGAACGATTCAGAAGGCGTTCGTAATGGCTATTGTGCGGCATGCCGTCGGAACATTCCGAAGCGACGATAATCGTCCCGCCCTTCTTGACGATCCGCGAAGCGGCGCTGATCCCTTTGACCGCCTGGTATAGATTTTGGTCTAACGGATATCCGCTATTTGTCGCTACGACGATGTCAAACGGCGCGTCCACACGCTGCATTGCCGTCTCCCGCACAAACTCACAGCCCCGCCGATGCGCCGCCACCAAGTCTCCGCAGAACACGCCGGTTAGCTCCCGTCTCTCATTCAATGTGACGTTCAATAGAAAACTTGGACCAACCATTAACGCGATGTCCCGCATCTCCTCCCAGATTGGGTTTCCCTCAAGAACACCGAACGTAGCGTTCGGATTTCCAAGGTTTACCCCACTGTGATTTTGCATCACGGTCCTCGCGCCGGCGACTCCCGGCATTATCCCTTTGGGTCCGCCGCTGAAACCCGCAAAAAAGTGCGGTTCGATAAAGCCGGTAGCAATCCGGACATCGGCTTCCACCACTTGCTTATTGATTAGCGCCGGGCGCCCGGTTCGAGTCATTCCTACCCGAACGAGCGCAGCGGGATTTTCCGGCTCGTGGTTAATTACCCGATAGTTCTTTACGACGTCAGCAGTGAGCATGCACTCCAACTCTGCGGGAGTGTTTGGTCGGTGCGTGCCAACGGAGTTAATCAGGGTGATATTTTGTTTTGGCACTCTCCCGGATAGTTCTTCGAGCAGCCACGGAATCAGTCGTTCGTTCGGGGTAGCCCTGGTGATATCGGTAAATAAGATACAAATTTTGCTGTCTGCCTTAACCCATTCAGCAAACGGCCGCGATTGGATGGGGTGCCGCAAGGCTTCCATCACGGCGTCCCTTTCATCTGGTAACCCCGGAATAAACGTAGGCTCAATTACCTTGGCGTTCGACGGAAAGTGAACGTCCAGTTGCCCGCGACCGTAGGCGAGTTGGACGGTTTTCTCAGCAGAACAAGGCATATCAAACAGGATCGGCTAAGTTGGTGGGCTCGTCGATTCAAGAACTCGAGAACTTAAGAAGAACCAACAATCTCGCGTCGAGTTCCGTGCCCTCTTCGTAAGCAAAGCCTTCCGCTTTGCCTTTCCGGTGAACTATCGGACCATTCTTGCGTTCTCGAAGTCTCGAGTTTTCAAGACTGAAGCGCTATCGCGGCGCGCCTCCGGTCGAGATAGACTTTGCATATTCCTTTCATCCGCGTGAGCACGTAGTACACGGTCTGGCTGCGCGCTCGGATCAAATCTCCGCCAACTATCTTCGGCACGAAGTCGCTCGGCACCTCCAGAACCTCCGTCACAGTGGAATGTTCCAGCCCGCGACAAAGAATCGAGGTCATCGCTCGGGTCAACGTTTGCACCTGGGGGCCCAACTTCACTCGAAACATTCCCCTTTCTCCCTCGCCTACCTTGAGAAAGACACCCACGGTATCGGTGCATTCTTCATCCTTCCGAATATCCTCAAGGTCAAAAGTTTCACCGGCTTTGGGCTCCCATTTGCGGGCTTGGTCAGCATACGAAATCAGAGCATCGCGTTTTTCCTGATCGGGCAAGGATTGAAACAGATTGACGATCGTTTGCAGACCCTTTGGATAGACCGACTCAGCTTCGCGCTCCGGGTTCGACATTCCGTGCTCCATTATTTGTCAGGCGTTCAGAGTTCCAGGATCCGCGTTCAGGGAGACTTGGTTCCCTTTGCGCGCTAAAATTACAAAACGTCAAAAAAGGAAACAAGCAAGCCTGCATCGCTCACGAATCCTTAGCGATGCAGGCTTGCTCAAGCTCCGGGTAGGGCGAGGCTCCATCCGAGCCGCGGTCGGCGGATCGTTCTCGGCTCAGACGGAGCTTCTCCTACCTCAGGCGGAGCTCCGCCCTACCGGTGATTCTAGCGGGCTAGGGCTTCTGAATCGGAGCCCTCACCTTGTTGCCCCACTCGGTCCATGACCCGTCGTAATTCTTCACGTCCTGGAATCCAAGTAGCTTTGTCAGAACAAACCACGTATGACTCGACCGCTCGCCAATCCGGCAGTAAACGATCGTGTGCTCCGATGGGTCGAAGCCAAGATTATCAATATAAATCTTCCGGAGTTCTTCAACTGGTTTGAACGTTCCATCATCTCTGGCCGCAGTCTTCCATGGAACGCTCTTCGCCGCAGGAACGTGTCCGCCACGCAAAACGCCCTCTTGGGGATATTCCGGCATATGAGTGATCTCTCCCCTGAATTCACCAGGGGAACGAACATCGATCAACGGCTTCCCAGCCTTGCTTTGATCCAGAGTTTCCTCGTGGAACGCGCGAATCTTGTCGTCAGCCCGGCCCTCGGGAACCGGGTAGTGCGTCGGCGGGAAACTCGGCACTTCTCGAGTGAGATCTCTTTTTTCGGCGATCCACTTGTCTCGGCCGCCATTTACGATTCTCAGGTCTTTGTGTCCGAAAAGAGTAAACACCCACAGCGCATAACATGCCCACCAATTCGATTTATCGCCGTAAAAAACGACCGTTGTGTCCGGCGTAATTCCGATTCGGCTCGCTAACGTCGCAAAGCCCTTTGGATCGATATAATCTCGCACGGTTTGGTCGTTCAGATCCCGCCGCCAATCGACATGGACCGCACCGGGAATATGACCGGTATCGTAAAGGAGCACGTCTTCGTTGCTCTCAATGATTCGCATGTTCGGGTCATTCAAGTGGTCGGCAACCCATTCCGTGCTAACCAATGTTTCAGGATGAGCGTATTCAGTGGAGGACATAATCGCCGAAACTACACAAACTATCGCGTTCTGCAACTAATCTCTAGTTGTCCGTAGAGTTTAGTGTGTTTCCCGGGCAGGGCGAGGCTCCCTCAGAGCCGGGGTTGGCGCGGCGTTCTCGGCTCAGGCAGAGCTTCGCCCTACCTCAGGTAGAGTGAGATTTGCGGGAGAGGGATTTTCGGATGAAGTAGGCCGCTGATGAAAATCGGCATTTTAGGCGCAGGGAAAATCGGTATCTCGATCGCGGCTCTTCTGGATGTTGCCGGTTTTATCGACTCGGTCATTCTCGGTGATGCGCAATCGGTCGGGGATCTGGATGGAATGCAAAAGGTCCATTTTCGGCAAGTCGACGTACTCGCGGCGACAGACTTGGAGAATTTCGTTCGCGACTGTGACGCTATCGTGAGCGCAGCACCGTACTACCTCAACAAAACAATCGCGAGGGAATGTGCTCGTTTTGGGCGGTCTTACTTCGATCTGACTGAGGATGTCGATACGGCGAGATTCGTTCGGGGCATCGCCGAAGGCAGTCGCTCAACGTTCATGCCTCAATGCGGCCTCGCTCCGGGCGCAATCAATATTATCGGCGGCGGTCTCACCAATTCCTTCAAGGTCGTTCGTTCAGTCGAAATGCGCGTCGGCGCACTGCCACTCTCGGCCGGCAATCAGATGAAATACTATCTGAGTTGGAGCACCGCAGGGCTGATCAACGAATATTGCCAGTGCGGCGAAGCCCTCTACCGGGGTCACTGCATCCCGACTTTGCCTTTGGACGGGGTGGAACACCTGACGATTGATGGCGTTGAGTACGAGGCCTTCAATACCTCCGGCGGAGTAGCGACCATGTGCGAAACTTTCGAAGGGCGTGTAAGCGAACTCAATTACAAGACATTACGCTATCCCGGACACCGAGATTTGATGAAGTTCCTGCTGGACGATTTAAATCTGAGTCACAAACAGGATTTGCTGACGCAGATATTCGACCAGGAAGTGCCTTTGACCTATAGCGATGTGGTCGTTGTCTATGTGAACAGCGTCGGGAACGATAACGCAGGGCTCATCCAAAGAAGCTTCGTCAAAAAAATTTATGCCGGGACAGTAGGTGGTCGCCCGCTTTCGGCGATTCAGCTTTCGACCGCGGCCGGCGCGGTCGCCGTAATCGAGTTGTTTGCTCGCGGCGATTTGCCAGCCGGTTTCGTGAAGCAAGAATCGATCGCTCTGGAACAGTTTTTCAACACGAAATGGGGCGGCCGTGTTTATCGGGAGGCTGAAACGGTGGCTCCGCAGATTTCAATCCAAGGCTCCTGCAACGCCTGACCCCTCATCCAAGATCCGTTTGAGTTACGGATCTCATCCATTGCACATAGTCTGCCAGGACCTTTGTGCGCTCTGTTTCGTTATGCAGCTCATGCCGGAACCCGGGATAGACCCTGAAGGTTTTCGACAGAGCATGCAGCCCGTTGAAATAATTCTTTGCAGCCTCGCGCGACGTGACTTCATCTTCATCCCCATGGACCATCAAGATCGGAAACTTGATAACCCTTGCTTTAAGAATTTCCCTCGCAGCCCTGACCGCCTCCAGGTAAATGCGAATCGTAATGAACCTGTGAACTAGATCGAGGTCCTCCAGGGAATCCAGATGCGTCTGATCATGCGACAGTTTCTCGCCGTCGATGCCAGTGGGAAATCGAAGCCCGGGAATTCTTCGGTTCAGTCCTTTCGCAATGATCACCTGCCATCTGGGCGGCGCGTGGGCGAGAGCTAACCAGACAGCACTCGCGATTAGTCCCTTCAATTCGAGTTGGAAATGATGAACAGTCCAGAGCACCAATTGGGCGCCAAGACTGTGGCCAAATAGGAAGGCAGGGTTTCCTACAAAGTGCTTGAGAACGCAGTCAACGTCGGAAGCCAATTCCTCATAGCGCCTAATAAAAACAGGTTTCCCGTCGCTGCGGCCATGACCTCTGAGGTCAAAGGCAATCGCTCGAAAACCTGCTTCCGCGAAAGACCTGCCGACGTGAACGTACCGCCCCGAGTGTTCACCGAGACCGTGAACAATAAACACGGTCGCGACCACACCAGTTTTTGGATCCCATCGCCGGTAGAATAGCGATAAGCCGTCAACAGTAGTGATCGTCCCTGTCGAATAATCAAAAACACCCGTGAAGTCCATCATGGAGGCTCGGCGCTCAAAATATGCGGACCGACGCCCTTCTGTTTCTTTCTTTATTGCTTCGCGAGGGGGGCTTTCCGCGACTTGAATGTTAGTTCCGAGATGCCCGACTTATCAATTTCCCCTAAACCCACTTTTATCATTTGGTCGTACTGACGCTTAGACGCTTCGAGTAATGGAAGAAAAAGACCTTGTTGTTTCGCGAGTTCAAGTGCAATGCCTGAGTCCTTCGCTGCATGTGAAGCCGAAAAAAATGTCGAATGCTCGCGGTCAAGCATGTCGGGACCGTCAGTCTCGAGCACCCGCGAATTCGCTCCGGTCTGCGAAAAAACCTCTCTCACGACCTTCAGGTCCAGGCCAAGCGCTTCAGCCAATCCGAGACCCTCGGCCAGTCCCGCGGTGTTAATATTCATTACCATATTCACCAGCGCTTTCAGTTCAGCCGCTTTACCCGGCCCGCCGATGTAGTGAAGTGAGAGCGTTAAATCTTTGAGGAGTGGTTCAGCCCTGCGAAAAGTCTCCGGTTTGCCGCCCAGCATCATATAGAGCTTTCCTTCGCGAGCGTGGGTCATGCTGGAAGCCATCGGAGCTTCCAGAACTTCCGCGCCTAACTCGCTGCCGCGATTCTCGATCTCAATGTGAACTTGCGGGCGGACGGTCGCGCAATTAATAAAGAGCTTTCCGCCACCCTCAGCGAAAAGATTGTCAGGCCCGAAAAAAATCTCCCTCATGGCCGCATCGTCGGTCACGACCGTAAAGATGACATCGGAGAGCCGACTCACATCCGAGACTTTACTAACCGCCCTGCTACCCAATTCCTGCGCAAGCTTCGTCGCATTCTCTGTGTTTGCATCGAAGATTGCGGCGATCTGATATCCGAGCTCGTGCAGGCGCCGAGCCATATTCGCACCCATGCGACCCACGCCGACAAAACCGATTCTGGACGATTTCATAGGTGCAAAATTATCATATTCGGGCAAAAAGGGAGAGACGAGAGCCTGTCAAAAAGCAGTCTTATTCCCAAAACGCCGTTACGCCGATACGCCGACCCGCCGACACGCTTCCGCCCCGGGGGTTGCCCTTGCTGAAGGTGCGGGTGTTGCATTGGCGGGACTGGGACTGGCGCTTGTCCCGTTTGGCGTGACCCCGACTCCCACCCCCTGATGGTACACCATTCCTCCACCACCTTGGGTCGCTTCGACGGCACAGTAACAGGCGGCAGCCCCAATGATTGCGGTTATTAAAGCCAAAATTCGCCGAAATCCGCGAACCCGATAAAACGTCAGAGCCGCTATCGCGACAACCGCAGCGATCGCGGCGATCGTTCGGGTGCGCTCACCCCACTCCGCGTGATCGCGTATCAAGGGTCTTGCATTTGGCATCCTTTGGATGAGGTCATCCGCCTCATCGCCACCAGTGATCACGGCGAACTGCGCTGAACCAGCCGCCAAAAGTAAGATCGCTGCAGTAAACTGCGGCAGAGCCCCACGGCGCGTAAAAAAGCTCAGAATCGAGATCAAAGTTCCGAGGAAAATCAGTGCGATCGGAAAATGCACGACCGCCGGATGGAGAGGGTCTGGAACCTCGAACATAGGATGCTCGTCGCTGGTAAGGCGCATTACAATCCAAGGAAAGCCGCCAAAGCGAGATCTTATCGCATCAGAAGGGCTAATTTTTGCTTTTCTTCGCCCCGAATCGCGTTATTTTTCAAATCCTTCCAAGAAGTGCGGGGTCTTAGCTCAGTTGGTAGAGCGCCTCAATGGCGTGCCCGTTTAACGAGTATTCTCAATTGTTCTCATTTGATCTGACGCGCGTTTTCGTAGGTAAGAGCGCC
>DASXBV010000196.1:0-3481 GCA_036491515.1 Chthoniobacterales bacterium
GGCGATGACATCAGGGCCTGCAAGGCTGTCTGATTTACCGAAGTTAGTATATCCCACACTTTTCGTCCGGAGGAGGGATCCCAAAGGTTCTCAAGTAATTCTCCGGGTGTATCAACGGCCATCGCGTATCAGGATAGCTTCAGCCTGCATCGCTCACAAATCTCTAAGGATTTGTGAGCGATTCAGGCTAATACAAAAATTCCAGAGCTTGTTCTTGTCCGTCCTGCAAATAGTCTCTAACGGTACAGTTGGCGATTTATTAGGCCTTGTGAAACGTTTTGTTCAGCCAACGCTCGTCGTCCTAGTCGCATTAGCTGGTCTCGTTGGGCTGGGATTGCTGGCGATCAACCTTTATGTTCAATCCCCGGACACTCAATTGCGGCTGCGGGAAATAGTCAGCGAAAACCTCGGTTATCCGATTTCCGTCTTCCGAATCACGTTCACACCTTGGAACGGGTTTCATCTACAAGGTGTCATCATCCAGGATCCCTCGGTCGACTTCCCGTTTTTGAAAGCTCGGGACCTCTGGATCCAGTGCAATTTCTTGCCGCTTTTGCGGCGGAAACTGATCGTGCGTCAGGTATATTTGAGCTCGGCAGAAGTTCGGATCCCGAATGTCGACCGTGCGGAACGGACGCCCGGCGAAACGCGTCCCGCGCCACCGATATCTCATCCCGATTCTAAGAAAGCCCACTTGTCCGCTCCGGGTGAGGAATCAGGAGCAAAGGAATCTCTGCCGGAAAAGAACCGGCCAGCGGAAAATGCGATGCCCAAAAACCTCCGGGTTCAGATCCGCAAGTTCAAACTCAGCCACGGATCAGTTTATTTCATGGGTTCGCGCGGGAAACCGGTTGCGACGCTGCGCGAAATCGGAGGCGCCGTGAAAATCCAAAAGGATGATTATATCGGGAAAATTCACATCTCAAGCGCCACGATCTCCGATTCGATCAATATAGAGGATATCTCTTCGCCTGTTAGGTGTGCGGACGGCGCGCTCGATCTTCAAGACATCTCGGCGCAGATATCCGGAGGTGCGATTCAAGGGAGTTTTCACGCCAAGTTGACCGATTCGGAACTGCCGTACCTGATCCACCTCCAGGTAACGGGAGTAAATATCAACGAGATTATCGGCCGCGCCGGGGCAATCTTTGAACGCGCACACGGAATCCTCCAGGGAAGCCTTCAGCTTGCCGGGTGCATGAAAGATCCGTCCCTGGCTTCGGGCGGCGGCAACCTGGAGGTCAAGACAGGCTATCTGGAACCATACCCAATCTTGAAAGAGCTTGGGGCCTGGACTCAGATTGACGAATTGAAGCGGCTCGACCTTGAGGAAGCGCTCTCCAAGTTTAGTGTCGTTGGGCAGGACATCAAAGTGGACTCGCTGAAGCTGACTTCGAAGAACTGTCAGGTGAACCTATGGGGGACCGTTGAGTCGGCCCAGAAACTTGACCTCAACGGACGTCTCATCCTTAGCCAATTTCTCAGCCGAAAAATTCCGAATGAATTGGAAGAGAATTTCGCGATAGCAAAGGACGGCCGAAGCCGCTACCTGGATTTCCGGGTGAGCGGGTCCATATTACTACCTCAATCCGATCTTTTCGATCGAATCATCGGTGACAAGGGCAAGCTCCTGAAGAAGATCCTGGGTATTGATCGAACGGACAAGCGCAACGAATGAGAGTCATTGCAGGGTCCGCCGGCGGCATACCGTTGAGAAATTCGTCTCACAATTCTCGTCCTACCATGGATAAGGTTCGAGGCGCAATCTTTTCGGCACTGGGCGATCTGACGATCGGCGCCCGCGTTCTTGATCTCTTCGCCGGAAGCGGTGCTTATGGAATCGAAGCGTTGAGCAGAGGAGCCGCTGAAGCCGTGTTCGTGGATAATCATCCGAGATCGATCGAGGTCATCCGCCTCAACCTCGTCAGAGCAAAGCTCGACGGGAAGGTTATTCGGGAGGATGTATTCCGGTTTCTACAAAGGTGTGAAACGCCGTTTCGCCTCGTGTTTGCCGATCCCCCGTATGCGAAACACGCCGAAGATCGAAATTTTGCCGCAGAGTTATTGGACCGCGAAGCTCTCGTCGCAGTTGTTGAACCTGCCGGCGTCCTGGTGATTGAGCGTTCTTCGGCTAAAGGAGAAACAACTTCCCGCTTCTGGGACATTACCCGCAAAAAAAATTACGGAGCAACCGAGGTATTGTTCTGTGTCCGTAAAAAGCTCCTCGGTTGATGCTCTTGTTTCTGTATAATCTTTTGCTGCCGGTTGTCCTGCTGATCACTTTTCCATTTTATCTGCGACGGATGCTCAAGCGGGGTGGGTACGCTCACAATTTTACCCAACGCTTCGGCTGCTATTCGAAACGACTAACGGAACATTTCGCTGAAGGAGAGTGGACCTGGATTCGCGCAGTTAGCGTTGGAGAAATCGTGATGGCGATCCGTCTGCTAGACGAACTGAAGCGCCAATCACCGGGCTTGAGGGCCGTGGTTTCGACTACGACGTCAACAGGATACGCATTAGGAAAACAACAACGAGAAAACCGGCCATGGATGGAAATCATCTATAGTCCAATCGACTTTTATCCCATTGTGCGCGCGTGCTGGGACCGGATCCGTCCACGCGAATTGATCCTTATTGACTCGGACTTGTGGCCCTCGTTTCTGGCCGTGGCGAGGGCGGATCAGTCTCCTGTGTATCTGACAAATGCTCGGCTGTCACCGAGGTCCGAGAAGCGTTACGCCAAACTGCGGAGCGTGACCCAGGCCCTCTTCTGGCGGAACGTGACCGCCGTTTTCGCTCAAGATGAGGTCGACGCTGTGCGCTGGAGACGTATTGGCGTCCCGGCTGAACGAATCACGGTGACGGGCAGCATCAAATATGACACCGAAGATCTTATTTCCGGAACGGACGCACGTTTTCTCGCCTGGTTGGAAAAACATGGCATCGATCTCGGGCGACCCATTCTGCTGGGTGGCAGCCTGCATCCGGGTGAGGAAGAGCTTCTGATTACCTGTTTCCATTCGCTCCGAACCGAATTTCCCGAACTCTTTCTGATTCTTGTTCCGCGCCATGCCGAGCGAACGCCCGAGATTGTTCAGCTACTGCAAAGGGAGAATCTCCGATTTACACTTCGCTCCGATCCGAACTTTGAGCATGACCCGTGTATCCTGGTCGTGAACTCCACCGGGGAACTACGGGAATGGTACTCCACCGCAAGCATCGTGGTGGTAGGGAAGAGCTTTTGCGGAGTTGGCGGCCAGAACCCGGTCGAACCAATCCTGGCCAGAAAGCCGGTGGTAGTTGGTCCGCACATGGAAAATTTTCAGTACCTGGTGGACAAACTTCGCCAGGTTGACGGCATAATCCAACTGCGCTCCGCTGACGCTCTCGTTCCGACGATCGCTGATCTCCTGCGAAATCCATCGGTCGCTTCGGGGCTGGTTGCGCGCGCCTGTGAGGCCCTCTCGCAGCACCAAGG
>DASXBV010000197.1:0-4261 GCA_036491515.1 Chthoniobacterales bacterium
CAGAAACTGATCGTCAGCGACCGGATCTCACCTGGCGGAAGGAACTACGTGATCGACCTCCTCGGCGAACGCTCCCTCGAAACCGTTGAACTTTGGTATTACAAAGAGACTTGGGGGCACAATCCGAGAGTGAGTCTGTACGGTGTTCGTTCGTCAGCAGACGACGGCCCAAATATTGCGCAAGAACATTAGAGCTCCTGGGCCAGAGCTGTTGAACCCGGCAGTCTTGAAAAATAAAATCTCCGACTCGCTATCTCGTAGAAAATTCAACTAAATCCCTCTTCTGTTTTCTGGATTTGCTCCGTTTTTGCTCGTTTCGCACTAGCTCTAGCTACAATTTTGATAACAACGACAGATTCTGTCTGGGCATTGTCGGATGATGCTAGTGAAAGCGCTGCTCCCGCCGATTCTGCGCGCTCTTCCCGAAATTCAGGGCGGAGATGGGCATCCATTTTCTCGGACTGAAAGATATTGACTAGCCCGTCGTGTGGGTATTTCCTGAGGTTGTTGTCTGCTTGGATTGTGGAACCGCGGAATTTGCTGTTCCTGAGGCTGAACGGCTCCTGCTTGCGAAAGACAACGCTGCTGCGGCAGGTTAACCTAGAATTGACTATGGTCGTGTAGGAGGTTCTTCATGAAGAAAATGGCAGCGGGTTCCTTCAAGGCAAATTGTCTTGCAGTCATGGATGAGGTTCAGGCCAAACACGAGACCGTTGTCATTACGAAACGAGGCAAGCCGGTGGCGAAACTCGTCCCGGTGAATACGGTGACGGACGAGATTTACAATTCCTTCGCAGGCAAGGGCACTATTACAGGTGACATTGTTTCACTCGCGATTTCCCCTGAAGAATGGGGCGAGCTCAAGTGATTCTCGTTGATACACATGTCGCCGTTTGGCTTGCGTTTGATCCAGGCCAACTCTCCCGAAAGGCCAGGGTTGCCATCGACAATGGGCGCAAGAAGGCGGCCGGCTTGGCAATCTCGGACATCTCTTTGCTTGAGTTGGCGACACTTCTCAAGGCCAGACAATCATATCCAGCCTAACAGTTGGCGTCTTCAAATTCCCGGTTAAGGCAAGGTGGCCGGCGTGATTAGACCGGTTTTCGGGAGGCGGCCGACGCATGTGATAAGCTTTTCTGATCCTCACCGGCCAACTGCAATTTTCCAATTGGGAGGAAATATGAAGGGTGTCGTACTAGCTGGCGGGACGGGCAGCCGGCTTAATCCGCTCACTCGGGTCACGAATAAGCACCTGCTTCCGGTTTACGACAAGCCGATGGTGTACTACCCGATTCAGACGCTCGTAAATGCTGGCATTGAGGAAATCCTTTTGGTGACAGGCGGAAAGAACGCCGGGGATTTTCTGCGACTTCTTGGGAATGGGCGTGCCTTTGGCCTGAAACATCTGAACTACACCTACCAAGAAGGAGAGGGCGGTATCGCGGAAGCGCTTGGCTTGGCAGAGGATTTTGCAGACGGCAATTCTATTTGTGTCGTCCTTGGCGACAACATCATCGAAATGAATATATGCAGAGCCGTAGAAGCATTCAAACGGCAAGCGTGCGGTGCGAAAATCCTCCTAAAGGAAGTCACCGATGCCGAGAGGTTTGGCGTCGCAGAAATTCGAGGGAATTACGTTGTCGGTATCGAAGAAAAGCCCAAGACGCCTAAGTCAAATTATGCCGTCATCGGAGTCTATCTGTACGACAATACTGTGTTCGAGAAAATCAAGCGCTTGAAACCCTCGGGCCGTGGAGAGCTGGAGATCACGGACGTCAATAACTTCTATGTTCAAGAGGGAACTTTGACCTACGAGGCTCTCGATGGGTGGTGGACCGACGCGGGGACATTTGAATCACTCCTGCGAGCCAATAACTTGGTGGCCCAGAGTGGCGCCAACAAAGTTAGCGCTGAATCCGGCGTCGCCACTGCCGCTCGGAAGGTTAACTCGTGAAGATTCTAGTGACCGGCGGCGCGGGATTCATCGGTTCCAATTTCATTCGCTACGTTCTTGCCTTGGGGAAGCAATACGCCATCGTCAACTATGACAAGTTGACATACGCCGGGAACCTCGCGAATCTCGAAGCGGTCGTGAATCATCCGGACTACACGTTTGTGCGAGGTGACATCTGTGATGCGCCTGCGCTCGAAGCGGCCATGCGCGGTTGCGACGCCGTGGTTCATTTCGCTGCTGAGTCTCATGTGGACCGCAGCATTTATGAGCCCTCGCCCGTAATTCAGACGAATATAACCGGCACGTTCGTGCTTCTGGAAGTCTCGCGTAAGCTCTCCATAAACCGCCTCGTCCACGTTTCCACGGACGAAGTCTACGGCGACATCCCACCAAATACCTTTGCCGACGAAGCGTTTCCCCTTCGCCCGAGCAGCCCTTACTCGGCCTCAAAAGCTGGCGCGGATCTCCTGGTCCTCTCTTACGTTCGGACTTATGGCCTTCCGGCCATGATCACACGGTCGTCAAACAACTACGGCCCCTATCAGTTCCCTGAAAAGCTTTTACCGCTGATGATCACGAATGCATTTCACGACAAACCTTTACCCATTTATGGAGATGGCAGGCAGCAGCGCGATTGGCTGCACGTAGAAGATAATTGTCGTGGCATTCTAACCGTGCTCGAAAGTGGAAAGCTCGGAGAGATCTACAATATCGGTGGAATCGACGTTACGGAAAATCTTTCCCTTGTGAGAGAACTGCTTCGATTAACTCGAAAACCGGAAGCGTTGATTTCCTACGTTAAGGATCGTCCGGGACATGATCGCCGCTATGCATTGACTTGCAATAAAATTGAGACGGAGTTGGGCTGGAAGCCTGAGATCGCCCTGGACGACGGCCTGCGCCAGACGATTGAGTGGTACGGCAGTAACCAGAAGTGGCTCGACGATGTCAGAGCGGGAGAATATCGCAGCTATTATGAAAAATATTACGAGAACCGCGATCATTCTCTTGACGCGATTGCCCGGCCGGAATCACAGGCATCTCGATAGGCTTTCGGGAGCATCTTGAGATTATTCCTCGGAATATCAGTCCATGGCACCGTAATCGTGCGCACGACGTCCGAGAACAGGAAATAGCAGGTGATGGAGCAACGAGAGACCTCACTCCCTGGCGTTCTTGAGCTACGGCCCAGGGTGTTTCGCGATAAACGCGGTTTTTTCCTTGAAACTTACCACCAGGCTAAACTCGCGGAGATTGGCATCGTCGATCGCTTCGTTCAAGACAATCATTCGTGTTCCTCCCGCAGAACACTGCGCGGACTCCATTACCAGTTACGACATCCACAGGCGAAGCTGTGCCGGGTGGTGGAAGGGGAAGCTCTGGACGTTGCCGTCGACATCCGGGTCGGTTCTCCTCAATTCAGAAAGTGGACCAGCGTTCGACTCTCCGCAAAGGAACAGAATCAAATTTATATTCCAGCCGGCTTTGCGCATGGATTCCTGGCTCTGACAGATACCGTCCAGTTTCTCTACAAATGTAGTGATTTCTATGACCCCAGCGATGAACTCGGGATTCTCTGGAACGATCCTGATCTCAATATTTCTTGGGGCATCACCGACGCCGTTGTTTCTGAAAAGGACGCGAACTGTCCGAGACTGTCTGAAATGCCCCGGGAGTTTTTGCCGGAGTATGTCGGCAAATGAAAAGCACGGTTCTTCTCACGGGAAGGACAGGCCAGGTCGGTTCGGAACTCCTGCGCCTGCTGCCGGAAATTGGTGAGGTCGTTGCACCCGATCGACAGGAACTGGATCTGCTCAATCCCGATAGTATACGGCGCGCGGTGCGCGAGATCCGGCCGGAATTCATCGTGAATGCTGCAGCATTCACAGCCGTGGACGTCGCGGAGGCGCAAGAACCCGACGCCTATGCAATCAATGCCAGCGCTCCCGGAATTCTCGCCGAGGAGGCGAAGAAGATTGGTGCAGCAGTCATTCATTACTCGACGGACTATGTTTTCGACGGCTCGAAAAGAACGCCCTACGACGAGGCCGATTCAGCCGCTCCGATCAATGTATATGGAAGAACAAAACTCGCCGGCGAGCGGGCGGTTTGTGCTGTGGGTGTTCCTCACCTGATTTTTCGCACGGCGTGGGTCTACTCGACCCTAGGCCGGAATTTTCTTCGGACGATCTTACGCTTGGCGACCGAAAAGGAAGAGTTAAGAGTGGTTCGCGACCAATTTGGGACACCGACCTGGAGCCGGGATATTGCGGAGGCGACGGTGAAGATTCTGGCTCAACTCACGAG
>DASXBV010000198.1:0-3551 GCA_036491515.1 Chthoniobacterales bacterium
GTCTTTTGGGCTTTGGACCGGCTGACCAGAGCAGTGGCTGGACTCCACCGGACCGTTCAAGGATGTAATGATTTCGATGTTCGCGACGCTGGCCAAGCAGGAAAGGGCAAGGATATCCGAGCGAACTATTGCCGGGCTTAAGGTAGCGCGAGCAAAGGCAAAAGACTCGGGAGACCGCCCCTTGCGGAAGAGACCGTTCGGACCGTTCTTTCGCTAAACCAGGATGCCGGGATTGGAGCGCGAATGATTGCGAAAAGCACCGGATTTCCGCTAGGCACCGTAAGCGCGATTTTGACGAGATCGCGGCAACAGTCTTGTTGGCCGCAGCCGTAAGATTACTCTCTGTTGTTGGAACACAAACGGGGATTAGCGTTGGGGATCTTTGATCCCAAAAGCGCGGATCGGATCCGGACCGAGTTGAGTGCGCTTATCATGAAGGAAGCTAATAGCTCGTTTTGATCCGCTTTTACGCATCGCCTCAGGGAGTATACTTTCCAGGGCTGGCCTTTGTCCCGCAAAATGCTGCAGAGAAAAAAATCGTTGTTAAACTTGCCACTCGCGGTGCAGGATGGGATTTGGTGACGCTCGATCTCCGGGTCACCCAGTTGTTATAAAAGAACTCTGATTTCGCTCCTATGCACCGAGTAATCCGGATCGGTTTCTGCATCACTTGTTGCTGGGTTTTAAGCGGAGACATCGCAGAGGCTCAGCAATCTTCAGCGGCGACCGCCCAACCAAGCCCCACGAAATCAGAACCCACGCCGATTCCGCTATCTGAATTCGCCTCGAAAGGGCACTCGGCCGCGGAGTCTCTCCGCGACATCGAGGCCAGCTTGTCGAACGATCAGACAATCGCGACGATTGAAAAACGTCTCCCTCAGCTCGCGAATGAAATCGAGTTGCGGACAGCACAGATGGCCAAACTTCTGGCGGCCAGCATGCCTCTCCAGGTTCTCCACTACATGGAGCTCGATATGCAGACGTTTCGCGACGAACTTTCGACCTGGAATCATGAACTGACGGAGCACACCAAAACCCTGGACGACCAGATTGCTCAGTTGGACAGGCTGAGCAAGGTCTGGAAATCGTCTCTCCGGTTGCCAGAACTATCCCGGACGGCACCGGAGATCGTTAAGCGCGTGCAGAGTCTGATCGACTCCATCAGTCGTACACAGCAAACGGCAGAATCTCTCAGAGAAAGAGGTTTGAGTCTGCAGGGCCGCGTTCTGGAAGCGACAGCTCAATTAGAAACAACCGCCGCGGCGATCGAGCAGACGCAGGCCAACGCCGTGAGAAACCTTTTCGTCCGAGACAGCCCACCTATCTGGAGCGTTTGGGTCCAAACCTGGAAAGAGGAGAGTCGCGCGCCGTTTATTCGGCGAACAGCTGTAAGTGTATTCGCCGCGTATATCAGACACCGACCGACGGTCTTTCTGCTTCACGCCATCATTGTTCTTCTTCTCTTGTTCGTCGTGTATTGGTTCCGGGGCGAAATACACAAACGGATCAAGGAAGAGCCGAGTTTGCCGCCTGCGACACCGGTCTTCGATCTGCCGGTCGCAACGGCGATAATGCTCTCTTTTCTGATCACCGGACCGATCTATTCGACGGCTCCGCTTTTTCTCCAGGCGATCCTGGGGGGAGCACTCCTTATCCCCACCGTGCTAATACTCCACCGAGTAGTAGATCGAGCGCTATTTCCGATAATCAATGCGCTGCTGGTCTTCTACTTTCTCGACCAACTGCGATTGATCACCGCGCCTTTGCCACTGTGGAGACGGACCATCTTCAGCGCAGAGATGCTAAGTGCAACTCTATTTTTGATCTGGCTGATCCGGAGCAACCATTTACCGGCCGTTAGTGCCAGCACCACGAAGCTTTTCGCGAGAGTAATTCGGAGCGCCATACAAATCGGCTTGGTCGTTTTTCCGGCCGCTCTCCTGGCTAACGTTTTTGGCTACCTCAACCTCGCGAATCTCCTGGCAGATGGTGCGCTCAGAAGTGCCTACTTTGCGGCGGTTCTTTACGCTGTTGTGCGGATCGTCGAAGAACTGATCGTTATATCGCTGGGAACGCGCCTGCTTGCGTCAGTGCGCGTTGTTCGCCTCAACCGGCCCATGCTTCAGCGGCGTCTCGTCGGCGCCGCTAAGTTCTTAGCCTTCGTTTACTGGCTGAGTTTGACGCTCGACTTTTTCGCGGTGCGAGCTCCATTGATCAAAAGCATTGAAGCGGCACTTCGGGCGAACCTGACAATCGGCAGCCTCAGCATTTCCTTGGGACAGATACTGATTTTCCTGGCGACGGTCTGGGTTTCTTTCCTGGCCTCGAGCTTTTTGCGTTTTCTTCTCGAAGAAGACATTTATCATCATTGGCGACTCGCGCGTGGCATCCCGCAGGCGATTTCAACGATTGTCCACTATGCCATCCTGCTCTTGGGATTCCTCGTCGCCTTGGCCGCGCTCGGCGTCGACCTTACCAAGGTCACGATTCTGGCCGGAGCATTTACCGTCGGCGTCGGATTTGGATTACAGACCGTCATTAACAATTTCGTTTGCGGATTGATCCTGCTTTTTGAGCGGCCGATTAAAGTCGGTGACCTCGTACAGATAGATACCGATGTCGGAGAAGTCCGCCGCATTGGTGTCCGAGCCTGCGTCATTCGCACTATGGACGGTGCCGACGTCATTGTTCCTAATGGGACGATCATCTCCAATAAGGTGACCAACTGGACGCTTTCGGATCGATGCCGCGCGGTCGAAGTCTCGGTCAAAGTGGCCCGCGGCGTGGCTTCGCAACGTATGGTCGAGGTTTTGAAAAATGTCGCCGCCAATCATCCAGGGATAATCAAGGAACCAGCGCCCCAAGCTTACCCTGTCGATTTCGCCCCCGGTACTGTAAGCTTTAAACTTCGAGCCTGGACGGATCGCTATGAAGACTGGATTCAGGTGTGCAGTGATCTGGCTGCCGCGGTCGATGACGCTCTGACTCGAGAGAATATCAAGATTGCCTGATGCTCTACCTCAGGTGGCGGCACACATTCGCGGACGGAAATCGAAGAGCCGTCGACAACCGACGGAATGTGATAATTCATCGATGGGACCCCGTCAGCGGCATGACAGCGACTGTACGGGCGCTGATCGAAAGGTACCAGCAATACGACGTAAAAAATGTCGCGGTGTGATCCGAGCGGTGATCGAACCAACGTGCTCGTCTCCCTTCTCTGGGTGTCAGAAAACATCGACGGATTGAGGTTGACGTTCCTATTTTGTCGGCTTATGCGTGCCAGAAGGTCAGTTCGCTAGTTCCCGCCAAAGAGGCAATCACATGGGCACCGTCGCACGCTTGGAGCCGATTCCCCAGCCACCGGCCCATTTGTTCGTGGGCAACCTGTTCGATCTGGACGCCAGTCGCCCTATCGAAAGCCTGACGGACCTGGCGCGCAAGTACGGGCCTATCTACCAACTCGAGCTGCCAGGCGGCGGCTCGCGCGTAATCGTGTCGGGCTACAAGCTGGTTGATGAGCTGTGCGACGACTCGCGCTTCGACAAAAT
>DASXBV010000199.1:0-2803 GCA_036491515.1 Chthoniobacterales bacterium
CCGGAAGCGGAGTGCCGCCGAGCGGCAAAGTAATTTACGGACACGATCACCGCGGCAAGTATGTCCGAATCGCAGACCACCTCTCGAAAACGAGACAGGTCATTGAGGAAATCGCCTCAATTTGCCGGGCCCGGGAACTGCCCCCGCTCGTCCTGAACAAGCATTGTCCAGCATGTGATTTCCAATTGCGGTGCCGCGCCCTCGCCATCGAACGGGACGATTTGAGCCTGCTTGGAGCAATGACTGCGAAGGAACGGGTCAAATGCGGTGAGAAGGGCATTTCGACGATAACTCAGCTCTCCTATGGCTACCGTCCTCGGCGCCGAAGGCGCGTCAAGCCGACCGCTCCCCACGGTAGCCCGCCAGTTAAGCACGATCACAAACTCAAAGCCCTAGCCATCAAGAAGGCTCAGATCCATGTCGTCGGTTCCCCGTCGCTATTCATAGAAGGCACGCCTGTTTTCATGGACGTCGAGGGTATGCCCGACCGCGACTTGTATTACCTCATCAGCCTTCGACACGAGGCACAAGGCAGGCACGTCGAGCAGTCTTTCTGGGCCGACGGACCGGAAAACGAATGCGAGATCTGGCAGGAATGCTTGAGCGCCCTCAGAGCGATCGAGAACCCGCGGATCGTGCATTACGGCGCCTACGAAAGCCGGTTCCTCAAGCACATGAGGGCGAGGTGGAATCCGACCGCCGAAGACGCTGAGTTCGTCGATCGAATCGTCGATGGGTCGGTAAACCTTTTGGCAAAAATGTACGGAACGATCTATTTCCCGACCTACTCGAACGGTCTGAAGGAGATCGCCCGCTGGCTCGGATTCGACTGGAGCTGGGTACAAGCGTCAGGCGCCGCCGCCATGCTCTTGCGGCGATGCTGGGAATTAACGTCTGACGACGGACTCCGCCGTGAATTGATCACGTACAATGTCGAAGACTGTCGCGCTGCCGCAGTACTCGCCGAGGCCCTCATCCAGATTTGCGGCGATGCCGAAGCCAATGCCCCAAAGACGTTGGAGACCGTGAACGTTGGCTCGCTGGAAGTCGGCTTCCAACGAACCTTCGGCAAGTTTCCAAGTGCCCTGCCGGAATTCGAAAAGATCAACAAGGCCGCGTACTGGGATTACCAGAGGTCGAAGGTTTACGTGCGCTCCGGCAAAGCTGTGCGCCGAAGCGTCGAAAAGACCGTGAAACTCATCAGGCAGGTTGTCGTCAACAAGGAGGTGACGTTAGACGACAAACCCGCGTCATGTCCCAGATGCGGTGCATCAAAGTTATGGGTTGCCGCGCGGATGTCCCGCGTCGTTTTCGATCTGAAATTTACGCGCGGAGGGATCAAACGGTGGTCGTCCGATACCGTTACAACTCTTACCGCTGTGTCGCGTGCAAGGCGCAGACGACGATGCACCCGAGAGCAACCAAATATGGCCAGAACCTTCGCGCCTATGTCGCTTACCTCCTAATCGAAATGCGCCTATCGCACCAAAAGATCCGAGAGCATGTCGCCGCGGTTTTTAATTTTCCGATTACTAACACCATGGCGAATGACATGAAAGCTATCATGGCGAAGAAGTACGAACCAACCTATCGGCTTATTCTTGAACAGATCGCTGGTGGCACCCTGGTGCATGCCGACGAGACTAAGGGCGTCGTTTACGGCGGCGGCCATTACGTATGGATATTCGCCAACCTGACCTCTGCCGCCTACATATATTCAGCTTCACGCGAAGCGTCCATATTGGACGACGTCTTGGCAGGATTCAAAGGCGTGTTGGTGAGCGACTTCTACGGCGGATACGACGCGGTGCATTGCGAGCAACAAAAGTGCCTGATCCACCTGATGCGCGATATAAACGAGGATGTCCTGAGGCACCCATTTAACGAGGAATTGGCTTTTATCGCCAAGCGGTTTGGCGCACTACTCCGGGAGATTGTCAACACTATCGACAAATATGGGCTCAAAAAACGCCATCTTGGCAAACACAAGCGATCCGCAAAGCGTTTTTTGGCCGATGTTGCCGGCCTCGAATGCGCGACGGAGGTTACCTCCGCACTGAAAAAGCGGATCGACAAGAACAAGGATAAACTCTTCACATTCCTCAAATACGACAATGTCCCTTGGAACAATAACAACGCCGAACACGCGGTTCGAGCCTTTACGCGCCTACGGAACGTAATGGTTACCAGCACGCCCAAGGGAACAAAGGAATATTGTATCTTGCTGACCTTACAGCAAACGTTGCGATGCCGGGGCATTGGATTTCTGGATTTTCTCCGGTCCGGCAGAATTGAAATAAATGCCTGAGCCAGTTTCTACGAATTCCAGTGGTTCGGGTTGAACTCGGTGAACGTCGGCTGTTCGCACTAAAGAGCCGATTGATATAGCGCAGGGGTGGTCGGCTTGCTGGGGTACAGCTGACGAGCTTGGGCAAGTACGGGACCGCTGCCGTCCGAAGCGGACCGTCACTGAGTTCTAACGATCCGCGGATCAATCGGAGGCACCCCTTACCGGGTCCCATTCGAGCGAGAAGATTTGTTCGGCACCGGTGACTGCAGCCGGCCAACGCTCTCTCGGGCGGCGATGGATCTCGACCTTGAGCGGATAGCATTTGGCAGTGTCGTCGGAGTGACTGGCACCGCAGTCGCCGCCGGGGCAGGTAGAGAGCGCAACCAACAGATCAATCTCGGCCGAAAAATTCGATGAAATCGCCGAGCCGAACGGGGCTTGCTTTCAGTCGCAGCTCCGTGTGACGGTCTGAGCCGTGCTGAACCCGTACGGCTTAGCGCACCTTGTATCCTC
>DASXBV010000200.1:0-2886 GCA_036491515.1 Chthoniobacterales bacterium
GAGTTTCGCCACCTCCTGAGTTAGCCGATCGATCTTCTCTTCCTGCGCCTTGATCTCGGCTTTCAAATTCTCGAACTCAACCATCTGAGCCTTTAGCGTCAACGCTTCGCTTTTTGCTGACTCGGCTCCCTTATCCTGCCCTAGAGCAGTCCAGAAGGGAATCAACGTCAGGAAAATCACGTGGCAAATCCTTTTCGCATCCATCTGTCTTTGTCTACAATCGCCTCCGGAACGATGCAACCATTTCCTCCCGGGTGAAGGCGCGTGTCGGCGTGTCGGCGTATCGGCGTATCGGCGGCCTGGAGCTCTGGAGGGGCGTTGCTTGCAACGCCCAAGGAGCCGCAAGCGGCTCCCCTCCAAAGATTTCCACGCGGACGACGGCCAAATGAAAATCCTCGCGAAATTGCGCGATCCTGGATGTCAGCAATGCAAAAGGGGAAAATTGAACAGAGGTTAGCAAAGGAAGCAAAGGTTTTGGGCAGATAATATGGGCGGCCGCAAGTTCGCACCGGGGTCGTCATTTCAGCGCCGATCCGAGCAGGTCGGTTCAAAAGGGCGGGAGCCGCCGTAGGTGGCCCCTATTTGTCAGCGATGCGGGCCTCAGGCAGCGGCTGTTTTGGATCTCTGCGTCAACATAAGGGAAGTCGTGCAAACCTCTCCAGCACCAGTTTGACACTTCTGCCGATATGGTTTGCACCGCCGACTGTCAAACTGGTGCGGGACCAGATCTCAGCCCAGGCCGCCGTCCCTGCGCTTTGGCGCGCCCTAGTCTAGCGGCCTGGGCTGAGGCCTTTGGCCCCTTCGGGGCGAGCTATCTGGCCCGCAAAAAGCGTGTGGCCGCAAAAGGACTACCGAACGTTCCCGCCCAAAACCCAATTCCTGATCGGTCTTTGCTTCCTTTGCTCCCTTCTGTTCAAATCCTCTTCCGTTCCTTCTGTGAAGGGCGACATGATTATTTTGGTCTGCCACTCGAATTTCCCCTTGGACTGTGCCCAAATCGGTGGACTCTTTTGGCAAAATGAAAACCGTTTCCGAGTTCATTTCGCATCATTACCGGCATTTCAATGCGGCAGCGCTCAAGGATGCCGCGCAAGGCTATGCAGCTCACCTCGAAAAGGGTGGCAAAATGTTGATTACGGTCGGAGGTGCCATGAGTACCGCTGAGCTCGGGCTCTCGCTCGCCGAGATGATTCGCCAAGAGAAAGTGCACGCTATTTGTTGCACAGGCGCAAACCTTGAAGAGGACGTGTTCAACCTCGTCGCCCACGATCACTACAAACGCATTCCGAACTGGCGCGAGCTAAAGGGCGAAGACGAACAAGCTCTACTTGACCAGCACCTGAATCGGGTCACGGACACCTGCATTCCGGAAGGTGAAGCGATGCGGCGAATCGAGAAAGCCGTTTTGCAAGAATGGACGAACGCCGACGAGCAGGGACGGAAGATGTTTCCACATCAATTTTTCTATACCATCCTCCGCGATGATCGGTTGGGTAAGCATTACCAGATCGATCCAAAAGACAGTTGGCTGTATGCAGCCATGGAAAAAAATCTACCGATGTTCGTTCCAGGATGGGAAGATTCGACCCTCGGAAATATGTACGCCAGCCATTGCATCCGGGGCAACGTGAAGAACGTGCACACGGTTCGGACAGGGATCGAATACATGATCGAGCTAGCCGCCTGGTACACGAAGACTTCGGAACAGTCTTCGATTGGCTTCTTCCAGATTGCGGGGGGCATCGCTGGCGACTTTCCAATTTGCGTTGTTCCGATGCTCCACCAGGACCTGCAGCTGGAAAACGTGGCGCGCTGGGGCTACTTCTGCCAGATAAGCGATTCCACAACGAGCTACGGTTCGTATTCGGGAGCTATTCCAAACGAAAAAATCACCTGGGGTAAGCTCTCGCTCGAAACCCCGAAGTTCATTATCGAATCGGACGCTACCATCGTGGTGCCGCTGGTTTTCGCCTGGATTTTGGGCTGGTAGAAAACGAGTTGGCAATGCGTTCCCGCGCGCCGGCGCGTAAGCGAAGGTAGGGCGAGGCTCCGTCCGAGCCGAGGTTGGCGCGTCGTCTTCGGCTCAGGCTACCGGTTGGAGCCTTTTGAATAAGGCCGTTGCTTTTTGACTCACGGCGAGTCGTGTTCTTACTTGTTAGTAGTCTATGAACACGACCCAAGAAGCAGGGGCGCCGCCCATGAATTACCTCAACGCTGCACCGGGCGCGTTCAAAGCCATGGTCTGCCTGGAGTCTTACCTCAAGGGATGCGGCATCGAACCAACCTTGATAGAGCTGGTCAAGCTCCGGGTCTCGCAGATGAATGGCTGTGCATACTGCATCGATAATCACGCCAAGAAATTGCTTTCCGGCGGCGAATTAGACCAACGTCTTCTTCTGCTCAGCGCATGGCGCGATACAAATTGTTACAGCGAACGGGAGCAGGCTGCCTTGGCTTGGGCGGAAGCTGTGACCCGGATCTCCGAGGCACAAATTGAAGGCTCACTCCAGGCAAAGATGCGGAAGCATTTTACGGAGAAAGAATTGGTCGATCTGACGCTCGCCATCATCGCCATCAACGGTTGGAACCGGTTGAACATCAGCTTTCGGATTCCGGCGGGTTTCCAATTCTGATGCGTATGCATTGTGGAGCCTGTGTCTTCGTACGTACGTACGACCGCAACGCTCTGAAGCCGGTGACAGATCGAATATTTGCTCTGACACGTCGACTTCAGGCGTTGTAGAAAGAAATTTCACAGTCTCCAACTCGATGGTAGTCAGATGCAGTTCCTGCTTTACTGAAGAATTCTTCGGAGATGCTCCAAATACTTGAATGGCTTATTTTCCGATAGGGACCAGGATTAATTACAAAAAGGATATTGTCTCC
>DASXBV010000201.1:0-3209 GCA_036491515.1 Chthoniobacterales bacterium
ACAATATCGGCCGCAGTCTTTTACCTCTGCGCTCAGAGGGAGCTTTATCCAAAGGATTGGAAGCGCGAGATTTGGTTTTTCCCCTTTGTGCTCGCGCTCGGCATTGGTCTGTCGATCAACAATGCGCGAGCTGTTCTGGAAGCAATTTTCAATCGAAGATCGGACTTCTGCCGAACGCCGAAGTACGGCATCGAGAGAACGAAGCAGCGGTGGGAAAACAGTCGGTATTCAGCGGTGCGGACAATGACCCCCTTGATCGAATTTACTTTTGCAGTGTACTTCACATTTTCCGTATTTCGTGCTTTTCAAAATCACGAATTTCTGTCAGTACCGTTTCTAATGCTGTTTCAAATTGGTTTCGCGTACGTAGCGTGCGTTTCGATTTGGCAGCGTATGGTACGGCCTCAGTGGGCCTCGCAGGACATATCGGTTGCTTAAAACAGGATGGAAAAACATTTCGTAATTACGCTTTTGGTTGCGAGCTTTGCGGTACTGGGCAACGCTCAGGACCCCTCTCCGTCGCCGGCGGCGGTGCCGCAAAATCCTTCGGTTGCCGCTTCACCTGCGCCGACGCCGGTGACGGTTTTCGATATGAAGCTTGTCGTTAGCATTCCTGAACAGAAGCTGGCGGTTGTGGTCAACGACAAGGTGTACCGAACTTACAAAATCTCGACGTCACGATACGGGGAAGGAGATGGTCTGGGAAGTTGGTGCACTCCGACAGGGCGTCTGGCAGTCGCAACGAAGATCGGCGCCGCGGCGCCGATCGGTGGAGTTTTTCATGGTCGACGCTCCACCGGCGAGGTTCTTTCGATAAACGCACCCGGACGGGATCCAATCGTTAGTCGCATCATTTGGTTGCGCGGTCTAGATTACGGGAACAAGAACGCGTTTCATCGGTGTATTTATATTCATGGAACGCCTCAGGAAGATTTGTTAGGCAAGAAAGCAAGTTATGGCTGTATCCGAATGAGTTCGAGCGACATCGTTGAAGTCTTTAATTGGATCACGGTTGGTACTGAGGTGGCAATCTTTGACAAACCGATCAATCGCGGCGTGAAAGAACTGGCAGATGATGATAGGCGATTGATAGGGACAATAGCGACAAATACGACCAAGACCGAGCCAAAATCAGAACTGGTTCGTTGATTCGAGTTTTAGATGGGTCGCGAAACACGCTAAAAGACGCGAAAAATTCGGAGGGCGAATTGTTCCGCGTAGGCGAAGCGTCCTCGCTTTGCTTCTTCCCGAAAGGGCAAAGCGAGGACGCTTCGCTTACATCGCTTAGGCCCCGTCTTCCTTTCGCCTGTTTCACGAGCCTATCCCAGATGCAAAGGCTGGAGCCTTCGCTTACGCCAGAGGCAAAGGCGGACGCTTAATCTGGGGGGAGAAATTCACCGGTTGGCTAAAAAAGAGAAATTTTCGATCGAAGGTACTTTTTGCTTGATGCACACAATATCTGGTGTTTAATGGGCGGCGCTTGTGCTGTATAATGGGTTGTGAGGCAAGTTGTCCCCGGGAAATCACAGGTTAAGCACAGGATTTGGCCAGGAAACAGGCAATTATTAACAACTTATTAGCGGCGGAACGCAAATTTCACGGAGGCTCCTAGATGATTAAATTGAAGACAGGTGTCCGGACCAGTGATTTGAGACCGCGCGGACGCAAAGCGCGAGCGCGGAAGAAGAATGGATTGAGGTTTCAGCGTTTTTTCAGTCAGGAGGGCGCTTCGCCCTTTGATGAGATCGAATGGGAGCGTCGGATCGCCGAGATCACGGATGACAGCGGGAAGGTGATCTTTCGTCAGGAGGACGTTGAAGTCCCAAAATCGTGGAGTGGGCTGGCCACAAAGATCGCAGTGTCGAAATATTTCTATGGCGACATCACGCATGGCATGGATCCGCGGAAGGGCGGTCGTGAAAGCTCGGTTCGTCAGTTGGTGCATCGAGTGACGCGAACGATCGCGGATTGGGGGCTGAGAGATGGTTATTTTTCGGAAGATGGCTCTGCGGAGGTTTTCTACAACGATCTTACCTGGCTCTGCCTGAATCAGTATGGAGCATTCAACAGTCCGGTCTGGTTCAACGTGGGACTCTACCATCAATACGGGATTGGGAGAGGGTGTGGACAAGGGAATTACTTCTACAATCGCGATTTGGGAGAAGCTGAGCGAGCGCCTACGCAATACGAGTATCCGCAAGCCTCCGCCTGTTTCATCCAGGCGGTGGACGATACCATGGAAGACATCATGCGATTGGCGACGAGCGAGGCGATGCTTTTCAAGTACGGGAGCGGCACCGGCTCCGACCTTTCGACCTTGCGGAGCACGCGTGAAAAGCTAAGTGGCGGCGGTCGCCCGAGTGGCCCGCTGTCATTCCTCAAGGTGTACGATCAGGTAGCAAACGTTGTAAAGAGCGGCGGCAAGACCAGGCGAGCGGCCAAGATGAACACGCTCAAGGATTGGCATCCGGACATTGAAGAGTTTATCGAAGCGAAAGCCAAGGAAGAGAAGAAGGCTTGGGCGCTGATCGAGCAGGGGTACGACGGCAGTTACAACGGTGAAGCGTACGGATCGATCATGTACCAGAACGAGAATCTATCGGTTCGGGTAAGTGACGAGTTCATGAACGCTGCAATTGAGGGTAAGGAATGGTGGACGCGTAACGTGGTGAGTGGAGCGCCCTGCGAGCAAAAGGAAGCGCGCAGCCTGCTGCGAAAGATCGCCGAAGGGACGTATATCTGCGGGGATCCGGGGATGCAGTTCGACTCGACCATCCATAAATGGCATACGTGCAAAGGAACAGGTCGCCAGAATTCGACAAATCCCTGTTCAGAATACCTCTTTCTGGATAACACCGCCTGCAATCTGGCGTCGCTGAACCTGATGAAGTTTAAGCGGCCGGATGGAGCATTCGACGTTGAGCGATTCAAGGCAGCGGTGCGGGTGTTTATAACTGCACAAGAGATTCTGGTTGATAACGCGAGTTATCCGACAAAGGAGATCGCGGCGAACAGTCACATATTCCGTACTCTGGGTCTCGGTTTCGCGAACCTGGGCGCTCTAATAATGAGCTACGGACTAGGGTATGATTCGGATGAAGCGCGGGCCTTGGCCGGATCAATCACTGCCATTATGACCGGTGAAGCGTACGTGCAAAGCGCGCGGACAGCCTTCGAGAAGGGCCCATTTCCGGGATATCGTGATTCGA
>DASXBV010000202.1:0-23860 GCA_036491515.1 Chthoniobacterales bacterium
CTCGAAAAAAATATTGTTCCTAACTTATCTCTTTGGGGTTGCGACTCTATTTTTACCCTCTAGAATAAGGGCACTTCTCTTATGGGAAAGCGAAAGAGAAAATTGTCATTCAAAAGGCTTCCCGTTCAACGGCAGCTTCTATTTTCCCCGGAAGGTGAGTATTTTGATCTCAAGTCGCTATTCGACAAGTTGAACGTCGAATATTTCAGCAACGCGCTACGAGGTTACACCATCACCTGGGGCCGTAAGCGAAAGCACCCCCCGAAGGAATACTTCGTCTTCGGAACGATCCAGGAAGAAGATAAGATGATTCGCATCCATCCATTGCTGGATGCGCCATTTGTTCCGACTTGGTTTCTCGAATACGTCATCTACCATGAAATGCTCCACGCGGTAGTACCTGAAGAGATCGACGATTACGGGCGTAGAAGAGTTCACACCCGTGAATTCTATCGCCGCGAGCGTCTGTTTCACTGTTACCAACGTGCCAGACGCTGGGAGGACGAAAATCTCGACCGATTCCTACTTTAGCGAGGCTTTTTGCCCAAATCGACGCCAGGTTTGACCGTCGTCGCCGGGGTATTCGTCGGAGCGGCCGAAGCCGGTTTCTGGGAAAGGCCGGGCGTTGGGGTAGCCGGTGGACGATTCGCGTTTAGCTTCGTAATAACCGATTCGCTGAAGTCGTAATTGTCTCTCGCGTACAACAAAACCGGAACGATGTTGTTCGCACTGAATCCAGACCGATCAAAGACTATGTCATAGTTCTGCGTTTTCACCTGATCATTGACGACTTTCATGATCTCTTCAACGATCCCGTCGCGCATCCGCTTCAACTGATCTTGAATCTGTCTTTCCCGCGTCGAGCGGAAATCGGAAATCTCCTTTTCCAGACCTTTCGTTTCGGCAATCTTTGAGTCACGTTCCTGCGCCTTCTGATCCTTCGACGCACCGCTCAGCTCCGGTTTATTCATCTCTTCATTCAATTTATTGATCGTGTCGAGATTCTTCTTATAGGCATCCATCCGCTGATCGAGTTCGTCCTTGTAAGCCTTCTGAGCTTCCTTGAGCTTATCTTCGGCATCGTGAGTCTTGTAGTAGGCAGTAAAGACCTTTTGCATATCGATCGTGCCGATTTTCATCTCCGCGTGGGCCTGCGATGCAAAGCCGCCGCTCAGGGCCAACACACAGATCATCGTTAATAGTGAGGATTTCTTCATAAAATACTGTGACTAATACTGTAGGGGACTCGGTTTGAGGTCAGACCGCACGACAGAAGTTTCGTTCAAAATTGGTATCCCACACTAAACTGGAACTGCCCGCTCTTGCTGCTGAAGTCGTCCTCTTGGATTGGATAACCGTAATCAAGCCGAATCGGTCCGATTGGCAAGTCCAGACGCACGCCAACACCAATGTCCTGATTGAACCCGCCGGAAAATTTGCCCGGGGGGGCACCTGGAGGCACGACCTTCTGCGGGCTGAAACTCCAAGAGCCGGGATTGACATATCCAGCATCATAGAAAACAGCGAAGCGTACCCGTTCAATGATTGGGATCGTGTACTCTATCGTGTACCTGAGCAGGCTATTCCCGCCGACCGGATCCCCCTCGAAATCCTTGGGCCCTACATCACGGAATCTGAACCCGCGGAGCGTGTTCGCGCCACCGGTGTAGAGGCGGTCGAAGACAGGGACTATAGTATTGGGAGACGAGTTCCAGTTCACTACGGACGCCACTTCACCATTCAACAAGAGGATCGTGTCGTAGGGAAGATGGAAATACTGAGACACGTCGACGTCAAGCCCATAAACCTGGACCGTGCCTCCAAGGAACCCGCCGGCCGTGTATGTCGAGAGATCAACCCGCGTTCCTTTGCGGGTTAGAAACGCGCTGTCGCGCGTATCATAAGTAAAACCGAGCGTCGCCCGACTCTCGAGGTTGTTCTCATCTCCTAGCCTGATGAGGTCCAAAAGTTCCGGCGAAATGCTACTGGTTTGGATGTCGTAGATCTGGATCTTCTGGATGGTGTAGTCCAACTTCACTGACAGGAAATTCGTGATCGGTTTACGAGCGTTGATGTCGAATCCGTAGTCCCGCTGGTTATACACGTCGCTGTAGTAATTGTATTCATCAAAAAACAAGCGCCCGCCAACGGCCAACCGTTGGTCGAGAAAATACGGTTCGGTCAGCTCCACCGAAGCATTCTTCGTCTGGGTACCGAGCTGAACCCTGGCTCGGAACTTCTGGCCGCCACCGGTGAACGTTCTCCAGTTCGTAATATCGAAATTGCCCTGCGACAATTCGCCGAATCCCAACAAACCGTCCGTCGTGCTAAACCCCAGACCAAAATTCAAATTCCCCGTCCGCTTCTCTTGCACGACGACGTTCAGATCCTTGCGCCCCGGAACCGCCGTGTCGCTGGCGTAGGTATCGACCCGCTCGAAATATTGCAAACCTTCCAAGCGTTTCTTGCTGATATCGACACGCACGGTGTCAAATACATCTCCGGGCGACAGCACAATTTCGCGGCGGATGACTTTATCTTTGGTCCGGGAATTGCCGCTGATGTTGATATGCTCAACGAAGGACTGGATACCTTCATCGACCTTGTAGGAAAGGTTTACCGTAGCCGGTCCCCCAGGTGTTGTCTCCACGTTTACCTTCGCATCGGCATAGCCGGCAACGCCGTACGCGTCTTCGACCGCTTTAATGTCCTTTTGAAGCTTTTGGGGCGAAAAGATCTTGCCTTCTGTGACCTTTATTACCTTTCGAAAATTCGCCTCGGTCACGACGTGGAGACCCGTGATCGTTACCGTCCCGACATGGTACTGCTGACCTTCGTTTATGTAGATCGTAATGGCTACGTACTTGTTATTCAATCGATCAATCTTTACATCTGTCACCTGAACGTCCGCGTAGCCGTTATCCTGGTAAAGTTCCTTGATTTTTTGAACATCACTATCGAGCTGCTGATTGTTTAACCGGCCGGCACCGGTTAGGAACCCCAGGATGTTATTTTGTTTTGTTTTCATCTCCCTGCGGAGCCTGTTCGACTTGATTACCGTGTTTCCGACGAATCTGATTGTCTTAACGACCGCTTTATGACCTTCACTGATTGCGAAGGTGACTTTGGCGGTTCCTCGCTCCTCGTTCACGTCAACCTTGTATTGAACATCGGTGTCCGGATAACCGCGCCTTTGATACATCTCCACCACCTTCTGACGAGCCTGTTCTAGAGCCTGCTCGTCAAGAGGCGTACCAGTCTTTAAATTCAGCTCGCGACGAATGCGGTTTGTTTTAATAACTTCGTTCCCCTGAATCGCCACCTCCGTCAGGGTCACGCGAGTCTGCACCACGACGATCACCTTAACGCCGTCTGGAAGCGGTTCGCCGTAAATTCGGACATTGGTTACCAGCCCCGTTGCGTAGAGCGAGCGCACATCATCTTCGACCGTCGTTTCCGAATATGGCTGACCCACCGTCGTCTTCATATTCGACAAAATCCTCTGGCGACTCAAAGTCGCCGGACCGGCGTATTGAATTTCAATCGTGCGAACGATCGGCGACTGCTGAGGCTTTTCCGGTTGCGCCGGTGGCTGTGACGCCCTTCCGGGCGCCGGGAGATTCTGGCCGGCCGGAGGCGGCGGAGGCTGTTCAGCAGTCGGCTGCGGGGTCTGTCCCTGAGCGGCCGGCTGCTGGGCCTCTCCCTGTAAATCAAGGAACGTCAGAATGATCGTTGCCAAAATCCAGATGCGGCGGTGGGGACTCGAGAAATTCATAATTTGGAAGGTCGACAACAGATCAGAGCGAATGGGCGTAATTCATGACGATGACGTCATAAACGTCAACAGAAAAACCACAAGCGCGGAAATCTCACGAGCCAAACTGCTCGTGAGATTTTCGCGCTTTAGAGCCGCTTAGAAAGCGGCTGGGGCGGAAGTTTGGATTTAAACAGGAACCAGCAGGGGGATGGGCGTTCTCAGTTTTTGTGAGCAATGCAGGTTAGCGCGGCGAGGAATGGATTAGCTGACCGCCGACGGCATGGATTAATGCAGACGCGCAAGCGTCTGTCTAGTGCCATCAGTCTGCATGCCTCCAAATAACTCAGACGAGCTCGTACCAATTATTCCGGGTACGCGGTTCGAACCCGGCTTCGGTGATTAAATTCTCGATCTCATCGCAGGTGATCCGGAAGGTTGTTCCGGCACTGCTCACCACATTCTCTTCCATCATCACCGAACCGAAATCGTTCGCGCCGTACCGTAAGGCGATTTGGCCTATTCTCGGACCCTGAGTCACCCAGGAGCTTTGGACGTTCTCGAAGTTATCCAGATAAATGCGGGAAAGAGCCTGCGTTCGCAGGTACTCGGCCGATCCGACCGGAGTAGCCTTCAGGACGACGTTCCCAGGCTGAAATGTCCAACAAATAAACGCGGTAAAGCCGGCAGTCTGATCCTGCAGCTGACGAAGTCGTTCAAGGTGTTCGATCCGATCTTCCACGGCCTCAACGTGGCCGAACATCATCGTCGCGCTACTGTTCAACCCGACTTCATGCGCGGTTTTCATGACGTCCAGCCATTGCACAGTATTACATTTGAGGGGCGCAATCCGGTTTCGGACACGATCAACCAGGATTTCTCCTCCGCCACCCGGGATTGATCCAAGGCCAGCTTCTCTGAACCTTAGAATAACCTCACGCAATGGCATCCGGAATACTTCAGCAAAATGATTAAACTCCGGAGGACTGAATGCGTGAATGTTGACCTGGGGATATTTCTCCCGAATGTGATTCAGCAAGTCCAGGTAGTAGTCGATGCTCAACTTCGGATGGTGACCGCCCTGCATCAATATCTGGATCCCTCCGATGGAGACAAGTTCATCAATTTTCTGATCGATATCTTCGTGACTCAGAACGTAATGATCAGCATCCCTCTCAGTGCGATAGAATGCACAAAACTTACAATAAACATTGCAGACGTTTGTGTAATTGATATTGCGATCGACGATGTACGTCACAATCTCAGTTCCCCGGCACTGGTACGCCCGGGCCTTAGCCGCTTGCCGGCGCTGATCAGCCAGTTGCCCGAGTTCATTTAATGGCAACCGGTACAAAACCATGGCGTCCTCGGCCGTGATCCGTGCACCGTCCAGAACCTTGTCGACTACTCGTAAATCGGAGATCGTGGCATTCATCAATAAATTTCATGATACGTTATTTCGCGACGTACTCAACGCAGTAAGCGAAGGCTCCAGCCTTTGTCAGGGGAGTTTTGGGTCCCGCACCAGTTTGACACTTCTGCCGATATGGTTTGCACCACCGACTGTCAAACTGGTGCGGGACTCAAAACTGCCCTAGCAGAGCGGCAACCGCCTCATAGACTTTGGTGCCAGCATTTTTTATTCGGGCATTGGCACCATTGGGCCCCTGATTGCGAGAAAGACGGACTGCAATCGACCGTAGTGTGATAAGCGCATTTGTCCCGCCAGGCGGCCGAATCCAGTAATACTGCGACAACTCCGCAAAGTCAGGCCGCAAGCCAGTCAAGACGACTACCTGGTCGTCCCAGGGTATCACATCAAAGACTTCACTAAGATAGAGGGGGCCGGCCCCCCAGATCGCACCTTGGTCCTCCTTCGGTAAAATCCAGCCGGCACCGGGCTCTATTCTGTTGAGCGCTCTTCCAACCAATTCTCGAATTGCATCGTGGCCTACCGGCTGGCTTAGCGTTACCACCAGGCGATTCAAGCGAGCAAGCCTTTGGCCAAGAGGAAGGAGTTCCTCCACGACGCCATTGTCCGCGTGAACTACTTCTCCACCCATCCGGACTAGTTGTTGTCTTTCCGCTCTCCACCCTTTGAGCGTTTGGCGCAGATCAATCCGAGCGACGAAATCTTCTCCACGTTCGGAGCAGAAATTCTGCGATACGACCACATTTGGATGAGATGGGTCCCGCGGAATATTTGCATCGCGTCGCGTGCCGGCAGCTTCTCCGGACAAAATTTCTGCGCCGGTTTGCGCAAGGGTGTTGACAAGCTCCGGCCGCCGAAAAAAATCAGCGTTCAAAGCCACGCACACATTCAGAGTGTGACCAGTCTGCCCGGTTTGATCAATCACGGGCAAACCGGCGGCCTCCACGCCAGGAGGGATACCCGCGGGCGTCAATGGCCAAGTCGATGATTGGTCCGGACAAAACACCGCGAAGAGCCGAATTTCCAGCCTCCCTTTCTTCAAGACGATCGAATTAGTCCGAACTGTCGGCGAGTAGTTCGGAAGCTCCCAGCGAAATGGATTTAGAATCGGCGCTTGAACCTCGCTCAAGGATTTCATTGGCAACTGAATGTCCTGATTTCCCAGAATAATAGCGTCGTAACCCACCTTGTTGAAAAACGTAATAACATTGGCAGAGTCAAGGAGCTCTGACGCGAATGATCCAGAGAGGCTGTTCCCCGAATCGATCAGCACAACCACAGCGCCCGTTTTCGCCGCTTCTGCCCGTACCGAATTGACGTAAGCGCTGATATACTGATAGCTCTGCCGCGGCACCGCATGGCTTAGGCTGACTGGGTAAAGATTCCCGTGAAGACAGCCGGTCTGGAGAATAATCAGGCCCCCAGATTCCGACCGGCGGTCGCAACTGAACAGCATCATCGCGCAACTGAGCAGAGTAATCGATCGGCAAAACATGCAATTCATTGTAAGCAACCCTTACAACTCGTCGGCCAGATTTATTTGATTAAACTCACAGACATCTGATTGAATTGAGAGTCAGACATCTGAATGTACATCGTTTGTGGCGGAAAATTTTTATCAGACAACTGTGGAAGGTCCAAAGACCGCCTTTGATCTTTCTCTGCGGCCTCCTCTATTTAGCGAGTTCCAGGGGCAAACGCGCATCCGTGAGCGGCTGGAATTGATGGTGCAGGCCGCGAAACAACGAGGCGATGTACTCGAACACGTCTTGCTGAGCGGCCCGCCTGGACTGGGAAAAACTACTCTGGCTTACATCCTCGCCAACTCCATGGGAGTCAACATTAAGACGACCAGCGGCCCGATGATCGAAAAGGCTGGAGACCTTGCCGGCGTTCTGACGACCTTGGAACGCGGTGATATTCTATTTATAGATGAGATCCACCGCTTACAAGCCGCGATCGAAGAATACCTCTATCCTGCGATGGAGGATTTCCGATTGGACATCATCATCGACCAGGGACCGAATGCGCGTAGCGTGCGAATTAACCTGCCCAAATTCACCCTGATCGGCGCCACGACTCGAGCAGGCTTGATTAGCGCACCGCTTCGCTCTCGCTTCGGCATGACCAGCCGGCTCGATTATTATGGGCTCAAGGATTTGAGCCAAATCATCCGGCGAAGCGCCGGGTTGATTGGCGTTAGTATCGATCAGGATGGCTGCGACGAGATCGCCTCCCGCGCTCGAGGTACCCCTCGAGTAGCAAACAATCTTTTGCGCTGGGTTCGCGATTACGCTCAGGTCAAGTCCGACGGGTTTATCACGAAACCTGTATCAGACAGAGCCCTGGAAATGCTGGATATCGACCGCGATGGATTAGATGAGATGGACAAACGCATCCTCGAGGCGCTTGTCCTTCGTTTCCAAGGAGGGCCAGTAGGTATAAGCTCCCTGGCAGTCTCAGTTGGAGAAGAGTCCGGAACGGTCGAGGAGGTCAACGAACCGTATCTGATTCAGGAAGGCTTCATTAAACGAACCGCCCAGGGCCGCGTCGCCATGCCAAAAGCCTACGAAAAATTAGGCTTTCAAATCCCTCCCAACCGTCAAGGGGAGCTGTTTTAGTGAGCCTGCATCGCTCACAAATCTCTAAGGATTTGTGAGCGATGCAGGCTTCGCTCTCCTTTTTTGCGGGACACGCGGCGGCAGTTCCCCGCCCTGCTGGTCTTCTGGATACTTAATGGTACTCGGCCAAATCACGCGCCAAGGTTGCTGCTTCAATTTAGCGGTCAACTGACTTAGGTCCTGTACGATGACATCCACCCTCGGCAAAATCGAATTCAGCGTCTTGTCGAGCGAATCGAGGATGATCTTTAGCCGAGCTGAGGAGGATTTAAAGTTTGCCAAAGTTTTCTCCAGATTATTCTCCTTTTCCAATTGGACCGTCACATCCTTAATGTTGTTAAGCACATCGTGGAAGCCGACCAGAGCGGAGTCGATTCTCCCGCCTTTCTCCGTTACAGTTTTCAGATTTGCGCCGACAGCCTCGAAATTCCTCAGCGTTCGTGTTAAGACAGCCTCCTGCGCAGTCAGCATTGTCAGGTTTTGCGAGGTTTTCTGCAGTTCGGCTAATGTAGCTTCTGATTGTTTCAGAGCTGGTTCGAGCTTTTGAATAATCAGCGGACCCACCTCGGCGAGATCAGGTGCGCGCCTGCCGACGAATTTTTCGTTCGGTTCTGCCAACCCAGAGTCCGGATTCCCATTGGTAAAGTCGATTACGAGCTCTGCTAACAGACCGAAACTTCTCATCGAGACGGTCGTTTCTTTGTAAATCTGCGCATCTTGGGCGACCTGAACTCGAACCATCGCCTCGTAGTTGAGGTTGCGCTCCGGGCGATCGTTGAGCGGCACCGGCGATTGGATGTCGGCCACTGTTCCTATTTTACGTCCAGCTAACATCACCGCAGCACCCGGCTTGATGCCCGCGGCATTATCAAAATACACGAGAAACATTTTCTGCGGCCTGATCAGCCCGGGAGAAGAAATGTACAACACCACGCCGACAACAAGGCCCAGCGTCAGAATAACCAAAAGCCCCGTGCGAACTTCATTTCGGAGAATCTGCATGCGCTGGCGTCTCCATTAGCGGCCCTCCTGTTGTACCCGTAACGAATTGGTGAACTACTGGATTCTCCGAGGTTCGAAATCGTTCCGGGGAAGCGTCCTCGATAATCTTTCCCTGGTAAAGCATCGTCATCCGGGTAGCGACCCGAAATGCACTTTCCATCTCGTGTGTGACGATGATCGATGTTGCATTCGTTTTCTCGGTCAGGCTGATAATCAACTCGTAAATCACCGAACTGATAACCGGGTCGAGCCCGGCTGAAGGCTCGTCAAACAAGATCAGCTCCGGTTCCATCATCAACGCGCGGGCCAGGCTCACACGCTTGCGCATCCCGCCACTTAGCTCTGAAGGCATGTTTTCCTCGGTCCCGCTCATTCCGACAAGCGCGAGATTTTGCTCTACGCGCGCATCGATCTCTTTTCTCGATTTACGGCCCAACTCCTCAACTGGGAGCGCAAGATTCTCTCGCACCGTCATCGAGCTAATCAGAGCAGAATATTGGTAAACCATCCCGATCCGGCGCCGCAGCAAATTTAGTTTACTTCGACTCAGCCTTTGAACCTCGAGATGCCGGTATCTCACCACGCCCGAGCTAGGTCTCAATATGCCCAGGATCAGCCGCAATGTCGTGCTCTTGCCGCTGCCGCTCTGACCAAGAATCACCAGTCGATCTTTGCTGAAGACTTTGAGATCCATCCCATCGAGGACGGTCTTTTCCCCAAACCGCAGCACGACGTTATCGAGATGAACCAACGCTGTTTCGCTCATCCGGTAATCCTTGTAACCATAATATTGAACAAGGTATCGAATCCGATGACGGTAGTAATCGAGATCACGACGCTGTCCGTCGTCGCTCTCCCGACACCCTCGGCGCCTCCCGTTACTGTCAGACCCTGGAAACAGGCAATTAAGCCGATCAGGAGTCCGAAGAACATGGCCTTAAATAGCCCGATCACAATATCGCTGACGATGAGGCTCGTCACGACCGCATCGACGTAGGCTGCGGGTACCAGATTCAGCGTTGTCCAGGAAATCAAACAGGACCCAACGAGCGCCGCAATGGTAGAAAGCACTGACAGGCAAGGCATCAGGCTGGAAATCGCCACCAGTCGCGGAGCCACCAGAAATCGCAGCGGTCCAATGCCCATTGCCTCGATCGCTTCGACTTCTTCCGAAACCTGCATTGTGCCAAGTTCAGCGGTGTAGGCTGCGCCGATCCGAGCCGCCAAAACAATGCCAGTCAGCAACGGCCCAAGTTCACGAGTGAAGGCTATCGAAATCAACGTAGGAACCAATCGTTCGGTTCCAAATTTTTCCAGCTGATACCCGGTTAACAACGCCATTGTCAGCCCGAGAAAAAAGGAAACCATCAAAACCAGCGGGATCGATCCGACGCCGGTTCGATCGGTTTGTGCAAACAGCATGGAAGGTCGGAAGGGCAACCTCCCGCGGCGAATGCTATCCCCGATTTCTTCCAGCGTGTTTAGAAAGAGCCATAAAATACTGCTGATGTAGACAAGAGCGCGTCGAGTTAAGTAACCAATCCTATAGAGCAACCCATATTAATTAGGCTTCGTGCCGCGCGAGGCAAGAAAAAATCCGATAGGGAGGGCTGGCGGCTAAGTTTCAAGAAGCTCAGTATGTTCGGGTTCCGCTTCTTCCTTGACGAAGAACAGCCCGCTTTGGCAGAGCTTCGCGTAAATGCCATCCAGTTCGAGCAACTGTTCGTGATCGCCGCGTTCAACAATTTGACCTCCGTCCAAAACGAGGATCTGGTCGGCATGTCGAACCGTCGATAATCGGTGCGCTATGACGAAACTTGTTCGGCCCATCAACAGCCGGTTCAGTGCCTCCTGAATTTGACGTTCGGTCTCCGTGTCGACGCTTGCGGTAGCCTCATCAAGAACCAGCATCGGGGGATCCTTCAAGATCGCCCGAGCGATCGAGATTCGCTGCTTTTCTCCGACGCTCAGCCGTATCCCTCGCTCACCTACGCTTGAATCCAAACCCGTCGGCAAGCGTGACACAAACTCTTCCGCGTTCGCCGCGCGGAGAGCGTTCCAAATCTCGGACTCGCTCGCATCGGATCTTGCGAATAACAGATTCTCACGAATCGTCCCGTTAAATAGAAAGCTTTCCTGACTGACAAAGCCGGTTGCGTTGCGGATCGCATGTTTGGAAAGGTCGCGAATTGACCGATCATCAATTAAAATATCTCCACCGCCCGGACCCAGTTCGTAGAAACGCAACAGTAGGTTGACCAAAGTTGATTTTCCGGCACCGGTCGCGCCCACCAGAGCAATCGTTTGTCCCGGTTCGGCTACGAAGGCGATATGTTTCAGCACAGGTTGTCCTTCGGCATAAGCAAACGATACGTCGCGGTATTCAATCCGGCCAACCGGATCGAATCTTTCACGAAAATCGACTTCGGCCGGCTCATCGAGAATTTGGAATACCCGGTCTGCAGCTGCCCGCGCGCTTTGAAGCATCTGGTTCAACGCGTGCAGCCTCCCAATCGGTTCGTAGAGGAAACGGACCAGGATCAGACATGCCACCAGTTCACCGATCGGCATGCGCCCATGCAGTACAGCCAAGCCTCCGAAGCCCGTGACAATTACCAAGCCGCATGAGGTCAGAAAATCCATCGCTGGTGAATAGAGCGCCCAGGCTTTCATCACCACCAGCGTTGCCTCTTTCAAGCGCATGCTCATCTCATTAAACCTATGGTGTTCCTGCCTTTCGCGCACGTATGCTTTGATTTGGCGAACACCGGAGAGATTGTCGTGGAGCAATGAGTTCATCGCAGAGGCGGCTTGCCGCTGCAATCTGTAGCGCGACTTCGCCGTCAAGGTGTAGATCAGTGCGCCGGTCACCAACAGCGGGATGGGCAGCATTGTCAGCGTCGCGAGCCAAGGTTCGCGCAGGAAGAGAATCACGCCCACGATCAACACCTGCAGGATAGCGACCGTCCCTTGCTCAACACCATCGATGAGAACACGTTCCATCGCGTTTACATCCTCCAGTACCCGCGTCATAATGTCGCCGGTCGCACTGTTATCAAACCAGCGCAGAGGCAATTTTTGTATGTGGTTGTATAGGTCGCTGCGAAGATCGAAAATGACTTTCTGTTCGAAAGTGTTGTTCAGAATGATCCGAATGCCATCGGACAGACTCTGAACGAAAAATGCCGCCGCTGCCAGCAGAGCAAGCGGCAGGATCAGCTCAGGTTTCTGACCTCGAATTGCCTCGTCGATCACCCGCTGCGTGACGGCAGGAAAGACGATGACCATCAGGGTAGCCAGTACGGCGAAGCCCACGGTTCCCACCGCCAGCCATGGGTATCGTCGAATGTATTGGAAAACTCGTAAAATCGTTCGCATCGGTTGGCTTACCTCGGGCAGCACTAGCATAGAATTCGAGAGGGCAGGAACTCAAGAACTCAAGAACTCAAGAACTCAAGGAGCCAAGGAGTCGAGGGTCAGGAGTTCAGAAGGCGCAGGAATCCGGAGGGAAGAGCCACGTAAGCGAAAGCTCCAGCTTTTGCCGTCTGTCTTGATGAGGAGGCAAAATGAAGAGGCAAAGGCTGAAGCCTTTGCTTACGCCCTGCAACTCCTTGGATTCTTGAATTCTTGAATTCTTGAATTCTTCCCATTAAATCCCCCTTGTCGTGCTGTCCCATCTTCCTATCTACGAGCTTCAACAGAAAATCATCGAATCCCTGCGGTCTCTCCCTCGCCTTATCCTTCAGGCGCCAACCGGCTCTGGCAAGTCAACCCAGGTGCCCCAGATCCTGCTGGACGAAAGACTCGCCGGCAACGGTCAGATTATCATCCTCCAGCCGCGCCGGTTACCAACGAGAATGTTGGCGGCTCGGGTAGCCTATGAAAGAAACGTTCGCTTGGGTGAGGCTGTCGGCTATCAGATCCGTCTCGACAACGTCTCCTCCGCAAATACGCGCATCCGGTTCGTGACTGAGGGAGTCTTACTGCGGCAGATGGTAAGTGATCCACAGCTTGCCGGAGTCACTGTGCTCATTTTTGACGAATTTCATGAGCGACACCTTTATGGTGATATCGCACTGGCCCGCGCACTCGAAATTCAGCGCTCGATTCGTCCGGACCTGAAGATCGTAGTAATGTCTGCCACGCTCGACACTAATCTGGTGGAGTCCCATCTGCGACCGTGTAGCGTCTTGACCTCGCAAGGGCGCATGTTCCCCGTCGAAATTGAATATCTAAAGCGCGAAACAATTGATGAGCCACCGTGGGAACTTGCCGCCGATGCTTTCGCACAGTCTCAGGAAGACAGTGGCGACGTCCTGATATTTATGCCGGGCGCCTTCGAAATCGCACGAACGATCGAGGAGATTAAGCGTTCGAAATTCGATGGAGTTGTTTTACCCCTCCACGGCGACCTGTCCCCGCGAGCGCAAGATGCTGCGGTGGCATCCTATTCTGAGCGGAAAATCGTCGTTTCTACCAACGTTGCCGAAACCTCACTGACTATCGCTGGCATAACTCTGGTGATCGATAGTGGCTTGGCGAAGATCGGAAAATATGACCCGCATCGTGGCATCAATACGCTCATTACCGAAAAGATCAGTCGGGCATCGGCCGACCAGCGAGCGGGCCGTGCCGGTCGCACTGCGCCGGGGCGCTGTATCCGACTCTGGTCGGAGCGAGATCAATTGGGTAGACGTCCACAGGACTTGCCCGAGATTAAGCGGCTCGATCTCGCCGAAGTTTTGCTCAACCTGAAAGCAGCTGGAGTTACTGACCTCGAGCGCTTTGCTTGGATCGAGGCGCCTGAGCCGAAATTTTTACGGCGCGCGGTTGAGCTATTGGAAGATCTCGGGGCATTGGACCGCCAGAATGGCAAGATTACGGCGCTCGGGTACCGGATGCTTTCGTTCCCGGTCCATCCACGGTATTCTCGAATGTTCTTAATCGCAGACGAACTCGGCTGTGTTCCGACTGTCGCGCTTATTGCGGCGCTTACCCAGGAGCGGCACCTGCTCAGGCGGAGCGAAAACGACCAGATGGAGCACGATCGGGAACTGTTGCTCGGCAAAGAAGTCGAGTCGGATTTCTTCGTTTTAATACGCGCCTGGCTCTACTCTCAGCGACACGGCGCAGATAAAGCTCGCCGCCTTGGCATTCGATATGCCGTGGCCCAGCAGGTAGCTCAGGTTTTCGGACAGTTCATTGACATCGCCAGGGCCGAAGGACTCAACGTCGACAAACGAGTCGACGAGTTCGATGCCGAAGCACTCGGTAAAGCCATGCTGGTCGGTTTTTCGGATCATTTGGCTAAGCGGATTGACGCGGGGACATTGCGTTGCGATCTCGTTCACGGCAGGCACGGCGTACTCGCGCGAGAGAGTGTGGTGCAGAAAAGTCCGCTGTTCGTCGCCGGCGAGATCCGGGAAATCCAGGGCCGGGATGACGAACTGATCGTTCTGCTCTCTCAAGTGACAGGGGTGTACGAAGAGTGGCTTCGCGAAATATTCCCCAACGACTTTCGAGAGTCGGACCAGGTTTTGTTCGATTCGGCAACGCGGCGAGTCCAGGCAAAAAGAGACCTTCTCTTCCGAGACCTCCTTCTGCAAAGCACAAAACTCGATATCCCGCCGCCCGAAATCGCAGCCGAGATCTTGGCCAAAGAGGTCATCGCCGGCCGGTGTCCGCTAGCGAACTGGTCTCACGATGTCGATCAATGGATCGTTCGTCTCAACTGCTTATCCCAATGGTATCCCGAACTAGAGCTGCCAATTATTGACGGGAACGCCCGGCTCTATTTGATCCAACAAATATGTCACGGCGCAATCAGCTATAAAGAGATTAAGGATCGCAACGTTTGGCCCGTCGTTAGATCGTGGCTCTCCCCCGTGCAGCAGCAGAGAGTTGATCGCTTCGCGCCAACACGGTACGAATTGCCAAATGGCCGCCACGCCAAACTGCAGTACGTTGAAAATCAGTTACCTGTCCTGGCCGCACGGATCCAGGATTTGTACGGACTCGACGGCTCATTGAAAATCTGCGACGATCGCGTCCCGATTCTTGTACACATCCTCGCTCCTAATCATCGCCCGATCCAGATCACTCAGGACCTATCAAACTTCTGGAAAGAAGCCTATCCCAAGGTCAAACAGGAATTGCAGCGCAAGTACCCCAAGCATGAGTGGCGTTAGGGGAACGTGTCGGCGTATCGGCGTATCGGCGTATCGGCGTAACGGAGCGTCGAACGCCACCCGACCTAAGAGAAGGCTCAGCCCTTTGCATCCGAGGCTCCGGTAGGGCGAGGCTCCGTCCGAGCCGAGGACGACGCGCTAACCCCGGCTCGGACGGAGCCTCGCCCTCCGGCTCCACAGAGGCAAAGGCTGGAGCCTTCGCTTACAACGCCGATACGCCGATACGTGTTCCCCGATACGTGTTCCCCGATACGCCGATACGCTGACCCGTTCACCTGGAATTCTCTCTCCACGGCTTGCCGGCCTGATAACTCAGCAGCCGGCGCTGATAGAAGGGCACATCCTCCTGCGATCCCAGCAGAATCGCTCTTTGCTCCCACTTTTGTGCTGAGTTGAAGTCGCCCGCTTCCGCATATCCAGCCGCCAGCACGTCGAGCACGGTGTCGTCTTTCCACAAAGTGAGTTTTGCCGCTTGGGTCCCCAGGATGATCGCGTTTCCTCCATTTCGAATCTGCGGATCCGACGAAGTGGCGTAGAGCCAAGCGGCGCCGGCTCGACAGATCGGATCGGTCTTCGAAAGTCTGATCGCGTTCTGGAAATCGTTCATGGCTTCGCTCTTGCGACCGAGCCGACTCAAAGCGTTTGCTCTTAAAGTATAGAGTTGTGCCAAATTTAACCGATTGGCGTCGCCCCTATTGTTCTGAATCGCCGCGTCCACGGCTTCGATCGTATCTTTCGGCCTGTTCAGATTTGCGGCGGCGGCCGCACGGGCCGCCTGCAACCACCACCTTTCCGGGTGCTGTTTACCAGCTTCGGTTGCAGCTTTAAAGGCCTCTTTCCACATTCCGTTTGCAACCATCGCACCGATCTCGCTAGCCTCCGCCTTTTCTTCAGGAGTGAACTTATGACCGGGCGGAAAAATTTCTTGGGGAATCTGTTCGACCGTTGGCCCTTGAGACTTATTTGCCCGGTAATGCTTTGCGTAATGGTGCCTCGAATGCTTGTTCGAGCTGGCATGCTTGCTGGTGTTTTTATGCTTAAGTCTGCTGGACGCCTCTGCAAAAGCGGGGTTCGTTGCGATATAAGATAGGACAAGGATTGCTGTTAAAATCTTCGCATTACGCATCGACAATCGTTCAGTTGAGCTGAAATATATCAGCCAGTCTTGCCTGGGTCTCAAGCGAAAGCCAACGATGAATTTGATTGGCCGGCGCTTGCTCACAGGGTGCTGCAAAATCGAGGTTTCACTCCGAAACATCGAACGTTAAGCTTTGACTCGATGATAGCGACGGATTTACCTAAGGATATTTCACTTGAAGACAGGTTCCGCGGGGCGATCTGGGGCCAGTTCGTGGGCGACGCCGCAGCCCTGGGCACTCATTGGATCTACAATCTTACCGAACTCCGACAGCTGTACCCGAGCGGCGTCAACGGGTTTGAAGCACCCAAAGAGGGTCACTACCATTTTGGGAAAAAGCCGGGAGACCAAACTCACTACGGTGACGGTGCTTTGGTGTTTCTGGAGTCGCTTGCAAGGGAAGGGAGGTTCGATGCGAAGGCGTTTGGGCGCAGTTTTGTGGAAAACTTCACGCCCGGCGTTTATTCCGGCTACATTGACAAAGCCACCCGTGGCACGCTGGAAAATTACCAGGCATTCGTTGAATCCCATTCCATCGATAGCTTCGACTTTCAACAGGGAGCTGACGATGACCAACTGGCTGCAGCCTCACGCCTGGCAAGCTTGGTCGTGCGCTATTGGAATGACCCAAGCCTGTTGACCGTAGTCGAACAAGCCACTCGCGTCTGTCAGAATAATCCGCGTGCCATCGCCTATATGAAGTTTCACGCTCTGTTCCTGTCAGAGTTGTTTGCCGGACGGGATATTCATAGCGCGCTTCATCGCGCGGAAGAGCAAATCGTTTCCGCAGAACCGGAGCTTGGCGAGGAGGTCAGACGCAAAACTAGACAAGCAATGGAAGAGACGCTTCACGAAGTCGAGCAGGTGACCTTAACCTTCGGGCAATCCTGCCCGTTGATCAGTAGTTTTCCAGCGTCGATTCACGCTTTACTCAAGTATCCGGATGACTTCGAGAGCGGTATTCTCGCCACGCTGCGGGCTGGCGGCGACAACGCCGGACGGGCTTCAATGCTCGGAGCCTGGCTAGGAGCACATCTTGGGATTAACGGGATTCCGGAAATCTGGAGAAGCCGATTAAGCCACGCGGACCATATATCCGCAGCGATCGACAAGATCCTCTAGGGATTTGGGTTTTGAGTTTAGAACTCAAAACCCAAATCCCTTACCTCCCGTAACGCCCGAACGAATATCCTCTGCTTGTGCGAAACCCTTTAACCGGTCGGACCGGCCCTTTGGCCTCCTCAAAAAGGGCAGTGTAAACGTATTTAAACCCGTCCAGCTTCTGTCGCGGTATCTTCTGACCCAGAAACCTTTCGATGTCTAACATCGCTTTTAACTCTTCAGCGATCACTAAAGTGAATGCATCTCCTACCTGTTCGGCTCGTCCTGTGCGCCCAATCCGATGGACATAGTCTTCCGGATGCAGCGGGATATCATAATTTATAACGTGCGTGACGCCCGCGACGTCCAGCCCGCGAGCCGCAATATCCGTTGCCACTAGCACCTCATATTTACCAGACTTGAATCCGTCCAGTGCGGTTATCCGATCTTTCTGGCTCCGGTCCGAATGAAGGACCGTGACCGAGTGGTTCAATCTTTTTAACCGGTCCGAGATATTGTCCGCAGCATGCTTCGTTCGCGTGAATACGATGACGCTTTCAAAGTGTGTCTCCTCGAGCAAGGAGACCAGCAAATCGAACTTTTGCGCGGACGCAACCGGGTAAAATGCGTGCGTAACGGTCTGCGCTACCGAACGGCGCTCCCCGATATCCACTATCTCAGGATCTTTTAGCACCCAGGAACACAAGCTCTCAATCTCCGGCGGAATAGTTGCAGAGAATAACAGCGTCTGGCGAGACGCCGGGCAGAGTTGCACAATGCGACGGACGTCTGGCAAAAATCCCATATCGACCATTCGGTCAACCTCATCGAGAATAAGTATCTCAATTGAACCCAGTTTGAGCAAACCCTGCTGGTGCAAATCCAAAAGACGCCCAGGCGTCGCCACGATCACATCGATTCCAAAGTCCAAAAGCTTTTTCTGGAGATCATACCCGACGCCGCCGTAAAACACACCGATCTCGATTTCCGTAAAGCGCGCGTAGTACTGAAAAGCAGTCTCAACCTGGATCGCCAGCTCTCGGGTCGGTTCAAGTACCAGACACCTGGGCGCTCCTCGTTTCCCAAGGCGTGTCAATACCGGAAGGGCAAACGCAGCGGTTTTCCCCGTCCCGGTCTGAGCAGACCCGACGACATCTTTCCCCTGCAGAATCAACGGGATACACCTCTCCTGGATCGGCGTGGGCTCGGTAAAGCCAAGCGACTGCACGCCGTGCACGACTGATTCTTGCACCCCAAGGTCCTGAAAACTCATTACGCCCCTGGAATTAAGGGCATTCCATGAAATAAGCAAATGTAAGCGAAGGCTCCAACCTTCGCCTCCGGCCGTCAAGCGAAGGCTCCAGCCTTCGCTTACGATTCAAATTCTTGTCTCCGCTTTTGAGTTTCCCGCGCTTTCGGTTTAATTCCTGCCGGTGAATCACCGGATCCTTTTTATTTGCACCGGGAATTTTTACCGAAGCCGCTTCGCCGAAGCCGTGTTTAACTATCGCGCCGAGCAGCAGCAGATCCCGTGGGCAGCTTTTTCGCGCGGATTGGCCACACACCTTGCCGAAGGATACCTTTCATCTTTCGCTGCCGAGGCACTTCTTGCCCGTCAAATCGACCTTCGTTACACCGGACCGCAGCGACTCCAGCTATTTGAAGACGATCTTCGGAAAGCGGATCGCCGGATCGCCATGGATCGCACAGAGCACTTTCCTATGATGCAAAACCAATTCTCGGCATGGGCCGATAAGATCGAATACTGGGATGTCCCTGATCTCCCTTATCGTGCGTCCGAGGACGCTTTAACGGAAATTGAAAACAAAGTAATTCAACTCCTGCAGGAGATTGTGTCATGAGCGGCATTATGTCAGTCGAGCTCCCAGGCATTCGAAAGGTGTGCAGTGGAAAAGTTCGCGAGATTTTCGATGTTGGAGACGCTTTTCTGATCGTGGCAACCGATCGGATCTCGGCCTTTGACTGCGTTCTCCCTGACCCTATCCCGGGAAAGGGCGAATTCCTTAGTCAGCTCTCTGCGTTCTGGTTTCGAAAGTTCCACCACGTGCCAAGTCATTTCATTACGGCTGATTTGGGGGAATTTCCAGAAAACCTGCTGCCCTATGCTGAGTTACTCCAAGGACGCTCGATGCTGGTCAAGAAGGCCGATCCACTACCTGTCGAATGTGTTGTTCGAGGCTACCTCGCTGGGTCGGGCTGGAAGGAATACCAGCAGTCCGGCAACGTGTGCGGCATCAAGCTGCCATCCGGCTTGGAACAAGCCGCCCAACTACCGAAGCCGATTTTCACGCCCGCAGCCAAAGCAGCATCCGGCCACGACGAGAATATTACATGGGAAAAATGCTCCGAAATACTCGGAGCTGAGAGAGCCACCATTGTGCGCGACCTCAGTCTAGCCATTTATAGCGATGGCAGTGTGCATGCTGGCGAATGCGGTATCATCATTGCGGACACCAAGTTTGAATTTGGCCTTCACGACGACGATTTACTCTTAATTGACGAATGTTTGACGCCTGACTCCTCCCGCTTCTGGCCAGCCGATTGTTACGAGGTCGGGACCAGTCCGCTCAGTTACGATAAACAGTTCGTTCGCGACTACCTCGAGACTCTTCACTGGGATAAAGCGCCACCTGCGCCGCACCTCCCGCCGGAAATAATCGAAAAGACCAGCCAAAAATATCGAGAAGCATTCGAGCGCTTGGCGGTGTAGGGACCGTTCAGAATTCGGCGCAATGTAGCGTAGCATAGGCTTTCCTCCTTCGTCCGCTAACGCGGAACTACGGCGGACAGGCCAGCCTGTTCCGGGGCTGAGTCAAAATGGGCCGTCGGCACGGGGTAAGTATAAAGCGTCCCGCTTTACCCGCCGGTAGGTAAAGCGTCCGCGCTTTACTTTCGAAGAGGGTAAAGCGTCCCGCTTTACTTACCCCGCCGCAGGCAAAGTCTAACTCTGCGTGGTTGTTTCCAGGGCGTCGCTGAATCCAGGCAAAACAGCTGAACACCGAGCGCCAAACGCCGAAGCCGTTACATCCTCTCTTCAAAGGTCCCATGGGTAGGCAATGCTGCAGCACCGAGAGATGTCTTTCGGGCGATTTCAGCTCGAGAAATCGGACCGAGCGAACGAATCGTCTCGAATACGACACGCTGATTCAACAGATGAGCGTGTTCGATGTTAGTTCCACTTCGGGTGGTCGGCTTCTGTAAAGGCTTGGCGTTCACCGCTTGACAGGGACCCCCTCAGAAAATAAAACAAATTGAATTAAGTAGTCAAGCTGACCGCGATCATGCCCATCCTTCGTGATCCTATCCAGCAAACCCTGGCCCGTTTAAGCGTCCGATTAGCCGAACTGGCCGCCTGGCGCGATCGTGAGGTTTTGTCGATAGCCGATGCAAAATTTCGGACCATCTCTGACCAAAACTGGCAAACCGTTCGAACCGGAGACCCATGGCCGGCGAAATCTCACCCGGCTCTGTTTCAGTTTCAGTGCTCCATCCCGGAATCCTGGGCCGGGAACCGCGTCCACGCTCGATTTGATGTCGACGGCGAAGCTCTTCTTTCCGCAAACGGAAGACCGATTGGCGGTTTGAACATGTTCCACCAGGAGCATTTGCTCACCGTGCGCGCCGTCGCCAGCGAGACGTTCACACTCGACCTGGAAGCCGTTCCTCATGGTTTATTCGGAACACCCATTGATCAGCCGCGTGTGAATCTGGCGGCGCTCGTCTTGCCCGATGACGCCCTTAGAAGCTTGCTGGAAGACCTCGCCGCAACCCATGACGCCGCCAAATATCTCGCCTCAACCGGTCGCGAAGAAATCACGCTCCGGCTAATCGCGGCAATGGGTCGCGCCTTTGCCGGAATAACCTTGCCTCGCGGTGATTCCCACTCTTACCTAGCCCGAATCGCCGCGACCTCAAGGAGCCGTTCCTTAGAGGACTTCTACGCGAACGCGGAAAGCCTTGATTCAATTTGGGAAGAATGGCAATTCACGTCGCCACCGGCACCGCTCGACGATGCGAGCAGGCGGAGCCTCGAGGTCGTACAAACGGCGTTCCAAGCTGAACTGTACTCCATTCGCCAAACTTATCCCGCTATCGGATCCGTTTGGCTCACGGGTCACGCCCACATCGATCTCGCTTGGCTCTGGCCGCTGGAAGAAACCCGTAGGAAGGCCCGTCGAACCTTTCATACGGTTAATGCACTAATGGAGCGTTACCCACAGCTTCGCTTCAATCAGTCCAGCGCGCAGCTTTACGCATGGATTGAACAGGATGATCCGGATTTGTTCGAACAGATCCGTACCCGTGTGCGCGAGGGTCGTTGGGAGATTATTGGGGGAATGTGGGTGGAACCGGACGGCAATCTGCCCGGGGGTGAGTCTTGGGTCCGCCAAATCCTGCTGGGCCAGCGTTATTTTCAATCCCGGTTTAGCAAACGCCCGCGTGTTGCCTGGATTCCGGACTCGTTCGGGTTCGCGGGGAACCTACCGCAACTCTTGTTGTCAGGAGGACTCCGGTATTTTTTTACCCACAAAATGACCTGGAACGAGCGGAATCTCTTCCCCTACGATCTCTATTGGTGGGAGGGACTCGACGGTAGCCGGGTCTTGGCCCACAGCTTTCGCAATCCGGGCGGCGGGTACAACGGTCGGGTGGCTGCCTTCGATCTGGGCGAAACCTGGCGCAATTTTAAAGGGAAAGATCGGCAAAGACATACCCTCCTTGCGGTCGGCTATGGCGATGGCGGCGGAGGCCCGAGCGCGGAGATGCTTGATCGGTTCGAGCGCTTTCAGAATTTCCCAGGGATGCCACATCTTCTGATGGGTGAAGTCGAACAGTTTTACGAACAGATCATAACTAATGATCTGCCCGTTTGGGTTGGCGAAAAATATTTAGAGTATCATCGCGGCACCTACACGACTCAAAGTCAGGTCAAATCGCTCCATCGCAGGCTGGAACATGCTCTTGTCGAGGCCGAAACCGCAGCGACATTCGCGACCAACCATGGTAACAACCCTTACCCGGCAATGGAATTTGGTCGGCTGTGGCAGACGCTTCTCTTAAACGAGTTTCACGATGTCCTCCCCGGCTCCAGCATCAACTCCGTCTACGAAACAACCAAAAGAGATCTTGGTCTTGCATTGGAAACCGCTGGGGCGCTCCGGGACAGCGCTCTCGCGCGGCTGTTGCCCGTCGACCAGGATTACGGCATCGCTATCTGGAATCTGCAACTCAACGATCGGCCATTACGAGCGGAGATAAGAAATTTTCCGAGCAATCCGCCGCGATTAGCGACCGATACCGGACAAGAGATCCTCTCTCAAGTTAGTCCTGAGAACACCTTGCTGGTATCCGCCCCGGAGATTCGCGTGCCGGGACTGGGATTCATCAGGATCCGGCGCATCAATGGCAAATCCGAGCGCAATCACCGAAAGGTGCACGGAACATCTTCGGAGTTGGAGAACGAACATCTTAGAGCCGTATTCAACATCGACGGTACCATTGCCGAGCTCCATGACAAGCAGCATGGTCGCCAGCTTTTAGCTGATCGCGGAAATCAACTTTGGATTTACACCGATATTCCTCGCCAGTTTGAAGCCTGGGATATCGACGCGTCCTATAGACGTGAAGGCGCAGAGCTTGCCGCGATTTCACCTCCGGCCCTTATTGAATCGGGGCCGGTAAGAGCGACCATACAGGTAATACGACGCCTCAACGAGACCGAGATTGTCCAGGAATACCGATTGTATTGCGGCGAACGGATTCTTGAGGTTCGCACAAAGGCTCTCTGGCATGGCCGCCGGCGTCTTCTCCGCGCAATCTTTCCGCTGCATATTCGAACCCACGAGGGTTGGGCCGAAACGGCGTTCGGCGCAGTCCCAAGGCCAACCCACCGCAACACCCCTTGGGATCGGGCCCGGTTTGAAGTTCCCGGTCACCGCTGGTTAGATCTCAGTGAGCCGAACTATGGCATTACCCTGATCACCGATAGCAAGTACGGTTACAGCATCGAAGGAAATGTAATCGGATTGAGCTTGCTCCGTGCACCTATCTACCCGGATCCATTCGCCGACGAAGGTTCTCACGAGTTCAGCTACGCATTGTATCCCCATGCGGGAGATTGGAGAACCTCCACTGTACGCGCCGCTCGGAATTTTAACTATCCTCTCACTGGCATTCTGCTAGAGAACGGTTCGTCGGACTCCTCACAGTTTGTCTCTCCGATTCGATTGACGGGCGATCGGCTCGAGCTGTCAGCACTGAAGAAAGCCGAGGACTCCGACGCGACGATCCTCCGGTTATACGAGGCTCATGGGGATCGTGGCCAAGCCGTTATTGAGAGCTCGGCCCCCCTCCGGGAAGCACTCCTGGTCAATATCTTGGAGGAGCCGATCAAACCGCTGCAGATCGATGAAAAAAAACGAGTGCGCCTCCCGTTCACGCCGTTCGAGGTTCTGACCGTAAAGCTGGTCCACTAACCCGGAAAAATCGCACGCTAAAAAAAATCGACGAGCTTCACAGGGCGCATGTGGTGAGCAATGTAGCATAGACTTCCAGCCGCGGGGACGCGCTCCCGCGCGATCCGGGCTGGCACGTCCAAAGAAG
>DASXBV010000203.1:0-2363 GCA_036491515.1 Chthoniobacterales bacterium
CGCGATGGACGTTTGCGCGTCATTGACTTCATGGCCGCCGTGGAAAGTCCCAATTCGCATTTGGTGGAACCCTGTTCGCTTGATTAAGCCGGCGACGGCGTATTGCTGCTCGACGGTCGCGATCCTGTCGTCGCGCCCAGCACTGATGTAGATTGCCGTATTAAGAAAATCCGCGCCGGGCTGGATTCTAGCGTATCCATCACTCAGGTGGTCTTCATTTGCGCCGGTCATATAAATTCCACTGATGCGACAACCATTCCTCGCAAGCAGAGGCGCTACGTAACCAACTCCTTTTCCTCCTCCGGAGAAACCGGCGCACGCGATCGGCCACTTTTCGGACCCGGGAAAACTGTGATGTAGAGCGTGAATGGCGGCGAGCGTCATTGCGCCACGCCATGCGGCAGTATCGTTTCGCGCATGTTGCGGCCCGTCCCCAGCCAACAGCACCCAACCTTCAGCAAGTCCAACCCTTTGGTAAAACTGGACAAGATCATTTCGATTCTGGCGTTTGAAATCGCTCGTGGAACAAGGCACCAAAATCGGCCAACTCTTCCGCGGATCGAAATTCGCAGGCGTCGCCAGCACAGCGACTGCGTATGGCGGCACCACATTGCCTCCCTGCGCAGCCAATGATTTTTCCTGCGCGCTCAGAGGAACATTGGCTTGAACAGTTGAGCCCGGAGCGAAGTTACTTCCACCGAAACTGAGAGACGCCTGGGCTGCATTTGCCGCGAACCCTGTTAGGACATTTAGGGCGACAATGACCCGTCCGATTAAGACTACGTTGTTCATGAAGTTGTTGTACCTATTCAAGCGATCGATACCAATTTAGACTCATTAGACCCGACTCGTGCTCATTCATCGCAGTGATTTCAAACGCCGCTTCGCTTCTGCCAGATAGGTCTCGTCAATTTCGAACCCGATAAATCTTTTCACACCGCAGCGATGTGCTGCGACGGCAGAATTCCCGATCCCTAGGAATGGATCGAGCATTGTTTCAGTGCGCGAAATACCGTGGAGTTTGATGCACCACTCGGCGAGCTGAACCGGGAAAGTTGCGGGATGCGGTCGCTCTTTCTCCCGGCTCTGAATCGTTTCATAGGGAACAAACCACGTGTTACCGCGACAGCGAAGGTCGGTTCCCCGAGTGTGCGACCAGCGCGCGATGTTGCTTTTGTCCTGATATGGAACGCCAAGCGCAAGCCGGTCAATTTCGACACGCCCGGTTTTGGTGAAATGAAAAACATACTCGTGACAGTCATTCAGAAATCGCTTCGAACTGATCGGCTTGAAATGGCCATACGAGCGAATTTCTCCTTCTTGATCCTCGATCGCGATGGATTTGATCCAGTGAATCGTATTCTGCAAAACAAACACATCACGCAGTTCGATTGCGATTTCATGCGGCAACATTGGGTTCGACGGCGCCCCGCCGATGTTTAGAAAAAACGAGCCGCTCGATTCCAGAATTCGTCGAACTTCCTCAGCCCATTTGCGGCACCATTGCAAATACGATTGTCGATCCTGCCGGTCGGAATATCTTCGATAACGAACACCGAGATTGTACGGCGGAGACGTCGCCACAAGATCGAAGCTTCCTTCTGGCAACCGCGACATTCCTTCGATGCAATCTTCCAAGCGGAGGTCAAACGGAGTCATCGCGAGAATTTGGCGTAACTACGCGCTTCGTACAAGGAGAAGTGGCCGGCATATTCGATCTCTGGGGAGCACAGGCTGCCAGTCCGCCACAGGACGGATTCGCCGTGGCGAACCTGTCCTTTTCGGCAGCCTGCCGAAAAGCTCTTTGAACGTTCGATGACAGAAGTTTTTTCAACGCGTGGAAAGGTCGTCGGCAAGCTGCCGACGACAACAGGCTAGTAGCCTGTGCTCCCCAGAGAGGATATTCGCGTGTTTTCGCGAATTCGTTTATCTTTTTTGGCATGGCGGATAAGCCTTCCAAACTGAAGATCGCCGATCGGGAGTTCAGCTCGCGTCTGCTCGTGGGCACGGGGAAATTCTCATCCAACGAGCTGATGCGGGATGCGCTTATTGCAAGCGGCACGGAATTGGTGACGGTTGCGTTGCGACGCGCAGATATTTCCGGTAAACACGATCCGTTTGCGAACATTCTCGATTTCATCGATCCGAAACGGTTTCTTCTCCTCCCGAATACGAGCGGCGCGCGCAACGCGGAGGAGGCTGTCCGCTTCGCGCGGCTGGCAGCAAGCGCAGGCTTGCCCACATGGATCAAACTCGAGATTCACCCGGACCCGCGATATCTGCTTCCGGATCCGGTCGAGACATTGGCGGCTGCGGAAATTCTCGTGAAGGAAGGGTTCACCGTGCTCCCCTACATCAATGCC
>DASXBV010000204.1:0-7774 GCA_036491515.1 Chthoniobacterales bacterium
GTGTTGATCAAGGACTTCAGTAGCTTTGCTCAGCAGTTGACTGACAGAATCAAGCAAGGAGCGTACGAGCTGTTTCGCAAAGCCGGACGCCCGGTTCAATATCTGAGCAACAGCGAAACGAGCAAAGAGGCCCTTGCTCAGTCGTCGTGCTCGTCGTCGGTGCATTGGCGTTCTGTGCCGGCAAAGACCCCCATTTGTCCTGCAATTATTTTGTTCCGTTAGCCCGATTGTAAAACATTCGGATTCTATAAGGACGAGGACGACGACGAGCACAAGGACGACTCCTCAACTTCGGAGTTTAAGGTTAAAACGGTATATCGTCCGGCTCGACATCGAGATCCGGGTCGCGCGGTTCCGGACGTGAAGGGGGAGCGGCTGCGCTGGGTCGACGAGGAGGCGGAGCGGATGACGAGGCCTCACCTTCCGGGCGGCTGCCCAGCAATTGGAGATTTTCGCCGACCACACGCAATCGAGAACGTTTTTGACCGGTCTGCTTATCGTCCCAGGTGTCCAATTGGAGACGGCCTTCGATGAAAACCGGACGCCCTTTTTTCAGATATTGGCCGGCGATCTCGGCCAGCCGCGCCCAAAGCGTCACGTCGACAAAAGTTGTCTCTTCTTTTTTTTCGCCATCTTCTCCGGAAAATATCCGACTGACGGCGAGACCGAAATCCGTAACTGCAGTGCCCTTGGGCGTGTACCGTAGCTCCGGGTCACGAGTCAGATTGCCGATTAGCAGTACGCGGTTCAGATTTGCCATAAGCCGGGTCTAGGGTTTGGAAGTTCGTGCAGTTATCTTAGCCGGTAACTGCTGGTAATGCTGTAGAAAAACGATCGGATCGAGCTTAAATTTGTTGCGCAGTTTCGTGATCAGCGAAGGCTCAGCCTCGAAGACGAAATTGACGTAGTACGCAGTGTCGAGGTGACGCGGGCTGTAAGCCAGCGAACGCTTTTCCATCTTCTGGACTTGCTCTACCGCGGCGCCCTCTTTTGCAAATTCGGACTCCAGACGTTCAATGGTCTCTTTCACGCTATCTTCCTGACCGCGGGTATCGACGGCCAGCAAGCATTCATAACGTCTTTTCATAATGTTTCAATATTATTCTGCTCTGTTGTAATTGTTCATGGCGGAGGCCATCCCGTTGTGCGCAAGGTGCTCGATCGCTTCCGTCGCGCGTTCCAGCGCATTGTCCACCGTTGGTTTCTCAGATTGATCGAATTTGCCCAGCACATGGTCGACCAGCGCTTCGGCGTCAGGGGAAGCTCCGATCCCAATCCTCAGGCGCATAAACTCCTCGCCCAGATTCTCAACAATCGACTTGAGACCGTTGTGACCGCCGTCGCTGCCTGATGGTCGTAGACGGAGTCGCCCAAGCGGCAAAGCGACATCATCAACCGCGACCAGGATCTCTTCCGGCTGGATTTTGAAGTAACGTGCGAATCGGCCAACAGCCTCTCCACTTCGGTTCATGTATGTGAGCGGCTTCATCAGCAGGGTGTCGCCCCATTTTCCCCAATCAGAGCTCCAAATAGCCGTTCTTGAAAAGTTCACTCCCTTTTTTCTCGCCAAACAATCGATGACCATGAACCCAACGTTATGCCGCGTACCGATATACTGCGGACCGGGATTCCCCAGGCCCACGACGAGACGCAGATCCGCCATCGGTGACTACTGCTGCGGAGTCTCTTCCACCTTCTTCTCGGTGATCACTTCTGGAGCCGCTGGGACTTCGGCAGTTTCGGTAACCTCTTCGCCCACGCGCGAAGCAACAACGCTGACCACAGTCAGGTCTTCGTCCGTAATCGCCTCAACTCCGGAAGGCAGTTGAATATCGCGAACGTGTAACGATTCGCCGATACTCAGATTAGTAACGTCTATCCGAACAATGTCCGGCAAATCTTGTGGAAAACACTCGACTTCCAGGGTACGCAAAGAATATTCAAGGAGTCCACCGAACGTTCTGACTCCCAAGGCTTCGCCGAAGGCCTCGATCGGAACTTCTGAAATAATCTTTTCGGTCGCCGAAACACGCTGAAAATCGACATGTAGCAATTCCCGCTTCAGAGGGTGATGCTGAACTTCCTGAATCAGCGCCAGACGGTTTGTACTCTCGTTGCCGTCCACAATCTCGAGCTCGACCAGAACGTGCTCGCTTGATGCATGAGCCAAAACGGCGGCCAATTCGCGGCCGTCAATTTGCAGGGTTATCGGCTCTGCCTGCGAGCCGTAAATGACCCCGGGAACGAGCCCCTTTTCTTTGATTTTTTTTATAGCGTTACGACCAACCAAGGTCCGCTTCTGTGCCTTTAGTTTAACTTGTTGAGCCATGATTCTTAGGACTGGGTTGCGTTGATCTCGAAAAGCGAACTTACCGACTCGTTCGTGTAAATTCGGTGAATGCCCTCGCCAAGGATCTCTGCAATGGAGAGAACGGTAATCCGGCAATCCGGATTGAGCCTTACGGGAGTACTGTCTGTGGTGATCAGCTCTTGAATTTCCGATTTCTTAAGTCTTTCGTGGGCGATATCTGTGAAAACTGCGTGGGAAACTCCGGCGTAGATGTCTCGGGCGCCATGCTTTTTGAGAATCGTCGCTGCGCTTGTCAGGGTACCCGCCGTTTCGGTAAGGTCATCTACCATAATGACATTTTTGTTATCCACGTCGCCGATCACGCTTAACGCTTCCGTCTCAATCGGGCTTTTGCGACGTTTTGCAACGATAGCTAGTGTTGCGTTCAACGCCTCCGCATACGCCGAAGCCAATTTCAAGCCCCCTACGTCCGGCGAGACAACCACGAGCTTGTCGAGTTTCTTTTGTTGGATATAGCGGATCAATACAGGCGCCGCGTACAAATGATCGACCGGGATGTCGAAAAAGCCTTGGATCTGCTGGGCGTGGAGATCGAGCGTCAGCACCCGATTCGCACCAGCCGCGACCAGAAGATTGGCGACGAGCTTCGCGGTGATCGGCACCCGCGGCTGATCTTTCCTGTCCTGGCGCGCATATCCAAAATATGGAACGACCGCGGTGATTCGATAGGCGCTTGCTCGTCTGGCAGCATCGATCAGGATGAAGAGCTCCATCAAATTCTGGTTCGTTGGCGGACATGTCGGTTGGACGATGAAAACGTCGCGGCCCCGGATATTTTCGTTGATCTTCACTCGCGTTTCGCCGTCAGGAAAAGAACTGACGACTGCGTCGCCGAGCGGAGCACCCATCGACCGGCAAATTCTCAAAGCCAGATCGCGGTGAGCTGATCCTGAAAAAATCTTTATCTCTCGATTAAGCGGGGTCATAGCCAGGCAAAGAGGAACGCAAACTTTAACGCCGAATTACGCTTTTGCAAGAAAGAGGAAGGCGCAAGGGGAAGCGTGTCGGCGGATCGGCATGTCGGCGTTGCTTCCATCGTTGCGAGGCACGTGGCCGATGCCCGCCCTATACGCCGCTATGCAGACGCGCCTATACGCCGACAATCGATACGCCGGTAAGCCGACACGCTCCCCCTACGCGAGCAGCTCAGCGAGCAGCTCTCTGAAGGTCTGGTCATCTCGGACCGAATAGCCGGAGTCCGCTTTCAATCGAAGTTCGCGCCCGTCGATCGTCCGGAATCGAAGATACAGCGGCTGCATCCCCGGAAACTGGCCGACGAGTTCACGTATGGCGATCAGCCTTTCTTCATCGGCTTTTTCCATGGGGATGTCGATGGTGAGCGCCTTGACGGCTTTCCGACGCGTAATCGGTTCAATCTCGTTCGCCACCAGACGGATGCTCTCTTCGCGCTTGTCCATTTTACCGGAAACGGCGACGATTTTTCCTTTATCAATCTCTTTGGCCGCCTTCGCGAACACCTCGTTCCAGACCATGACTTCCACTGATCCGGTAAAATCTTCAATGGTTAGAATGGCGAACGGCTTTCCGTCCTTGCGAGTATGTTTTTTGTCGAACGCGGAGATCGAGCCGGCGACCTGCACGATGACTTTGTCCTCCTGATTGGCCAAGTCCCGAATGGCCACGTACTTGCCTCCCTCGATAATTTCTCGATACGCGTCCAGTGGATGGCCAGTGATGTAAAAGCCGAGAAGGTCTTTTTCGTACCCGAGCTTTTCTGCGATGGACCAGGGTGTAAAGTCGACGGTTTCGCCGTTGGTTTTTGAGGCGGGTGCCAGTTCCAGGTCGCCAAACAATGAGACCTGGCCGCTGCGCCTGTCTCTATGCGCAGACGCCCCGGTAGCCAGAGCTTGATCAATTCGCGCAAACAATTCCGCACGGTCCCTCCCAGTGAAATCGAATGCACCGGCTCGAATCAGGCTTTCCAGAATCTTGCGGTTGACCGCCTTGGAATCCAGACGGCTGCAGTAATCCTCAAGTGATTTGAATGGGCCGTTCTCCTCTCTCTCGACGATTGCCGATTGCATGGCGCCTTCACCGATGTTTTTGATCGCGGCAAGGCCATACCGAATTCCACGCTGCTCTTCCCGAGTTTCGGGCACAAACTTCAAATGGCTCAGGTTAACGTCGGGCGGGAGAATCGTTACGCCGAGCCTTTCGCACTCTGCGACAAACACAGCAATCTTTTCCGTGTTGTTGACTTCGTTACTGAGCAGCCCGGCCATGAATTCAACCGGATAATTTGCCTTCAAGTACGCAGTTCGATAACTGATTAATCCGTACGCGGCACTGTGACTCTTGTTGAAACCGTACCCGGCGAATTTCTCGAGTAGATCGAAGATCGCGTTGGCCTTTCTTTCGTCGATGCCATTGACCCGTTTACATCCCTCGATGAAATTGACGCGTTCCTTCGCCATCTTCGCTTTGTCCTTCTTTCCCATCGCTCGGCGGAGAAGGTCGGCCTGACCCAGCGTGTACCCGGCCAGGATGTTGGCTGCCCGCTGCACCTGTTCCTGGTAAATCATAATACCGTACGTATCGGCACAGACCTCCTTAAGGAGCGGGTGTTCGTATTTGATCTTCGTCTGGCCCTTCTTGCGCTTGACGTAGTCCGGGATCAGTTCCATAGGCCCCGGACGGTAGAGCGCGATCAGTGCGATGATATCGTCAATGCTATTGACACCGAACTGCTTGCAAAGATTAACCATCCCGCCGGATTCCAGCTGGAACACGCCAATCGTTTCACCTCGGTCCAGCAGATCGAAGGTGGCCCGATCGTCGAGTGGCATCGCTTCGAGAGAAAAATCCGGCTCCCGATCTCGAATCAGAGAGGCCGCATCCTGGAGAACCGTGAGAGTCTTAAGGCCGAGAAAGTCCATCTTCAGCATACCCAGATCCGTGAGCGGCCCCATCGCATACTGGGTAATGACTTCGTTATCATTACCGCGGCAGAGCGGAATATAATCGTCCAGGGGCCGATCGCCGATGACTACACCGGCAGCGTGGATACCGGTGTTCCGGGTCAAGCCCTCAAGGACGGTCGCGTAATTCCAGAGTTGCCGGGTGCTCTCTTCCGTTTCCACTGCCTGTTTCAATTCCGGGTTCTTTTCCAACGCGGTTTTGAGCGTAATTCCGATTTCATTCGGAATCATCTTTGCGAGTCGATCTGCGTCCGAATAACTCAGACCGATCACCCGCCCAACGTCTCGCACCACGCTCTTGGCTCCAAGCGTACCAAAGGTGATGATCTGGGAGACGGCACGCGGCCCATACTTCGCCCGAACGTACTCGATGACTTCCCCCCTTCGGTTTTGACAGAAATCCACATCGATATCCGGCGGGCTCACGCGCTCCGGGTTCAGGAATCGTTCGAAAATCAATCCGAACCGCAGCGGATCAAGATCGGTGATGCCGAGCGCATAGGCAGCCAACGAACCCGCTGCCGATCCACGTCCTGGGCCAACCGGAATACTATTCTGTTTCGCGTAGTGGATAAAATCCCAGACAATGAGGAAATAACTTGTAAAGCCTGCCTTCTCCAGAACCGAGAGCTCATAGTCAAGACGCTGCCGGAGTTCGTTGTCGGTTTCTGCTCGTTCCCCATATCGATCTCTTAAGCCTTTGTAGCAAAGTTCACGTAAATACAGTTCCCGCGTTGTGCCCTCGGGCGGCTGGTAAGCCGGATATTTGGAAACGCCAAAATCGAGTTTGAGATCGCACTGTTCAGCGACGCGCAGCGTGTTCGTCAAGGCTTGCGGAACTTCGGAGAAGACCGCCCACATCTCTTCGGCAGACTTGAAATAGACTTCCGTCGGGTAATGCATCCGACGTTCGTCATGAACCATCGCCCCCGTGCCGATACAAATCATCACGTCGTGAGCCTCGTGATGGGACTTTTCCAGAAAGTGCACATCATTCGCTGCTACCACGGGGATCGTCAGGTTTTTAGAAATTTCGAGAAGAGCGCGGTTACACAGACGTTGGGTTTCGAGCCCGTGATCGTGGAGTTCCAGGTAAAAGTTTTCTCGACCGAAGATATCTACAAACTCGCCGGCCGATTTTTGGGCCTTTTTCAGGTCGCCCGCCTGGATCGCAACATTAATTTCGCCTTTTAAACAGGCGCTCATACCGATCAGCCCGGCGCTATGTTTCGCGAGAAGCTCCTTGTCGATCCGCGGCTTATAGTGGAAGCCTTCCAGGTGCGCGGCGGAGACGAGTTTTACCAGATTGCTGTAACCGACAAAGTCCTTTGCTAACAGGGTGAAATGGAAGGCCGCATCCCGGGCCGATGAGGCGCTTTTATCAATCATCGAACCGGGGGCCATATAGACCTCACAACCGATAATCGGTTTGATATCAGCCTTTTGCGCAGCCTGATAGAATTCGATCGCCCCATACATGTTTCCGTGATCGGTCATCGCCACAGCCGGCATGCCGTTCTCGGCAACTTTTTTCATGAGATCCGGAATCCGGATAGCGCCGTCCAGGAGCGAATATTCCGTATGAAGATGGAGGTGAACGAATGAATCAGTCGGCATTGTCTAAAAGTACCCGTTGTAGCCGAGCGCATCAATGGCAAGTAGTGAGGGTGGGGAGGTGAGAACCCCTGGAACACCCAACCGCAACCGCAAAACTCAAGACTCAAAGCAAAGCTTGCGGCCCTCCCGGGCCCCGCGGGATTGGCATTTTCGAAAATTGTGGCACACTATGACCTCCCAAAGCCGAGGTGGCGAAATTGGCAGACGCGCCAGACTTAGGATCTGGTCCCTAACGGGTTAGGGGTTCGAGTCCCCTCCTCGGCAAGTCATTTGAAATAAGAAACTTACAATCTGAAATATGCTCATCTCTCAACGATTTCTCTCAACAAATGCAAGCGTGTGTCGACATGTTTGAGCGTGCGATTAGAAACGGAGTTTGTTCTGGAGCTTTCTGTATTTCCCTGATGTCCTTTCCCAGTTTCGCCAGACGGATTCTCGGGACGCAATATGAGCTGAAATTCACGCGTAGCTTGGTCGAGCTCCGCGTGCTTTTGCCGAAAGACAGCAGAATTATACGGATCTTTCGCGGGCGGCAGCAAAAAGAGAACCTTCTTGAATCGCGTTCTTTCTAGCCTCGACGAGATCTTTGTAATGCTCTTCGTGTGCGTTCCCACATTCCGAAAATCCGGCAGTTCCCATAATGGGGATATGGGAACTGTCAGCCGCTCATGGGCAGGCCAGGGACCGTTGGCGGCGCTTTCTTCGGCGCAGGACTGTGGAACCGGCCGCGCAGAGCCACCAGCTTGCTCTGCTCGCCTCAATAGAATAAACTCCCTCCGTGCCGCTGACGATTCAATTAGAGCCCTCCGCCGAGCAGACCGCTTTCAACCTCAAGCGCTGGGCCGAA
>DASXBV010000205.1:0-9129 GCA_036491515.1 Chthoniobacterales bacterium
AGCGGGTCGACCTGCAGGCCCGTTTTAGCCCGAATGGTTTCCTCTAAACCTTTTTGACGGAGCGCCTCACAGATTTCGGCGCTGCGACGACACTGCCAGACGATGCACGGGGCCACAGGCTGACCGGTGGCTCGGTTCCAGGCCACGAGGGTTTCCCTTTGGTTGGAAATCCCCAGCGCGACGACTTCATGCTCGGCGCCCTTTGCCAGGCATTCTTCCATGGCTTGCCGGGCGGCGTCCCAAACCGCTTCGGCCGACTGTTCGACCCAGCCGCTTTTGGGAAAATGGATGGACAGGGGAATGGAACTTCGGGCCAGCACGTTGGCCTGCTGATCGACCAAGATCGCCTTGACATTGGTGGTCCCGGCGTCCAGCGCGAGGATGACTTTCATGAAGATAGGCTCCTTTTTCAAACGACCTCTCAAAAAGCAAGGGGAAGAGGCGGCTCTCTTAAGGGATGAATAATTGTGTTATTGAATAAATGCCCCCTAGGTATTGCGGATCGGAGGGGCAAGACCCGCAGGCCTTGCGGCATACGAGGGACTCGGTTTGGGGGTTGGGTTCAGTCAGCATTTTTTTAGGGTTCGCAGCCCTGAATAAAAATTAATCTGAATAAAAATGCATATGCCGTTGTACAACAACCAGAGACTGGTTTGGTTTATATTCTGTGTCAAGCGTTAGCCTGAAAAAACTTTACCATTTCCCTAACCGGGCAGCATCGCGTTCAGGCAAATCTCGCAAGCCCACCTGGAAAGCGGTTGCAACCGATTTGCTGATTTTAATTGAACAACTCCGGAAGCCGGTTTGCGAGTGCTGAACCCGATATCTTTCCCCTTGATCCTGGCGCGGCAAGGCGGAAAAACTTCTTCTGAGCCCTTCCAACAATTATTCCGTTCGCATCATGATCTGCGTTCGCACAGGAGGGATTACTGTTTCTTCTCAGGATCGGTTTAGCGTCGCCGATTCAGCAGCAATGGTTTCGGCGGGTTCTGCTTTGACCAGCCGTTGTGCCGTATATTGGTCGGTGATCAGGGTATTGATCCATTTGCCGCGCAAGGCTCCAAGGATCGCCGGGAATTTCCTTTTGCCACCACAGAGTGCAACCGACCGGGGCACCCGACGCAAGCTTGCTAGGTCGATCCCGATCACCCGGCTGTCGAAGGCGCCATTCACCTCACGGCCATTGACGTCATAGAAGCGCAAGCAGATGTCTCCGACCGCGCCTTTCCTTTGCAGGGCTTCCAGTTCTTCCCTGGAAAAGATGTTACCGCTGCTGGCCACCAATGCCGAGGGTTCAATGGACCCGACGCCCACCAGCGCTAAGGTAACCTTTTCAAAGAGCGCCACAACCTCGCTCACATAAGGATCTTGAGCCAGAACCTTGGCCGCGCTGCCGGAACCCACCACCCCCGGAGCGGGCAGAAATCGGGCGTTACCGTGCACCAATCGCGCCAAACGGCTGGCCAAGCGATTTGCATGTTGCTCGGCAGACGGGTTACCCACCCCCCCGAGCATTTGCACCACTAAGCAGTTTTCCGATTTCTTCGGTGGATGCATGTGCTCGACCATCGACAAAAGCGACTCGCTCCATGATGAGATCCCAATTACCTCTCCGGCTTTAAGGGTGGATTCGATAAATTGGGCCGCGGCGGAGCCAATTGCGTTCAGAACGAACTCCTCCGAATCGCGCATGGCGTCGCCAACGATCGCCTGGGTCAAACTAAATTTCTCTTCGAGCAAGCCTTCCAAGTCCGCGAATGTGCCCGGCGGTGTGAGCACCGTGGTTCGTACGATCCCGTGTTTCTCCGCTTTTTTTAATAGGCGAGACACCGCCACCTGCGTGAGCCCGAGCCGGTGAGCCACTTCGGTTTGGTTTAGCCCTTCTTCATGGTAGAGTCGGGCAACTCGAGTCATGAGTCGGAGGTCTGGAAGCTTGTGTAGCAATTCAGGAAAACCGTACCCGCTTTTCTTTACTTGACCATCGGCGTTTAGCATGAGGCAAACGTTCTTTTAAGCGCGATTAAATATTCGTTAAGCGTTATTACTATCCCAGTAAAGCCGGGCGACCCACTTGTGTCAAGGCGAAAGGAATCCTTTGGCCAACGGCGCCTTACGTCATGACCAGGCTTTCAGCTGTAAACTGATCGGTAACCAAGACGTTGATCCATCGCCCCCGCAACGCTCCCAGGATGGCTTGATGTTTCCGCTCCCCGCAGGCGACCCCAACTACCATGGGAATGCTCTTGAGCCGCTCGAGTTTAAGCCCAAACACCCGGTTACCGCCCACCACCGCGTCCCTAATTTCCTCTCCGCTGGCGCTGTAAAAGTGAAGGCAGATGTTGCCGACCGCACCTTTGTCTTCCAGGCTCTGGAGTTCTTCAATTGAAAATGTATTTCCGCTACCGACTAACCACGGCGAGGGCTCGATCGAGCCGATCCCAAGGACCGCCACCGTGATCCGGTCAAACAGCTCCATCGTTTCACGAACGTGTGGGTCTTGCGCCAGGACGTCGGCCGCTTCCTTTGAAGCTACGAGGCCCGGAGTCGGCAAAAAATGCGCATCCCCTTGTACTAAGCGTGCCAACTGGCTGACCAGATAGCACGCATGCTTTTCAGTCGAAGGGTGGCCTTCCCCGCCCAGGATCTGGACCACCTTGCATTCGGAAACCTTCCAGACGGGATGCATCTGCTCCACCATAGACAGCAGAGAGGCACTCCAAGAGGCCACGCCGATTACCGCCCTCGGCTTTAAGGTGATCTCAAGGAAATGCGCTGCGGCGGCCCCGACCGCGCCCTGCATGCTTTCCTCCGAACCGTTTGGCGCTTGGGCGATGATGACCTGGGAAAGCCCGAACTTCCGCTCCAAGAGTTCCTCAAGATCGACGAAGGTCCCGACAGGCGGGCTTATCGTGGTTCGAACGATGCCCAGTTTCTCAGCCCTTTTCAAAAATCGACAAACGGTCCCTTGCGATACATTTAGGCTGGTCGCGATCTCAAGTTGGGTCCGTCGCTCCTCATAGTACATCCGAGCCACTTCAGCGATTAAGCGGGCTTGGGCTCCGTTGCGCATGGCGCAACGCTCTGCGGGTTTTCGTGCGGCGGGAAGGTCCCTGCCGGACGACGACTCGCCCCCGTTGCGGAAAGCGCCAGCGTGCCGCCTAAACTCATCTTGTGAATAATTATGCATATACGTCTAAGGTTGAAAACTGGGCGATGTTAGACTTCTTTTTCGACATATCAAGTATTTTATAAATAAATATTCATACTCGATTAAAGTTGCTCAATCGGGGCTTCGATGTGCCAAACGACACGAAAGTGTTATGCGCGACGTGAGTCAAAAGAGCAGTAGCGAGTGGCGCTCGGACCAGGTGCTCGTTCAACTATCGTCGCGTAAGCTTCCAGGAATGCTCGCAGAACCCGGAAATAGCGCTGGTAATCCACAGCCGTCTAAAGACTGGGTACGCAGTGCTGTCCAGTTGGAGCTTCCACTCCTGAACAGGATTTTACGTGATAAAGTGAAAACCGCTTGACAGCAGAACGAGGATGTAATATTTAACCGAAGGTTGTATAAATATACATAAGCCCCCCGTTCTATACCCTTCCGGGCCTCATGCTGAACGAACGCGACCTTAAGCTTAAATCGGCGCAATATCGCAAAGCCCTGTTGCGCCTAATCAAAGCCTGTGGAGTTGGCCACACCGGCGGCGACCTCTCTTGCCTCCATATCCTCAACGTCTAAGATTTATCCTGGAGGATTTCTTCGCAAAACTGGCTAGGTTCACTCGGCGGTCGTAAAGGTATGGAGGCCCGTCTGAAAAGGATTCGGGGCACCTAAGCCAAAGCGATTTGAGGTCCAATGATTTTACGTTCGTCACTTGTTCACCCGCAAAGACAAAAATGTGAATCGCAAACAGGCAGAAAGAGATGGTTATCACAACTTATTTTGGCTGGGAAACCTACATGCACGGTGCCAGCTAACGCTCAAACCATGATGAATGAACTTTATCAAATGGCTCCCGTCGTCTTAGCCGCTTCTCGAACCAGAACCGCTATCAGCGGCTTGGTTGCCTGCGCGGTCATCGTTTTCCTCTGCCTTCGACCGCCCTTTGTCATCAAACCCTTGCAGCGCGTTGCCAGCTCTGGAACCACAGCCGTCGCCAGCACCACTAATGATGCCAACGCCTTTGTCGAGCCGATCTGGGACAGTAAAGTCATTCCAACAATTCTAGCCAAAGCCGTCGATGCCGTTGTGTTGCTCCCCGAAATTCGCGCAAACCCGGAAGCGGCTGGGCAAAAGTACGGCCGACGGGAGGCAACCAACCCTTTCAACTACATGATCAAGGGGTCGGGCAAGGTTACCCAGGTTAACACGGAATCGCGTGCAGGAATGATGACCGTGGAGGTCGGCAACGACAGCAATCATGAAACCATCAATCTGCAGATCGGCCCTGTTGTTATCGGCACTGCGTTACGGGACGCAACCGGCCTGGTGAGCTTTAATCAATTTACTAATCAAATCGACTACGCAGGTGTCTCGAAGGAAATGAATTTGCGCGCGATAAAAGACGCGCTTGCCGGCAGAGACCCAGGTAGCTTTGCCGGTAAAACAATCCAATTTTTCGGCACCTTCACTTTCGATCCTAAGTCGACTAGCCCTATTCGCGTAACTCCCATCAAATTGGCAATCGAGAATTAGCTAAATCGCGACGCCATGTCCTCTCCTTCACCGTCAACCCAGCACGAGATTTCGCAAAATGGCATCATTCTCTCAACCGAGAACATAACGAAAGTTTTTCCGGGCACCACGGCGCTCGACGCAGTTAACTTCAAGGTCTACCGCGGCAAAGTAAACGTTCTGGTAGGTGAGAACGGCGCCGGAAAGTCAACCTTGATGAAGATCTTGGCGGGCGTCGAACTGCCGACCTCTGGCCGTCTTCTCATGGATGGCCATGAAGTAACATTTAGGAATACGCGGGAAGCCTCCAAGGCTGGTGTTGGGATCATTTACCAGGAGCTCAATCTTTTCCCAAATCTCAACATCGCAGAGAACATTTTTGCCGGGCGTGAGATTACCAAAGTAGATGTCGTTGACCATGGTGCCCAAGAGGAGCTTGCACGCAAAATTCTGGACCGGCTGGAACAACCGCTGAACCCGCGGACCTTGGTCAGCGACTTACGGATGGGACAGCAACAGATCGTTGAGATCGCAAAGGCTCTTTCCCAGAACGTCCGCGTGCTCATCATGGATGAACCCACCTCGGCTCTAACCGCCGCTGAGACCGAGGCGCTCTTTCAGATCATTGAGGACCTCAAAGCCCATGGGGTCGCGATCGTCTACATCTCTCACAAACTCGAAGAGCTCCTGCGGATCGGCGACTACGTCACGGTGCTCCGAGACGGCAAATTCGCAGCAGAAGCGCGAGCAGCCGATATCGATATCACCTGGATTATCGAAAAGATGGTGGGGCGGACGGTTCGCGCCCCAAGCCGAGCGCACGGCGCTGCCAGCCACAGCGGCAAGGAACTGTTGAAGGTCCAAGAGCTTACCCTGCCCCGTGCAGGTAAAGGTTTTACTTTAAAAAAGGTTTCCTTCTCCCTGCACGAAGGGGAGATTCTGGCCATCTACGGTTTGATGGGCGCTGGACGAACTGAGCTCTTCGAATGCTTGATGGGCTTACATGCGGAGGCCACCGGGAAAATCACTTTGGCGGGAAAAGCCCTGCGCCGCGAGGCGATCTTTGATCGAATCGCAAGCGGGATCACTTTGGTGCCGGAGGATCGACAAAGGCTTGGCCTGGTCCAGCAACTGTCGGTCGCTCAAAACATTACCTTGGCTAGCCTGAGACATTATCTTCGCTCTTTCTGGATCTCGGATCGCGAGGAGCACGCTTCTGTAACCAGAATGATCAAAGAGCTGGCCATCAAGGTGCAGTCGCCGCAACAACCGATTACTTCGCTAAGCGGCGGCAACCAGCAAAAGGTTGTAGTGGCGAAAAGTTTGCTAACCCGACCAAAGGTATTGTTGCTGGACGAGCCTACCCGAGGAATTGATGTGGGTGCTAAAGCGGAGATTTTTCAAATTATCAATCGCTTGGCCAGCGAAGGTCTCGGGATACTCTTTGTCTCATCCGAGCTTCCCGAAGTGTTGGCCGTACCTGACCGGATCCTGGTGCTTTCCCGGGGTCGCGTGACCGGCGTTTTCGGCCACACCGAAGTCACTGAAGAGCTACTCGTGCGCGCCGCGAGTGCCCACCGCCAAACGGACCTTGCGGGTGTCAAAGACGCTGCGGTTACCGAAAATTTAACACCAGGGATGCACAATTAATCAGCTACCATGACAACTGCACTGTCACCTTCTGCTGAGTCAGTGAGCGTTTCCCGACTTACCGTTGGAGTATTTCTATTTCGGTTACGTGCATTTATCGCGTTGTTGATTTTGATCGGGATATTCACTCTGCTTACGCCCTCTTTTTTTACCCCGGAGAATCTTATTATTCTGGTGGGTCAGACCGCCATTAACGCCATCATGGCTGTCGGCATGACCTTTGTAATTCTCACCGGAGGAATCGACCTCTCGGTGGGATCCACGGTCGGGCTGGCTGCCATGGTTTCCGGGCTGCTGATCGATCGGGGGCTGGAGCTGCCGATGTTTGGAATCGTTGTCTTTTTCAACGTTCCCGCCATCATCGTGCTCGTGCTTTGCCTAGGAATCCTAGTCGGTGCGTTCAACGGCATTCTGGTTACTCGCTTCAATGTTGCGCCCTTTATCGCGACCCTGGGAACGTTGTATGTCGCCCGTGGGCTGGCTCAACTAAGTAATCAGGGAGCAACCTTTCCCAATCTCGTTGGAAATCCCGAGTTGGGAAATACCGGGTTTCCTATCCTCGGGGCTGGCACGATTCTTGGCATTCCGATCGTGATTTGGATCATGATCATTTTTACTGGCCTTGGTTGGTTTGTGGCAGGCAAGACTCCCTTTGGGCGCCAGGTTTATGCAGTCGGGGGAAACGAGCGAGCTGCGGAATTGTCCGGTATCTACGTTCGACGAATCAAGATGGCAGTCTACATGATTTGCGGGATGTGTGCCGCCATGACCGGTTTGGTGACCGCCTCTCAGTTAGTGGCGGCCCATCCGGCAACGGGTGAGAGCTACGAACTTAATGCGATTGCGGCTGTTGTACTCGGCGGTACCTCTCTGGCTGGCGGCCGCGGTACCGTCTGGGGTACCATGATCGGTGCGCTGGTCATCGGCGTACTGACTAACGGTCTCGTCCTTCTCGGAGTCCAGGAGTTTTGGAAGAAAGTTATTACCGGGTTGGTGATTATCCTGGCCGTCGTGCTCGACCAACTGCAGGCAAGATTGCAGCAGCGTCTCGCCTTGAAGCGTGGCTAGCCATCGGAACGAAGGAGGTGATACTAAAGGCTAAAGAACGTTACCACATCTCAAGAGCAAGGGCGTAGAGCTCAATGCTACCTTCCCGGCGCTGTCGTTTAGCCGGTTCTCTAACCTTAAACCTTAACCGAGGATGAATCTCTTCGGTTCAAATCTGCCAACTATTAATTTCCTATGTTTAAACTGATCCTCCAAACTATTAAGAATCTGAATCACTGTTTTCTCGTTAGTTGTCTCGTGGTGGCCGGCACGATGCTTATGGTTCCCACTGCATTTGCTCAACAGAAGAAACTGATCGCTATTATTGTGCCGTCTCCCGAAAATCCCTTCTTCAAAACGGAGGCGGATGCGGCCGAGGCGAAAGCGAAAGCTCTCGGATACGACACTCTGATTCTGGTCCATAACGATGACGCCGTGAAACAAGACCAGCTTTTCGATACTGCGATCGCGCGTAAAGCGGCGGCAATTATCTGTGACAATGCTGGCGCCGACGCCAGCATTGCCGCGGTAAAGAAAGCAAAGAGTGCTGGCATCCCGACCTTCCTGGTTGACCGCGAGATTAATGCGACGGGAGTGGCAGTCGCTCAGCTCGTATCAAACAATTATCAGGGCGCCACCTTGGGCGCCCAGGAGTTCGTCAAACTGATGGGCGAAAAGGGCAGCTACGTTGAACTTATCGGGAAGGAGACGGACACGAACGCCGGGGTACGATCGCGTGGCTACAATGATGTCCTCAGCCAATACCCGGATCTGAAGAAGGTGGCAGCCCAGAGTGCCAACTGGAGTCAGACCGAGGCCTTTCAAAAGGTGCAAACGATCATCCAACAATTTCCTGATATTAAAGGGCTGATCTCCGGGAACGACACCATGGCGCTTGGCGCCTACGCTGCTTTGAAAGCAGCCGGGAAAGGAAATGTGATTGTTGTTGGCTTTGATGGCAGCCCCGATGTGGCTCAGTCGATCAAAGATGGCGAAATCAAAGTGACTGTCTTACAGCCAATCGTCAAACTCTCCGAGTTGGCGGTTGAACAGGCCGACCAATATATTAAGAGCGGCAAGGCGGACAAATCAGAGAAACAATCCATCGATTGCATCCTGATCAACAATGATAACGTCGGCAAATATACTCTGTTTGGGCTAAAGGATTGAGCTAATTCTCGGCTGTCGAGGCTGCTACGCAGGGCGCCGTTATCGTTTCCGCGCTCGATTTCGGCGTCAGCGTGGCTAGCGAGGTCGCTTTGTGCCGATCCGGGGAGCAGGCTGACGAGAAAACCTGCCTTCCATCGGGAATCAGGCCCCGTTTGCGGAGCGCATCGACGTCCGAACCCCGCGTCCCAAAGTTTCCGGCACTTTTAAGGGAGCGATACTCGCGACCTTCCGTATCGCCGCGACCTTCTTTCGCTTCGCCTTTAGCAGCGATGGGAGCCATTCGACTGTCGGACGGGAATAATCGATAGGGTGGCGGGATCTCAACCGTATGGCAACCAGCGGTCCTTTACTCATTCCAGAGACTCCCAAAACTACGCGATACGTGTGGGTAGTCCTCAACGCCAGGCATCTGATCTCCCGAGAATTCTCTAAAGAATCGGACGACGCGATCGCATGCCCACGAGAGAGGAGGGGTGCATTAGGAGAATGAAGATATGAGAACAAATCCATTTTCAGATGCGCTGGATTTCCTTACTCAGGGCGAATGGACGAGCTACGTTTTCGCGCTTCTCGCGCTGGCCAGCGTG
>DASXBV010000206.1:0-5128 GCA_036491515.1 Chthoniobacterales bacterium
TGCTCGATCCGATTCGCGCCTTCGACGAGCTCCTTCTGCCGTTTATAGATCTCCGTCACTAACCGCAACACAATGATCGACAGCGGGACCGAGAAAAAGTCGCCAAGAATCGCAAACACCGCGGCAAGTGTCCATTGATCATTCGTCGAGGCCTGGATCCCGATCTGCAGGGAGACTTGAGTCACTCCAGAGTACAGCAAGAACAAGGTCCACCAGGCCGCAATCAGCCATGAACCAGGGCTTTGCGGCCAGTTTCTGGGATCGTAACTGGCTCGCCAAATTTCGCTCATGACCTGTACCGGGCGAATCAAACTCAGGATCGGAATAAAATAGTACCCGATTGCCCAACCCGGCGAAAACCGCAACCCTTCCGCTCCGAATCCTTGGACGTTCTTGTAAGCGCGGTAGATCCACTTCAGAAATGTAATGGCGGTCACCACACCGAGTCCGGATTGCAAAAGCCCGACGATACCCTGAATCGGATCGCTATTCGTCAACTGGTCAGGGCTGACCCGGCCTATTTGCACCTGTACGAATTCCGCAATATCATCCACAAGCGCGACGCACGCGACCGCCACCCCAATCCAAAGCAATCGCTGCAAGAGCCGCGTCAGGCCGGTGGGATCGACTTGAAAACGGTACGCACCAATTTCCTGTGTGCTTGATTGATCCGGCGATGGGTTGGATGACGCGACCGGCCGCTCCCCCAGCCATTTGGAAATCTGTTGCCAATCCGGCATTCCTTCCTGCCAATAGATCGTCCCGTTCGGCATTAACCCCTCGCTCCAGAGACGACGCACCTCTTCCTCAGTTCGTTGCGTCATCTGGCCGTCTGGATATCGGATATAAAAAGAGCCCATTCAGGAGGATTTCCCTATAAAACACTACTGGCAGCGTCGCAAGAGGGTGAATTTTGAACCAGATGCGACATCTCTTAAGAAGTTCGGTCTTATTCATGACGTCGCCTTGCTTGTCTAACCAAAGAACGTGATAGGCCGAAAGCTGGGATTGGAACCCACGGATCGACCTTATTTGGATCGTTCTCGCTATGCGACCCTTGGTGATCTTTAGGCATAGCAGATTAATCGGTATCGGGACGAACTTCTTGCGAAAATGGATTGACCGAAATCCTACTTTGTCTCGTACGCGCAACCTGTCGCAGCGGCGATCAACGAAGTCTGGAGCTGCCTCAACGTTGCCTCATCGGTAATCTTTCCTCCCTCCAGATCGGTCACGTAAAAGCTGTCAAAAGCGGCTCCCTTTTCTGTCGCAACACGAGATAAGGCTATACTCACTCTGGCACGCGAGAGGCAGAAAAGCACATCGTACAACAAGCCGAGGCGATCAGCCGTTTGCAGATCGATCACCGTGTAGTTTGCATGAATCTCATTGGAAATAACCAGCTTCGTCGGGAATTCCATTCCAAGTGGCAGATGAAATGCGGTTCGTTTCCTAGCCTTCTCAAGAAGCGGAGCAAAGTCGAAGTCGATCTCTTCCAATGAAGCTTGCAGAACCGATTCGACCTGCTGTTGGTCTCGCTCATCGGTGACCGGGCGAAAACTCGTGTCGCACACTCGAAAGATTCCTAGCATCAAATTGTCGACACGCGTGTAGGCGTCCGCACTAAGAATGTTGATAGCCGCCGTTGCAAACGAGCCTGCTATTTTGGCCATCAACGCGAGTCGATCCCAGGTACAGATCCAGCACTCGCTATGACCCTGATCGGGTTTACTGTGCCACTTTACCACGGACCCAAGCGCCAACTGCGGATCGCGGGCTCTCAACTCGATGAAGCTCCTGAACAAACGCAGGTGCCCGATGATCTCGTTAATATCACTACTTTGAAAATATCGGTCGGGCATCGAATGAAAATGAACTTCGATCTCTTCAGCAAAGTCTTTCGCCATTCTCTTCGCAACCAATTGTTGCAGATCTTCGCGTTCAATTCGCCTTTCTGCGAAGAATTCGCGTTTGTCATGCAAATAGCTTGAGGTAGCGTGGTGCAAGTGCCATACCAGCGTCTCCTTCCAGTCGGACCAATTTAGCCCACCTGTTCCTTGCCCATCCGCTAGTGTCAGCAGCATCAGCGCATCGAGGTTTTCCGGGTTTCGGACGATCTCGGAAAAATCGGCGATCGTTGCCGAGTCCTCTAAATTGCGACGTTGAGCGATCTCAGAGAGCGTCATGTGATGGTCCACGAGTAGTATCAGTTTTCGCCTTCGTTCCGGAGAAAGCTGGAGCCGGGCGGCGACCTTCTGCGCATTGAGCGCGCTCGCCTCAGCGTGATGGCGCGCGCCGGAGGCTTTTCCGGTATCATGAAGCAAAAGCGCCAGGTAAAGCACGTAAGGATCCTCCAGCTTCAAAAACAGCGACTTATACGCTGCCAATTTCGGGTCCTCCGTATCGATGAGAGAGTCTAACTTCTCAATGCAAACCAGGGTGTGTTCGTCAGCGGTGTACCGATGAAAAAATTCGTGTTGCACCAGGCAGGTCAGTTCGCCGAATTCGGGCAGATATCTTCCCAGGAAATCCACCTCATGCATCATCCGGAGAATGTGTCCGACCTGACCTTTCCGGGACAAAATGGCCGCGAAGGTTTCTCGGGTGGCTCGCGCGTACTGGAAAGTGCGATTTATTAATCTGGTACGCCGACGAATCAACTGTTGGAGCTCCGGACTCAGTTCCATTTCACGCTGTTGTGCGTAGAGGAACACACGCATCAAACGGAATGGATCTTCGTGAAAAACTTCCCGATTTTCGAAATAGATTAATCTGCCGTGACTGTAAAATCCGTCAAAGTGTTCAGTCTTCAGTTTCCGTTTTGCCAAAAAGCCAAACACCGGTTTTTGTTCTTGCTCAGTGATCGCCGGCAATAAAAATCGTTCCGTAACACGCTTTGTCGTCAAATAGATCGTACGAGCATTTTGGTAATAGTCCCGCATGAACGACTCGCTGCGGCGAAGAACATTCTTCTGTGGATAGTTAAGGGCATTCGCAATCTGGCCTTGATAAAAGAGCGTTACCAAATCCGAGGGTCGCTTGCTTAAATAGTGCAGCTCGGTCCGAACCCGCAGGAGAAAATCGTATGCGCGATCAATCGCGCGGCGATCGCTCTCGCTGATGTATTTCCGTTCGACCAGTTTCGCGGTACTCATTACCCCATCGCGGAAATAGCAAATCCATTGCATGCTGTGATAGTCGCGCAGCCCGCCGCAGCCATTCTTAACGTTAGGTTCCTGCATGAAAACCGAGCCGCCATATTTTCGGTGGCGTTCGTCCTGATTTTCCAGACGCCACTTGAGGTAGTTCTCGACCTGACCTCGGACGCAACGCTCGAAAAAATCCCTTCTGAACTTGGAGTGCAGTCGCTGATTGCCAGCCAAAAACCGCGATTCCAAAAGTGAAGTTTTGGTAATCACATCCGAATTCGCCAGCTTGATGGCGCCGTCAATAGATCGGGTGGAATGCCCAACCTTAAATCCGACGTCCCAGAGCATGTATAGCACTTGCTCGATAACTTCCTCGGTTTCAACGGCAACCTGGAGGGAATCATGCAGGAATAAGATATCGACGTCGCTGTAAGGGTTAAGTTCGCCCCGGCCGTAGCCTCCGATTGCCAAAAGAGCAACAGGCGGCGTTCGCTCGGCAAAGCCGGATCCTTCCAGCGCTCCCTCAAACAAGTGGCGGAGGACGACGTCCAAAAGCGCCGCGCGATCGCGAACGATCTCCAAGCCGCCAGCCCCGGAGTAATGCTTCAACCGGAGCCGATGTTCCTCAATTTTGAGGAATTTCTTATAAAAATCGAGGCGTTCCCTGAGGCGCCTGCTTCCCTCTGAGGTCAATTGGCGTTCGGCGTGCGCCAGGATTTTTTCAAGATGCTGCGACATTTACCGGAGACTGGCAGAATACACGAAGTAACCAGGATTGCAGATAGGAAATTTCGTGTCCCCTCAATCACAAATGGCCTCGCGCGAAAAGATCACACGAAGTTCACAAAGGTCAGAAAGAGGTCACAAAGGAAATGTGAAAGTTGTCCTGCCCGACCGGTTTCCCAAACGAAGTACCATAGTTAATCCATCCTTAAAAACCTTCGCGACTTCTCTGACCTTTGTGACCCTTGTGTGAGTCTTTCTCTTCGGGAGGGGAATTCAAAGCCCGGTGGCGCGTTCACGGAGCTGCTCCAACTTCCGCAGAAAATCTAATTCCCTTTGCCGGTGCTCGGCGACTATCGCGGCGGGCGCACGGGCGACAAAGCTCTCGTTTGAGAGCTTCTTTCGAACCGTTTCGAGCTCAGCCTCCAATTTCCCGATTTCTTTGGCAAGTCTTTCCTTTTCAGCGGAGAAGTCTACGAAACCCCCCAATGGAATGAAAACCTGACCGAGCGGCGTCACCGCAACGGGAAGGCCCAGACTTGGGGCAAAGTCCGAGTCAACTTCAAATGGGTCTGCGTTTATCAAACGCACAAACACGCTGAAATCCGCGGGAAAGGCGGGCTTCAAAATCGTTCGCACTTTTTTATTCGACGGAATCCGGTACTCGGCGCGAAGGTTGCGGACTATCGTCGACGATTCGTACACTTGTCTCGCGAAAGCAATTTCGAAGGGATTGAGCTTGCTGCTATTTATCTCTATACCTTCCAGGGTGGCGAACTGAATGCTGGAGTTTCCGAATCCCATTCGATGCCAAAGCTCCTCAGTAATATGCGGCATGAACGGATGCAGCAGTCTCAAAACACTGGACAAAACATGATCCACCACGCTCAGGCAGTTGATGCGGACACTCTGCTGTTCGCTCTGTAATTCGGTCTTCGCCGCCTCCAGATACCAATCGCAAAAGTCACTCCATACGAAATCGTAAAGCGTTTGGGCAACCTCGGTGAACAGGTAGTTGGCGTAGGCTTTTTCGATGGCAGCTACGGTCTCGTTCAAGCGGAGAACAATATCGGCGGAATAAGGACTCAGAGGCTGCAGCGAAAGCGAGTCGGTAGGCGGGCCCTGCAGCTGCCGGAAGCGGCAAGCGTTCCAGAGCTTGTTGGCGAAATTTCTTCCCTCTTCGATCTGCTTCTCGTCAAAGCGAATGTCCTGGCCGTGCGGCGCGATTCGCATCAGACCGAACCGCAAACCGTCCG
>DASXBV010000207.1:0-3613 GCA_036491515.1 Chthoniobacterales bacterium
TCTTTGTGCAAGTGCCCGCATGCATTGTGATCATTGGCCTAGCCGCGGGGCCAGTTCAACGCAACGCTCCGGGCCGCAACCGGTTGGCTGTTTTTCCTCCAGCGGACTCGCTTGACCCGTATCAATCCAGATATGGGCGCTTTACCGCCGGTCCGGCCCGAACCACCTTGAAAAAAGCCAGCCGACCTGCGGCGACACCACTATACGCGAGACCGGGCACTAGTGCACGAAGCCGAACGCCGGGAATCAACCTCGTTCTCGGCGTTCCAGGCAAGAGTGGCCTTGTCTATTTCGCGTGCTGAATCAACTCGATCTCGTACCCTTCGGGAGCGTCCACGAAGGCAATGACGCTTCCGCCGCCGGTCTTGGTTGGGCCATCAGAAAGAGGATAGCCCTTCGAGGCCGAATGCTTCGCAAATGCCTCGAGATCGTCGACCTCGAATGCTAGATGAGTGATATCCGAGCCCACGTTAACCGGCCCGCTGCCATCGAACTTACAAATCTCAATCTCTTCCTCGCTGTCCGGGGCTTTGAAGAAGACGAGTTCGGAGCCTCGTGGGGACTTCGAACGATGGATCTCTTCGAGACCAAGTACGTCCTTATAGAACGCAACAGTTTTATCCAGGTCGGATACTCGATACCGGGTATGAAGGAGTTTCTTAACCATAGATAGAAAACTGGCACAAATGCATCGCGCGAGCCAACAACTCGTAATAAATTCCATCCGAAAGAATTCTATGCTCTACATCGGCATTGACAGCGGCACGCAAAGTACCAAATCAATTGTGGTAGACCTCGAGACGGGCGAGATCATCGCGACCTCGCAGCAGAATTACGGCTTAATCACCGGTCTGCCCGAGGGGCACATGGAGCAAGATCCCAAGGTTTGGATCAGCGCCGTGGACAAGACCATTCAGGATTGTCTGAACCAGGTCCGCGACCGTAAACATCAGGTCGGCGCCATCGGAGTCAGCGGCCAGCAGCATGGCTTGGTCGTTCTGAATTCTTCCAGTCAAGTGATCCGGCCGGCTAAACTTTGGTGTGATACGTCGACGGCGGAACAGTGCAAACAAATCATTGAGGAATTCGGAGGCGAAGCTGCGCTGATAAAGCTAACCGGCAACACAATGTTGCCCGGCTGGACCGCTCCGAAAATCCTCTGGCTGAAACAGCGTGAACCGGAGAACTTCGCCTCAGTCGACAGCGTCTTGTTGCCGCATGATTATATAAATTTCTGGCTGACCGGCGAGAAACGCATGGAGTACGGGGATGCTTCGGGTACCGGGTTACTTGATGTTAAGACTCGCCAATGGTGCGAACCCATTATCGAATTCATCGACGAAGCGCTGTTAGAAAAACTCCCGCCCCTGGGTTCCTCTCGCCAAGCCGTCGGTTTGCTCCGGGAGAATTTACGGGAGAAATGGGGGTTAAAGAGCAGTCCGGTGATTTCCGCGGGCGGTGGCGACAACATGATGGGCGCAATCGGGACAGGAAACGTGCGCCCCGGCGTAGTCACTGCGAGCCTTGGGACGTCCGGAACAGTCTACGCATATTCGACGGAACCGGTTGTTGATCCTCAGGGCGAGTTAGCTGCGTTTTGCGATAGCACCGATAAATGGCTCCCGCTGGTTTGCACGATGAACGTTACGGTGGCTACTGAGAATCTGCGGAAGCTTTTCGGCTGGGACATTGCGCAATTGAACGCGGCCGCGGCCTCTGCGTCGCCCGGGGCAGCAGGAATCACGTTCCTGCCTTATCTTACAGGCGAGCGGACGCCGAATCTACCAAAGGGCGTCGGTGTGTTTCATGGCCTTACGGCGACAAATATGACGCCCGCCAATCTGGCCAGAGCTACCATGGAGGGCGTGACCTTAGGATTAGGCTATGGTTTGAACCGATTTCGTTCTCTCGGAATCAAACCCTCGGAGATTCGGCTCACCGGTGGCGGCAGCAAAAGCCAGATCTGGCGCCAAATCTGTGCCGATATTTTCCGGATTCCGGTCGTCTGCCTGGCGACGGCCGAGGGAGCCGCCCTGGGCGCTGCGATGCATGGCGCCTGGGTCGAACGCTTGGTGAATAATAAATCTGCAAACCTCGTGCTACTGTTGGATTCAGTGGTCAAACTGGATGAGTCTTCGCGCGCCTTACCTCAGCAGGCGATGGCCAACCTGTACCAGGAAACCTATAGCCGTTTTAAAGGCTTGACTCAACGGCTGACGACGGGGGGCTTTCTCTAGAGAAGAAGTGCCGGTGGGAGTGCCAGTGTCAGTGATAGGCGTGACACCTGCGCTCTTCAAGTCGTGCCCCAAAACCAGCTCTGTTTTTAGCCATACCGGCCGTTATGATCGGACCATAACAACCTTGTTACAAAGTCGTTAGTCGTTCCGCAGCAAGCCCCCTGGCACTGACACTCCCACTGACACTCTCATGAAACTCGTCATAGCCAGTACCGGCGCCAGCGGCGCAATCTATTTGCAGCGTTTGCTGGCCCAGATCGATTGCGCCCACCACGAGCTGCACCTCGTCCTTAGCCCGTTCGCGAAACAGGTCATCCATGACGAGTTAGGGGATCTTCGCGTGCCTGCCGGTGTCCATGAGCACAACGACCGCAGCATGAATGTACCGTTCGCAAGCGGCTCCGCCTATTTTGACGCTATGGTCATCGTTCCTTGTACCATGGGGACGCTTGGCAGAATCGCGGCAGGTACGAGCGACTCGTTGATCCATCGTGCCGCCGACGTTTTTCTGAAAGAGAGGCGAAAGCTTGTGCTGGTGCCGCGTGAAACGCCCTGGAATCTGATCCACGTCCGTAATTGTGCAGTCCTCCTTGAGGCAGGCGCGGTCCTTCTGCCGGCGGTGCCGTCGTTCTATAGCAAGCCGGCTTCGGTGGAAGAGGTTGCTGACACGATCGTACACCGCATTCTGGACCATGTCGGACTCCCCGCCCCGAAAGCCTTTCGCTGGTTTGAGAACCTCGAGTAGCATTGCAGGAGTTCAGGATGCTCTGGGTAAGTAAAGTGACCCGCTTTACCCGCGGTGAGCCCGACTCTGCAAGGCCTGCGTCGCGGCCAAGCTGTCCGACTATGCTGGCCGCAAGACGAGGGCGCGCCGTAGCGTAGCGAAGGAGGCCTAGCGTGCCGCATCACGTTTATACTGCAAGAGCCAAATCGAGGACGGTTCGTTCACCGAGAAGGCAAAGCGGGACGCTTTGCCTTCTCGAAGAGGGTAAAGCGGGACGCTTTACTTACGAAGAGCCAGGCTTCTCCGGCTTCGCAAAGTGCGAGACCCAATTATTTTCGAAAATACTGTTGCGCCTTTAAAAAAGAGGGTTAATCTCTGCGTCCCGGCTGAAAAGTCGTGAAAGCCCAGAGGGCAAGGTTAACGAAAATTTGCAAATTTCGGGTTGACCAAAAACTCTGGGCGATTATTGTAACGGTCTCTGCTGATGACAGAGATGTCCGCTGAAAGGCGGAAATTGTTCTTCTAGTTTGGGGGACTTCAAATTGGCTCAATTTTGTCCCGGTTGAATTGAAGGGGGTAGGGACCAGTTTAGCCGGAGTTCAAGTTGAGTTTTTTTGTCGCCTGAAGCGAATAAGAACGATGTTCATTGAAA
>DASXBV010000208.1:0-4883 GCA_036491515.1 Chthoniobacterales bacterium
GCAACGACAGTGCCTTCCTGCGGCTTCTCTTTCGCCGTGTCAGGAATAATGATACCACCCTTTTTGACTTCCTTCTCTTCGAGCGGTTGAACTAGCACCCGGTCGCCGAGAGGTTTTACGTTAATTGCCATACTCGTTTATATCCTCCTTCTTGATTTAATGTAGGTTTAGGGGCCAACGCGCCGGCAGCGAAGGATGGGACTGCTAGCGACGATGGGGAATCTTTAAAACTTTTCAGCTCTTCTTTTTATCTTCGTCAACGACCTCGAAATCGGCATCGACCACATTATCACCGGATCTGCCGGCGCCGCCGGTGCCTTCCGTACTTTCCGAGCCGGCTGAACCAGCGGTACCGCCCTCTTGCGCGCCAGCCTTCTGAGATGCAGCCTGTTTGTAGAGCTCGGCGCTGATGTTTTGGAAACGAGTCTGCAGCTCTTCAGTTGCGCTCTTGATCGCATCGGCGTCATTGCCGTTCAGCTTGTCGCGAACATCCTTTATCGCGGCCTCGACACCCTGTTTTTGATCCGCAGACAACTTATCGCCAAGCTCTCTCAACTGCTTTTCGCATTGATAAGCCAGGTTGTCGGCATTGTTCCGAATCTCTGCCGCTTCCCGGGCTTTACGATCGTCTTCGGCGTGAGCTTCCGCATCCTTGCGCAGCTTCTCGACTTCCTCTTTTGTGAGTCCACTGCTCCCGGTGATTGAAATCTTCTGTTCCTTCCCGCTTCCCAGATCTTTGGCCGAGACGTTCAGGATGCCGTTTGCGTCGATGTCGAACGTGACCTCAACTTGCGGCACGCCGCGCGGGGCAGGCGGGATACCATCCAGGTGGAAAGTTCCGAGCGTCTTGTTATCCCGAGCCATCGGTCGTTCGCCCTGCAGGACTTTGATTTCGACTCCCGGCTGGTTGTCGCTGTAGGTCGAAAAGATCTGCTGTTTCCGCGTCGGGATAGTCGTGTTCCGCGGGATCATCGGCGTCGCGATGTTGCCCGCCGTCTCGATGGCGAGTGTCAATGGCGTAACGTCCAGCAACAGCACGTCTTTTACGTCGCCCCGTAAGACGCCACCCTGAATCGCCGCGCCGACCGCCACCACTTCATCCGGGTTGACCCCCTTATGCGGTTCCTTACCGATTAACTTTCGCGCCGTTTCAATCACTCTCGGCATCCGGGTCATACCGCCTACCAGCACAAGCTCGTTAATCTCGCTTTCCGAAAGCCTTGCGTCACTGAGACAGGCTTTCACCGGCCGAATCGTCCGTTCGAACAAATCATCGGTCAGTTGCTCCAGTTTTGCGCGAGTCAGCTTCTTCTGAATGTGCTTGGGACCGCTTGCGTCCGCCGTGATGAACGGGAGATTGATCTCGTACTCCTGTGACGAAGAGAGGGCGATTTTGGCCTTCTCCGCTTCCTCCTTGATCCTTTGGAGTGCATCAGACTGTTTGCTCAAATCGATACCTGTCTCCGCACGGAAATCGGAGATAATCCAGTCCATGATCTTGTTGTCCCAATCATCGCCACCCAGGTGAGTATCTCCGTTTGTAGCCTTTACTTCGAATACACCTTCGCCAATCTCCAAAACCGATATGTCAAACGTACCGCCGCCAAGGTCGTAAACGGCGATCTTTTCGTCTTTCTTTTTATCAAGGCCGTATGCCAGCGAGGCTGCGGTTGGCTCGTTGATGATTCGGAGGACTTCTAGACCCGCTATTCTACCGGCATCTTTCGTCGCGTTACGTTGCGAATCGTTGAAATAAGCCGGCACAGTAATCACGGCTTGCACGATCTTCTCGCCGAGCTTCGCTTCGGCATCGGTTTTGAGTTTCCCCAGAATCATCGCCGATATTTCCGGCGGAGAAAAGGTTTTGCGTTCTCCTCCCACCTGCACCTCAACATGAGCGTCGCCGTTCGAAGCTCTGATAATCTTGTACGGGACCCGCTTTGCTTCGTCCTGGACCTCTTCAAATTTCCGGCCCATGAAGCGTTTAATGGAGAAAACCGTATTTTGCGCGTTCGTCACGGCCTGCCGTTTCGCGGCTTGACCGACTAAACGCTCCCCGCTTTTGGTAAAAGCAACAACCGACGGCGTTGTACGAGCGCCTTCGGAGTTTTCGATGACGACTGGTTCGCCACCCTCCATCACCGACATACAGGAGTTGGTGGTTCCGAGGTCAATGCCTAAAATTTTAGCCATACGTCGAGTACGTGGGTCCTGCATATCGTGTGCCAACTAGTAAAAGCAACGCAGCGTAGACCTTAAATTCCTCGCTATGAGCACTTTACTGTATTCTATCCAAGTCTAAGGGCCTTGACGCAGTGCCAATATGACGCAGCGTGGCGGCTCCCGAATGCGACATCATGTCACGGCTATCTCTACGATAACACTGCTGAGGTCCTTGATTTTTCGTTCACCGGCGATCATGCTCCCACTTGTTGTTTCCTAAGATTGGATATGGCCGATCCGAACTTAAATTCAAACGCGCCTGAGAACGCTCCTTCCCCCGAACAGATCGAGACCGAGGGAGTCCAAGTGACCGAGCGGGATATCGTCTTCGATTGTCCGCATTGCGGCGGAGAATTGGTCGTCGATATGGACGGGGCCGGTATGGAAGTCAACTGCACGCTTTGCGGCTGCGCGTTGAAAGTCCCCGAATATAATGGCCCATCCCTGCACTTTTTGCAGGTTGCGACTGCTAAACTTGCGAAGGCCGTTCAAGGGGCTCGAAATGCTACTCCAAAAAAATTCCATTTCGAGGGGCGGCCGCACGATGAATTAAAGCGCCGCCAAAACGAGCTGCAGCGAGAAATTCTCGAGAGCCAGGCGCAATCGACCGAGGTGAAAGGCCACATCCACCACGCAACGATCCAACTCCACCGGTATCAACTCAAACTTGAGGTGATCCAGGAACGCCAGAGTGAACTAAAGGCTGAACTCAACGCGTTGCTTCAAGCGCTAAATCAAAATTAGGTCGTTGGCCCGTATCGCTCACAAATCCTCTAGCGATGCAGGCTAGGCTGGCGCCTGCGCTCCGAGAAACTAGTTGAAACTGCCTATATGAGGCTCCAATGTCTCGGGCTCTAACTGGATGGGTGCCAGAGCGGTCGATTGGGCACGCCTGGAGAGCGTGTGTACCGCAAGGTACCGAGGGTTCGAATCCCTCCCCATCCGCCATTCTACGAATCAGATTGCCATTCCGTCGGCATCGAAAAGGTGGGTATGCTTGGCATCGAATCCGAAACCGACCGCATCCGAGTGCCGGAAATTTTGGAATCCCTTTACGTTTACGGTAATCCGGTTACCGGGAGGTGTGGTACCATGGACGAAAGTCAGATCGCCTAGGTTCTCTACCACTTCTATTAGCAGGGTGCTGGCTCCATTCGCAGATTCGCAGACATGAATGTGTTCAGGTCGCAAACCGAGCGTTAGCTTGGCGCCCGGAGCTACCTCGGCCGAGGTGGTTTTCTCCAGCCTCAACGGACGGCGCGGAAAATCCGGGCCCGAAATGACCACCGTTTTTGCACTGGTCTCCTCCGCTTGGACCTTAAGGAAGTTCATTCTCGGTGACCCGATAAATCCTGCTACGAAGAGATTCGCAGGACGTTGATAAAGGTCGCGTGGTTGGCCGATCTGTTCAATTTTGCCTCCATTAAGCACGATGATCTTATCTGCCAGCGTCATCGCTTCTACCTGGTCATGGGTGACGTAAATCATCGTCGTTTGCAACTCGCTGTGCAGCTTCGAGAGTTCAATCCGCATCTGCACCCGGAGTTCTGCATCAAGATTTGAAAGCGGCTCGTCAAATAGGAAGATTTCGGGTTCGCGGACAATCGCACGACCGATTGCTACGCGTTGGCGCTGACCGCCTGACAACTCTTTCGGTCTGCGCTTCAAATATGCAGTCAAATGCAGAATCTCAGCTGCGCGGGCGACCCGCTCCTTGATTTCTTGTTTAGGGCGCTTGGCCATCCGTAGGCCAAACCCCATATTCTCCTCAACCGACATATGCGGATACAGAGCGTATGTTTGAAACACCATGGCTACCCCGCGGTTTGCAGGATCGACCTCGTTCACTTGACGGTTGCCGATCCAAACTTCCCCCTCGCTCGCCTCTTCGAGGCCGGCAATAATACGCAGTAAAGTTGTTTTACCGCAGCCGGACGGCCCTACAAAGACCACGAATTCGCCATCATCGATTTGCAGGCTGACCCCATGAAGGACCTGGATTTGACCGAATCGTTTAACAACATTTTGAAGTTTTAGGCCTGCCATGACGTGGAATCGTTGTCCGAGGAAAGCAACAACCTCAGGTATCAGAGAGCGAGTCCTTACGCAAGCGGTGATCTGGTCATCACCTGTCTCCTGCCCGAGCGGGTCGCACGGCACGGTACCCGAAAGTTTTTCGAAACTTCCCGTTTTTCAAGGTGTTCAGCACAGTGGGGTGACGTATTAAGAAATTACTCTTCCCGGTTAACGGGAGAGTTGTAGTGAGAAAATATTACTGCGAGCCTCCGCTTTGGACATCCCAGGTACAGGCTGTTTCCTGGCTTGAACGTAATGTCTGGAGCGTGCTGCGGTTGGTCGATGAAGCTCCGAAAAGAGCCAAGGTTGACCAGGCTTCAGCTGAAAGACAGTGATTACCAAACCTACTTCTGATTAACAACAACCTGAAATCGTTATGACAAAATACATTCTGCTTATAGCTGCGCTCCTTGGCTTTATCGCTCAGTCCAGCGTCTATGCCCAGGCCGCCGCGACTCCATCTCCGGCCGAGAGCCCGTCGAAGACCCATCACCACAAGACGACGCATCATCACAAGAAGTCCACCGAGCCGGCGGCTTCACCTGCGCCTACCGCGACGCCCTCCTAAGCCTGAGGTTTCGCGC
>DASXBV010000209.1:0-9133 GCA_036491515.1 Chthoniobacterales bacterium
AACCGTCTCGACATGGACGTAGCCAGCTTGTTTGACGGCGTCCAGCACACGGTCGAGCTCGCCCAGCGAGCGCAACGTGTACAGCTGGATTGAGAGGATGTCGGTATTACCTATGGGAGTGCGCGGTGGGTTTTATAAGAGGCGGCAAACGGTTGGTCACTGCGCCAGCCCCGCCAACGAGCATATGATAAAGGTCAAAACGCGTACTTCAAGCCAAAGTCAAATTTTCCTGACTTAGCTATTTCGGACGAACGGACAGAGCGAGTATTGTCGCGACTATCAGTAAGGCCGCAGCAGTCAATGCAGCGACATTCAGCCCGAAGATGATTTTTTCGGCCGTAACTCCGCTCACCAACGCACCAAACGCGGCGACGCCGATCGCGCCGCCGACCTGCCGGGCCGCATTAAGTACCGCTGAAGTGCCGGACCTGGCAGGATCTACACTTGATAAGATCACCGTGGTCATTGCGGGCACCGCGAGTCCAATCCCTGCCGGAATGAGAACGAAACCTGGCAGCATATCAATGAATGTTGACTGGTCCCCCAATCGACGGAGCAGCCCGTATCCCAGGGCGCCGATGAGTGCACCGAGGATCATTGGCGCACGCGAACCCATTCGGCCTGCCATCCAGCCACTAGCGAGGTTTGAGGCGATGAACGTGCCAGTGAGCGGGAGGAAAGCGAGCCCGGCTTGGACCGGTGAATAACCAGGTTCATAGCTTTATTCTCTCACGCGATATTTTCTGGACAATTCGATGCGATTCGAAATGTCGTGTGACTACGGTTGGTAGATCGTTACCGATAAGATCGAGGACGAGTTCGAGGAAGAGGACGATTAAGATTTAATCATCCACACTCCGCAAAAGAAAGGCCGCACATACGCAGGTAACCACAGTGCCAATACCGAGGAAAAGCAGATCACCGGTTATGGGACTTATGTGAGCATGATGAAGATTCACATTCCGAAAGGCTCGACAAAAATGAGTGAGCGGGAAAAGCTCAGAGCACAAGCGGACTGGTCTCGGCAGTTGGTTCAACGGAGCAAATGCACCTGACAACAGCATGACCGGCAGAAGGAAGAAAATTGAAAACTGAATTGCCTGGGTCTGAGTGCGCGAAAACACGGAAATCAATAAACCAAGTCCCAACGAAAATAATAGAAACAAGAAGCAGGTCAGCGAGAGTAGTAACGGCTCGGCAAATTTCACGCCAAAATGCAAGTTGCCCACCACGATTGTGCTGGCGATCAAAAACATCGAAATAACAAGGTACGGCAACACCTTGCCGACGACGATCTCCGACTGGCGAAGTGGAGTGACCAGCAATTGAGACAGTGTTCCGACTTCTCGTTCTCGCGTAACGGTGCTCGCGATTAGAGTTACCGTAAGTAACTGCAGGATGAGACCAACGATACCCGGCATGACATAGTCGATGAACGATAGCTTCGGATTGTAGAGAGTTTCAGTTTTGACGTCCCACGGAGCCATCATCGAACTAAATTCATGTCTGATTGCTATTGGGAGTTGTTTTCCGAGGTCGATGATTTCGTCTGGTAGATTATCGATGAGGTTGTCTCTCCGTTTGCTTTGAAAGTCCGCCAGTGTTTCCTGCAGCTCTCCCTGAACCGAAGGCGCGGTGTTTGTGTCTGTTCCGTCTAAGATGGCGCGGATGGCCAGCGGATCTCCGTCGGTAAGTCCCTGACCCCAACCGTGCGGAATCACGATAGCAGCTTGTACTTGAGCCGGGAAAAGTTCGATCTTACCATCGGGATTGCCACGCCATGGCACCCAATCGAAGGTGCCTTTCGTTTTGAGCAGATCCAGGAACTCCTGGCTTTCCTTGCTGTGATCTGCATCGAAATACATCGCGGGAACATCTCGGATCGTCGAATTCTCGAAAGCATGCCCAAAAAGAAATGTAAAAAAAGGTGGCAATACGACGATGAGCAACACAACGCGTCTATCTCGCCAAACGTGGACAAACTCTTTGTAGGCGATTGCCAGGACTGCATTCCACGAAATCATAAATTGCGCCCGACTTCCACCGACTCTCTCTGATCCTGGCGCTGCTGATAGTATCCCTGAGTATAAGCTTGGAAGACATCCTCCATGTCAGGCTCGACCCAACTGTATCCCAGGAACTTCAGCTTGGGAAATGGCCAATGGTTTTGCCACGATCTCAGCAATGCATCTGGATCCTCCACTCGGATTCGCAAATTTCCGCTCCGGAGATCGGCCCCGTAAACTCCCTCCAGTTTGCGGAATTCGAACATCGCGGTCATGGCAGGTTCAACTTGCAGCTCGAGAATATGCCCGGTGAGGCTTTCCTTTAGATCCCGGGTCGAACCTTTTGCGATCAGACGACCTCGATCGATAAAGGCTACATCCGTACAGCGTTCAGCTTCGTCCATATAGTGGGTGGTCACAAAGATTGTCGTGCCCTGCTGGCTAAATTCGTAAAGCAGGTCCCAGATCTGCTGACGGTGCGACGGATCCAAGCCGGCGGTCGGCTCGTCCAGAAAAAGCAGGGTCGGCTCGTGGATCAATGCACAAGCTATCGCAAGAAGTTGCTTGTAGCCACCGGACAGCCGTCCAGCTCTTTCTCTCTCCCGCAACTCCAGATCCATATCGGAGACAACCTTATTAAGCCGATCGTTCATTTTACCACGAGGCACACCGTAAGCCTCGCCAAAGAAACGGAGGTTCTCCATCACCGTGAGGTCTGCATAGAGGCTGAATTTCTGAGGTACATATCCAAATCGCGATCGGATTCGAAATCGATCTTTCCAAACATCAAGTCCTCCAATTGAACCGGTGCCGGACGTCGGCTTGGTCAACCCACAAAGCATGCGGATTGTCGTCGTTTTACCGGCGCCGTTCGCGCCCAAAAACCCGAAGATTTCACTTCGCCGAACCGACATTGAGATCCCACTGGTGGCAATTTTTTTGCCAAACTTTTTCGACAGCCCCTTCAGGACGATCAGCGGCTCAACCATGGAATTCTAGAAAGGATCTCTCTCGCCAGCTCCCTTAGAGATCGATAACCCGGAATGGCTCTTCAGGTCAAAACAATGCTGACAGTCCGACGCGTAGATACGGAACCCAATCTTCTGATTTAACTTTGATGCCGTCCGCGACGTGCGCATAATCGAAGCGCCGGTACGGAGTACAACCTCCTTCGATGTCCAGGGTGACGTTTTTATATACCTTCCAGGTTAAACCGGCTCCTGCCCGAATTTCATTATATTCAAGGATCGCGTTGTTAAGGTGCGGCATGCCTCTCGACGTGCCGAACTGGTTATCTACTACAAAGGTTTCTTCGCGCAAGTCAGCGCCCGCAAACAGGGTGACGCTGTCCGACAGGATGTATTGGATCTGCGGGCGCGGAGGCATTCCCTCAATTACCCATTTGTCAGAAAGCTTCCAATGGACCCCTATTACCGGAAATACGGGGGTGCTGGCATTCACGTCGACGTAAACGCCAGCCAGCAAAATCAGATCCGCACTGACAAAATAGGAGGCTGCAATCTCGAAAGGCACATTAAAAGCCCGTGAGGTGATGTTGACGGCGTTGCTGTAGATTCCAGGAAGTGCTTCAATCCGTGCAAGCAGCGCAGGAGTGACCTGGATATCCGCACCGACCTCCAGGCTTTCAGCCTGCAGCGAGCCCGGTATCGGAGCCTTAGGCTCTGGATAAAAAAAATACCCTAGCCATCCGGCGCCCAGTCGTAGCAACACCGTATCCCGGACTTGCGCAGACAGCACGAATTTGGCCAAACTGGCGATCTCCGTGATGTCCCCGACATTCTTCGAACCCAAGTTCGCGGAGCCAGTTCCGAAAAAGGAACCCTCTGCGTTAAGTTCGTAAGAAAACGGGGAGACGGTAGCCGCAGACGGCGCAGTACCGCCGAAAGACGTCAAAATACCTTGAGCATTCAGCTTTAGGTCGCCGATGCTTAAAATGAAGAAAATGCCTGCCGTCGCCTGTAAGGCCCACCTCGCGCGGAATCTCATGAGGCGTTTCTAACAACTTAACGGAAAAACATCAACCTCTTGAGTTGTCGCGAAGAAAAGCTTTAACAGATTTTTGAATTTCACGCATCATTGCTGCACCCGAACCCATCCTTTCAACTCCGCGCAATTCTCCCAGCTGCGAAGCGGAGGTCATGTCAACACGCCAGATCAGCGTTGCGTCCTGGTTATCGACCTTGACAGGCCACAGTTGATAAAACGTCAACACCGTGTACACAGCTCCACTGGCGTAATACTGCAGGTCGGCAGCCTGATAGCCATCACCGCCGGGCTTCCCATACGAAGCCGTTAGACTGACCGCGGCTATTCCATCGGCGTCGAACATCTGCCACGTCTGTGAAGTTGGAGCAGAACCGCGCCCACCCCCGATCGGCGTCGAAGAAATCAGCGAGCTGAAATAAGTTCGCACATTTCCACTTTCCCCAATCAAGCGGGAAACTTCCTCCCCTACTCGGACCGGCGAGCCGGCCGTTTCATACGCCGCTTCCGCCCCAAGACCGCCAGAATTAAAGCTCCGGGCTCGTTCCGCAAGAACTTTGCTCCAGAATGCAACCACGCTTGCCGGCATCGCGCCTTCGCTCGAACCGCCCGGACTAAACATGCTCGCCTCCGCTCTGCTGAGTTGCAGTTTGGAGGCGTCCCCTGGTAATCTCAGCGTTGCGTCGACAAAGGCTTTAACCGAAGAATTTGACCGAACCGACGCAAGCCCCTGAAAATCATTGCCTCTGCCAACGTCTCCCTGAACGTATATTTTCAACTCTGGGTGGCGAGTCGGATCCCATCGTTGCTGAAGGGCGAGGGTCGTTTTCACCGGGGCGCGAACGATGTAGGCGCTTTCGACCGACAAACCGCGCGCAAGACTCATCGCGGGACCCTTGGATGCCAATACCTCACCCCCTGCCATTTTCCCCAAATCGGCACCCTTGAACACGGATAGTGACCGAAGATCGGTGATCGGGTCCGCCCTGCTCGTTATTTGTGATCCCAACACGCCAATCGCGGCTGCAAAAAGCGTGGGAAACAATCTGTGGCTAGCACCAAGTCCTCCAATGACAAGATTTGCTGTTCTCAAAGTTTTGCACCATACCCTCGTGCCTCAGGAGCGTCAACATGGGCTACCGTTCGCCTCTGAGGTCTACCGGTTTTGGGGTGCCAATGCCGGATCGCGCAAGAGTGCGTCCCATGAGCGTTCACCTGACGAAGCGGTGATCTTCAGCCCCGAATGCTTTCGGGGCGACCGGATTCAAGGCCTGGGTGGAGCGCAGCGGAACCCCACGCCGATACGCCGACACGCCGACACGCTCCCCAGCCGGCCGATACTTTTTTCGTTGGCGCCTCCCTCGCTCTTACCTATGTTGCTTCCGCCTTATGGAAGCTGATTTGCAATCATTGGTCGACGCCGGCAAACTCAACATAAAAGCTGCAGCCGCGCTAGACCAGCTGAAGCCACAAACCTTTTGCCTGCATAAAAGCTGGGGGTTCGGGCAAGTAAGCGCTTGGAACCTCCTCCTCAATCAGATCGTGGTCGATTTCGACTCAAAGAAGAATCATTCGATGCAGCTGCAGTATGCCGCCGAAACACTCCAACCGTTACCGGACACGCATATTTTCGTGCGCAAGGTCAAGGAGCCCGAAGTTCTCCGACAGTTCGCAGAGAACGATGTCCCTCGGCTTGTTGAGCTCGTTTTAGAAAGCTTCGGCGGCAAAGCGACCCAGGAACAGTTACAAAGAGCCCTCTCGCCGGAAGTTGTGCCGGAGGGAGATTTCAAAAGGTGGTGGGACGCTGCCAAGAAGTCATTGCGAAAAGGTGGAAACTTCTCCTTACCTGCCAAGAAGACGGAACCGATTACGACGCGCGATGGATCTGTCTCGTTCGTCGATGAGCTAATAAATTCGTTTAAGAATGCGCATCGGTTGAAGGATCAGCTGAATTATCTCGACCAGATCCTGAAGAACGCCGACACATTTGCCGGCAAAGAGCAGGAGCTTCAAGCGGTCGTTACCCAGAGTGAAGAAATCGCGACCCGAAACCAACGCTTGAATCCGTCTCAGGCTATTGAATTTATGATTTCGCGTGACGAACTTTGCGCGAAGCTGGTTGGGCTGAAAAAAGGCGAGATCGCTCTACCCGATTTGCTAAGAGCGCATGAACATAAGCTCGGTGAGGTTGTTTCGCACGTACCCGCGAACAAACAGCGGCGGGTGCTGGTCGAATTCCCTCAAGCTTTTCCAAACGATTGGGTTTCCCGCCTGATCGCAATTTTTCAATCCGCGGGGTTTCGTCTGATCGGGGAGATAGCCAAAATCCTCGTGGAACAAGGCCAGACCGAAGAGCTTCATCAGACGCTTAACCGCGCAATAAAAGAACACTCGATATCCTCCGACGCGCTATACTGGCTTTGCAAAGAACGCGGCGCAGGTTCTTTCGCCGACCTCCTCGATTCAGAATTGATGACCTCTATCTTTAGCGCGCTCGAGCGCGATCAATTCAATGAAAATCGGCGCGGCTCCAGGCTGCATGATCTATTGATTGATGACCGGGATCTCGTTTCGGACCTTATGGTGAACGCTCCATTGCCGCAGGCGCGTGATCTGATGCGCCGGATGATGTTAACTCCGGCATTCGAAGAGTTGAACAAGCGTTCTTTGATGGCGCGGATGATCAAGACTCATCCGGAATTGCAATCGATGTTGACTGGTGACTCAGAGGAGAGACAGGAAGCACTGATCGTTTCCTGGTCGAGTCTGCAGAAACGAAAGGATGAGTACGATGACCTGATCTCGAAGAAGATTCCAGAAAACACCAAGGAAATTGGCATTGCTCGCTCCTACGGCGATCTTCGCGAAAACTTCGAGTTCAAGGCTGCGAAAGAGATGCAGACAGTACTTATGAGGCGAAAAGCCGAACTCGAGCAGATGCTGGCGAGAGCCCGTGGAACGAATTTCGAAAACCCTGACCTCTCGCAAGTTTCGATCGGCACGAAGGTCACGCTTCGTGAAATTGAGTCTGGGAAGACTCTTGAGTACACAATTCTTGGTGCTTGGGACAGCGCGCCCGAACAGCATGTTGTCTCCTACCAAACGGCTATCGGGCAGGCGTTGCTCGGGAAGAAGCCTGGCCAGACAGTCGAACTGCTGACCGAAACAAGTACTCGACAAGTCGAAATTTTAGACATCGAGGCGTACAAGGTCACTGAAGTAGCAACCCTCCAGACGTCCTAGTAGTCGTCCTCGTGCTCGTGCTCGTCCTCGTCCTCGGTGCTGTCGGATTCTCGAGCACGAACGATGAAGAGTCACGGTAGGGCGAAGACTTCGGGGAGGTAGGGACGCGCGCCAGCGTGCATCTACCATCCGAGGCGATACACCGGGCGTGACCAGCGGACGTGCTGACGCGGATCAAGCGGGAGCGCGTCCCCCTGTACTCGGGCTGCCTGAAAAACCCGGCTCATTTGTTCAACTTTTTGGCGTAACGAACGGTTAGCGCGGCTATAGGCACCTCTCCAATCGTCCTCGTCGTCGTTCTCGTTCCCGATCTTTGAACGTTGTTGGCAATCGGCGCGTTTCCCGCGTCCAAAGAAGTCGAGAACGAGGACGATTGGAGGAGTACTCTATACCGCGCTATACACGTACGAACGGGGGCAAGATTGCGCATGGCGCTGATCCATCCTTGCGGCCGCGGAAACATTCAGCCTACAATTCGGCATGTCTCTAACGATTATTTCTGAAGTACGGGCGCGACAGGTATTGGACTCACGAGGGAATCCAACAATAGAAGTCGACGTGGAATTAACCGGCGGCGCAGTCGGACGTGCAATCGTTCCAAGCGGGGCAAGCACCGGGGAACACGAAGCCTGGGAACTGCGCGACGGCGAAAAGGACAAGTATTCCGGCAAAGGCGTATTGAAAGCCGTAGACAACGTCGAAGAGAAGATCGCCGAAGCCATTTCGGGCTTGGACGCGCTCGACCAGGTCGAAATAGATAACGCGATGATTGCGCTCGACGGCTCTGCCAACAAAAAGGAACTTGGCGCTAACGCGATTCTTGGAGTTTCGCTGGCGGTTGCACACGCCGCCGCCGCCCAACTTGATCTTCCGCTGTTCCGTTACTTGGGCGGCCCGAACGCCAAAGTGTTGCCGGTTCCCATGATGAACATCATCAACGGTGGTGCCCATTCGGATGCCCCAATCGATTTTCAGGAATTTATGATCATGCCGAAAGGTGCGCCCACCTTTTCCGAGGCGCTGCGTTATGGGACAGAGGTCTTTCACGCACTCAAGAGTGTTCTGAAAGCACGCGGCCTTTCCACCGCGGTCGGCGATGAGGGAGGTTTCGCCCCAAATCTCAGCGGTGTTGAAGACGCTCTTGACACCATTGGGAAGGCGGTGGAGAAAGCCGGCTACAAACTCGGTGAAGATATCTTCTTCGCGCTCGATCCCGCCGCCAGCGAGTTCTATGATGCTGATTCAGACACCTATGTTTTCAAGAAATCCGATGGCTCAAAGAAATCCGCGGATGAACTCGTAGCCTATTATCAGGAGCTCTGTTCGAAGTACCCGATCGTCTCAATCGAGGACGGCTGTGCGGAAAACGACTGGGCGGGCTGGAAGAAGCTGACCGGTGCTCTCGGCGCGAAGATTCAGCTCGTGGGCGATGACCTGTTCGTAACTAATGTCAAATTCCTTCGCAAAGGGATCCAAGAGGGCGTCGCTAATTCGATTCTGGTTAAGGTGAACCAGATCGGCTCTCTGACTGAAACGTTGGACGCCATCGAGCTTGCCAAGGAGAATCGCTACACGGCCGTAATCAGCCATAGATCGGGCGAGACGGAAGACACCACCATAGCTGACATCGCTGTGGCGACGAACGCCGGGCAAATTAAGACCGGCTCGCTTTCGCGTACCGATCGTATCGCCAAATACAATCAGCTTCTGCGAATCGAAGAAGAACTTGGTGACAACGGCCAGTATGGAGGTAAAATGCGCTGAGTGAGAGGCGGATCGGCGTACGATGATTACGACCAACCCAGGGATGACTGGATACGTTCGCTGCTGAACAAGATCCTGTATCTCCTGGTTTTTGTCGCTGCATTCATTCTTTTGAT
>DASXBV010000210.1:0-5318 GCA_036491515.1 Chthoniobacterales bacterium
CTTTCCCAAAGCGCCCCTAGCCTACCCTCGATCCGCACATAGGATCGCTTTCGAGTGGTTCGCTTGTGAGAAGTTAATCGGAGGTGCCAATTTCGAGGAAATTGCGTGCATTCCGGAAGCTGTCGAATCAGCGAACCAGGGAGTGATCCGACCACTTGCAAATTCACGGAGCGGCCGGCTCAAAAATGGCCCCAAATGCTCTGCGAAATTATCACGTTTTTATCACGTCAGACCCTTTTCTGCGGATGCTTCTCACTTCGCGACAGCCCTCAAGTCCTCCGTATCCAGCAGAAAACAAACTGGCGGAAGCGTGTGCGAGTCGAACGCACCGACGACATCAGAGATGCCGTCCGCCGGTTTTGAAGACCGGAACAGACACCGGCCTGCTTACGCTTCCGTTCCGCGAGCAATCATTGCTTATGCGTGCAGCTGAGGAAGAGGACGGTCCGACTGAAGAGACTTGGATTTCCGCCGCTCAGGCACCATGGCAGTATACGGCGCTTAGAGACGAGTTCAATACAGCGCGGCTGGAGGGGATGGACATGGGACTCAGCACTGACATTGTTTAGACCGAAGGAAACGCGGGGTATCGGGTTTCGGCTGCACGAGGTTTGCCAGGCGGGGATTATGAAGAACTGGGTGGGCATCGTTGCCCACCCCAGAGGCTTATTTCTGTTCGGATTCCGGCCCATTGCCGGGAGCTTGTCCGTGGTGATGGCCTTGCATCCATTGCTCCCGCTTGGCTTGCATCGCGTCCCATTTCTTTTGCTGGTTTGGGTCCAGGAGCTCACGAATCTGATCGTCGGATGCTTTGTGAAGGTCCATCATTTTTGAATGTCGATCCTTCGGCGAGGCCGACGAATCCGCCTGCAGCTTCTCCATTTGGGCTTGTTCCGATTTCAAAATGTCTTGGACTTTGGCTTGTTGGTCCGAGGTGAGATTGAGCTGCTTGGTCAACATTTCGGTGCGCTTCGCGGGGTCGAAATGATGGTGTCCGGGACCGTGCTCGGCGGCCTCGCCGGCCGGCGCTGATTGCTGATCGTTGCTGCCATATTGCGCGAGAGCTAGCGGCGTGACCGCATAGAGCAAGCCGGCCAGCATCAGCGCAAGTAGACTACGTCTTAACATGGGAATCTCCTTCCGCAAAAAATCGACTAGGGTCACTGGTATGAACCAGATTATCGGGCCGAAGTTGTCAAAATCAGAGACTTTTTACGAATCTTTACCTACCGCTTGCCCTCTGAAAATGGTCTGCTGGGGCGAGGAGCTTTCGGATCCGCCAGGCGAATACAAAAAAAGCCACGGACTTCGTGCCTGATTCCGTGGCCTTTCAGATGCCAGTCCGTAGCTAATTTCTTATCTCGGTTGAGCCACCACTCGCAGATATGGCTTCAAGGTCTTCCATCCACCCGGATACTTCTGTTTTGCCTGTTCCTCGGAAACCGAAGTGGGGATGATGACATCGTCTCCCGGCTTCCAGTTCACAGGGGTCGCCACGTTGTGCTTGACGCTGAGTTGCAGAGAGTCGAGAACCCGCAAAATTTCGTCGAAGTTGCGCCCACTGCTCATCGGATAGATCATCATCATTTTGATCTTCTTGTCGGGCCCTACGATGAACACGGTGCGTACGGTGGCATTATCGGCCGGGGTCCGGCCCTCGCAGCTGTCGCCCGCCTCGGCAGGCAGCATGTCATAGAGTTTCGCGACTTTGAGTTCGGGATCGCCGATCATGGGATAGTTCACCTTGTGACCCTGAGTCTCTTCGATGTCAGATGCCCACTTGCCGTGACTCGTCACAGGGTCCACGCTCAACCCCAAAATCTTCGTATTGCGTTTCGCAAACTCAGGCTGCAGGCCGGCCATATAGCCCAGTTCGGTTGTGCAGACAGGCGTGAAATCCTTCGGGTGAGAAAAAAGAACGGCCCATCCGTTCCCGATCCATTCATGGAAGTTGATCTTCCCTTGAGTTGTTTCCGCCGTGAAATTGGGTGCTTCCGAATTGATGCGCAAAGACATGTCATTTCCTCTCATCGTCTGTCTAAATTAGGCTGGCTCGTCGCGAGCCAAGTTGAACCAGGTGTGTGATGAAGTCCCGAATCCCGCCAACGGTCCAGATAATCCAATCTCCGTCTTCTTCTATGTTATCGCACGTGACGGATCTGGTGTTGACGGCAGGGGAACCTAGCCTATGGCAACTTCAAGAAAACTGCAGATGGTGCAGATTGATGTGTTCACAGATCACCCGCTCACAGGCAATGCGCTGGCGGTCTGCCTCGATGGCCGCGGATTGACTACGGAACAAATGCAGGCAATCGCCCGCGAGACTAATCTCTCGGAGACGACCTTCGTCCTGCCGGAAAACGCAGCAAATGAGCGCGATCGCGGCATTCGAGTGCGCATCTTCACGGTTTCGGAGGAACTTCCGTTCGCCGGCCACCCGACGCTGGGCACGGCATTCGTGCTGCGCGGATCAAGCGGCGCTTCCGAGGTGCGGCTTGAGTTGAACGTCGGACCGGTTCCGGTTCGCTTCGAAGATGTGAATGGGCAACCTTCGTTCGGCGAGATGACGCAGGTCGACCCACAATTTATTGCGCGGCATGATCGAGAGGCAGTCGCGAAGGCGATTGGGGTAAGGGTCGAGGATCTTGATCCGTCACTGCCCGTGGAAACGGTGTCCACCGGACTGGCCTACACGATTACGCCCATTCGGTCGTTAGCCATACTTCGGGATCTACGCATAGACCCGGTTCGCGGGGAGCAATATCTTGCTGAGCACGGAGGCAAGTTTTTCTACTTTGTGTCGCGTGAAACCGTCGATCCCAACGCGCGTTTGCACGCTCGCATGCTCTTCTACGGGACCGAAGACCCGGCCACGGGTTCTGCAGCGGGATGCACGGCGGCGTGGATGGTGGCTCATGGCGTGGCCCAACCCGACGAGCGCGTCCTCATCGAACAGGGGATCGAAATGAAACGGCCCAGCCAAATTTTCGTTCGTGCGTCCAAGGATGATAACCGCGTGGTTAACGTGCGAGTCGGCGGCAACGCCGTCGAAGTCATGCGCAGTGAATTTTCCTTCTGACAACAGTTCTCTTCTCCGCGAAAAATCGCACTCACAACACGCTTGAGAAAAGTCAATAGGAAAAGTTTCCCATTGGCATCGGCGGCACTTTACAGCACTCGAATCGGAACGTAGGATTTTGTCGCTCTGAAATTCTCCATGAACAAGATCACCAGCATTCGTAACTTCGTTCTGCCTGCCGCGGTTGGGCGGCCACTTCACGCTCGGGAAAAGCAATGAAACCAAAACGCACGATTCTCTGTGTCGATGACAACGAACAATCCCTCTCCATCCGCAAAGTTCTTCTGGAAACCCGCGGCTATCGCGTGATTTCCTGCCTGAACGGAGAAGATGCCCTGTCACGCTTTAAGAGGGGTGGTGTCGACCTCGTGCTCACGGACCTGATCATGCCCGGTCTCGACGGCGCCAAACTCATTGAAGCCATCAAAGCCATCTCGCCGCGCACTCCCGCGATCCTGCTCTCGGGCAAAGTCCGTATCTATGATCGCGACACCCAGGCCGACGTTTTTCTTCCGAAAGGCATGCACGTACCCGCCGAACTTCTGGAACGCATCCGTCTGCTACTCGTCCGCAAGCGGGGACCGAGCCGAACCCATCCTCAGCGCGACGCGTCGCACATCGGCGCAGCCTGAGCGGGGTCCTTCGCACAAACCTTCCGACCGTCTGTAGTATCGTTAGTCTGCATGTCTTTCATCGAAGCCGTTGAGCTACGGAAGACCTACCATGTGGGCAAGGTTGAGGTGCAAGCCTTGCGCGGCGTGACGATCAGCGTGGAAAGGGGAAAATTTGTCAGCGTGGTTGGGCCTTCCGGGAGTGGAAAGTCCACGCTCTTCTATCTATTGGGAGGGCTGACTCGTCCGGATGGGGGGCGCATCGTGATTGACGGGGAGGATATCTCGCAGCTCTCGGATGCGGAGCGCACCCGTATGCGGAAGCGCAAAATCGGCTTTGTATTCCAAAAATTCAACCTGCTGCCTACGCTCGATGCACGCTCGAATATCGAAATTGCCCGCGACATCGCCGGCGACGGCAAGTTCGATGAGGCTCACTTCAAGCGAATCGTTGAACTGCTGGGACTCACCCAGCGTCTCTCTCATCGTCCCGCGGAACTCTCCGGAGGCGAACAGCAGCGGGTTGCGCTGGCGCGGGCATTGGTCAATAAGCCCGCCATCGTATTGGCGGACGAGCCTACGGGCAACCTGGATTCCAAGAACTCTGAAATCGTGCTTCGCATGCTACGCCAATCTAACCAGGAACTCGGCCAGACCGTCCTGATGATCACGCACAATCCGGAAGCGGCGGAGTATGGCGACGAGGTCATCCACATGCGCGACGGCGAGATCGTCCCGCCCGAACGGGACCCGCAGTGGACGGGCCACCACGGGGATGTGCCGGGGCGATGCTGAAGGGGTGGGCCTCGAATCGAGCGGAAATGTTTCTGAACGCGCCCCCAGTGGACCAGGCCTTCGGAGCTCGCAAAAAACAAATAGCCGGTGGCGGGCGGTGAGTTCCAGGGGCTTTCCCAGTGGTGATGGCATTTATTTTGCCCCGCTCGGATGCCTCATTTATAATGGGGCTGCTGAGCGGGAGTAACTCAGTGGTAGAGTGCGACCTTGCCAAGGTCGAAGTCGCGGGTTCAAATCCCGTCTCCCGCTCCATCGATTCGGTTCCTGGTGCCCTCTGCTGAGGGCCCTTTGCATGTTCGGCAGCGCTGCTGGGCATCGGTGGACTTTTTTGGCATCTGGCGCTACCTTAATTTCAGGGCGCGGTACCCAAGTGGTAAGGGAGAGGTCTGCAAAACCTTTATGCGTCGGTTCGATTCCGACCCGCGCCTCCAGCAACATCCCTTTTATTTACAAGAGATTGATTCCGACGTTGCCACCGAGTCCAGCACTTCACCTCTGAATCCATCCAGATTTTCGTCCGCCATAACAAATCTTGGCCGCAGTCACGTCCGGTACGTTGCTCATTGGGTAGCTCTGAAACATCCCACGGCACCCATTGACGGATCAACGGGCGTCGTCACCTGGCAGCGCCCGTTAGAGTGGCTGCCGCATTCCCAAAGGCGGATGCGCCGAACGCAAGCGTGCCGATTCAGATTTTACTCAGAGTGTCGAGTGCGCTTACCTAACTTCATATCGATGCCAATCATCGGTCCGTAAACATTAATGCCATAGTTCCGAATGCCCCAGTTCGGTTTACCGTTACCTTCGGACATATCAAGGTTCGATATATGCAT
>DASXBV010000211.1:0-4604 GCA_036491515.1 Chthoniobacterales bacterium
CGCAAGGATCAGAACCAGGTAACCGGCGAGTGCACCCGCTGCCGGAATCATCGTCGATTGCCAACCCGCCGCCTCTGCAAGTGCCATAAGCGCAAAGTAGGCGAAGCGTCCCGCTTTGCACTCTTCGAAACTGTGCAAACCCGAGACGGTTCACCTACATCGTGGCGCGTTTGAGAGTTTCTGCATCGCTTAAGTTAACGCTTATCTACGGGAGTGCGTCCCTACCGGCGGATGAAAAACCCGACTCCGCTTTTCAGGCTACGTCGCCGCCGTGTCACTTGAACCCGCTGAACCCGCTGATCCTTGCTACCTCACAAACCCCCAGTGGCCCGAAAATGGCCAGTAAACGAACAGTCCTCTTCCCACTACATTCATTTTGGGAACGAATCCCCAGTAGCGGCTGTCGAGGCTGTCGGCGCTGTTGTCGCCCAGCGCGAAAAAATTCCCGGGTGGAACAGTGACTGTTGACTCAGGGTCGCTAAGATAAATCGTCGTCCCAGGGAAATTATGATAGCCAGTGTAGCCGTTCTTCTGAGATTGGACACGCACGAAACCGTATTCCTTTGCCACTTGGCCGTTAATGAATAGCTTCGGCTGGTCTATCCGCAACGTGTCACCGGGTAAGCCGGCTAAGCGCTTGATGTAGTGCTCGCTGGACAAATCCGGACCTGGCGGAATTCCGCGGATCCCATTAGTCCGGAAGACGAAAACGTCGGCGCGGTGCGGCCCTAACACGTTGTAACTGAACTTGTCGACAAAGAGCTGATCACCGAGGTCTGCGTAACCTCGCACAATGGGCTCTCCCTGCGCAAAAGTCTGACCCGGTTTTACGTTCATCTGGTACTCCAAGGATCTCGGGTCGATTCCGACTTGGTAGGTCCTGCCCGAAGACATTTGGATGACTGAGCCGTCCCAAAATTGTCTTATCTTTGCGGGGTAGATCGAAATGATCGTATCTGTCGGCTCCTGGGACACCACATCCTCGTAGGTGCGGCCCAAGGTAACAAATTGGAACGCGCGTACGATAAAGTTAGGCGGCGGTGCGGCGGTACGGTGTCCGATGACGCCGTTCAGGGTCGGCTGCATTGACCCAGTCGGGATCTTGAAAGGCTGCAAATAAAAAGCGCGGATGCCGAGAGCCAAGACGATCGCTACGACAAATAACTCAACGTTCTCCCTGATCCCCTGGTATTCCCGGGGTGGCTGGACTTTACCCACAATCGCAAGCAACTCATTCTCGGCTACTTGGACCTCTTCACTCGAACGCTTCTTCAAGGCCTTCTGCAACGCCTCGACCTTTTCCCGAAGCTGTCGGAGATCTTCGGGTCGGGCGATATCTCTTCGATAGTTAATGACTCTTCGGGCGGCCTTCGCAAGAGCCCGGCCCTCTTCAATGTACTTGGGAGTTAACATCAGTTGGTCTTAAGAACTTCAATAAAAGCTTCCTGAGGAATGTTTACTCGCCCGATGGCTTTCATCCGTTTTTTACCCTCTTTTTGTTTTTCCAAAAGCTTCCTTTTCCGCGTTATATCGCCGCCGTAACATTTGGCCGTCACGTTCTTCCGGAGGGCCGAGACGTTTTCGCGAGCGATGATTTTGCCACCGATCGCGGCCTGGATTGTCACTTGAAATAGCTGCTGGGGGATAACCTCCTTCAACTTCGCCGCGAGGAGTCGGCCGCGTCCATCGGCCTTATCCCGGTGCACGATGCTCGAGAAAGCATCCACGGGTTCCCCATTTACGAGCATGTCCAGCTTCACCAGATCCGCCGCGCGATAGCCGAATTGCTCATAGTCCATCGACCCATAGCCATGTGTAAGAGATTTGATCTTGTCGTTAAAATCGACCAGGATCTCGTTTAGCGGGATCACGGCAGTCAGCATCACGCGGCGAGTGTCGATCGATTCCGTGTGCTCGACTTCTCCACGCTTTTCCATAGTCAATTGCATCATATCTCCAATGTTTTCGTTGGGGCACATCACGAAACATTTCACGATCGGCTCTCGGATCTCTTCGGTCAGGCTCGGATCAGGCAAAAAAGAAGGATTATCGACCTCAATCAGTTCGCCATTCGTTTTCAGAACACGATAAACGACGCTGGGGTAGGTCGCGATGATATCCATGTCGAACTCGCGACGCAGCCGCTCCTGCACGATCTCCATATGGAGCAGGCCGAGAAAACCGCACCTGAAACCGAACCCAAGGGCAACCGAACTTTCCGCCTGATAAACAAAAGCCGAATCGTTGATCTGCAGTTTCCCCAACGCGATCTTCAAATGTTCGAAATCGCCGGTGTTGATCGGATAGATCCCGCTGAACACCATCGGATGAATTTCTTGAAATCCAGGCAACGGCTCGAGCGCAGCATTGCGTTGATCAGTCAGCGTATCGCCGATTTTGATCTCTGCAGTCGACTTGATGTTGGCAATAAAATAACCGACGTGACCCGCTTCCAGCTCCGGTTGAGCTAGCGGTTTGGGTGTAAAAATTCCCACCTCCTTGATCTCATAGCTTTGGGAGGTTCTCATCAGCTTGACCCCTTGACCCACCACGATGCTCCCCGAGAAAACCCGCGTATAGGCTACCACTCCTCTATAAACATCGAACACCGAATCGAAAACCAGTGCTCTCAATTTCCCATCCGGCATCGGTTCCGGCGCTGGAATGCGATGTACGATGGCTTCCAGAATCTCTTCGATACCCAGCCCAGCCTTCGCGCTGGCAAGGATCGCCTCGTCAGCTGGAATTGCCAGGACGTCTTCGAGCTGCTTTTTAACTGTCGGAATATCGGCGTTCGGAAGATCGATTTTATTGATCACCGGAATGATCACCAGATTTTGTTTGGTGGCGAGGTGGACGTTCGCCACCGTTTGCGCCTCCACGCCCTGAGCCGCATCCACCACCAAAACAGCACCCTCACAAGCCGCCAGGCTGCGAGAGACCTCGTAGGAAAAATCTACATGTCCGGGAGTATCGAGTAGATTCAATCGGTAGGTGTGTCCATCCTTTGCCAAATATTTCATGGCCACCGGATGCGCTTTGATCGTGATGCCCCTCTCCCGCTCCAGATCCATCGAATCGAGCAACTGGTCCTGCTTCTCCCGCTCTTCAATGGTCCCGGTGGTCTCGAGCAACCGATCCGACAATGTCGTCTTCCCGTGATCGATATGCGCGATGATGCAAAAGTTGCGAGTAAACCGGCCTCCCATGTGGAAGCGCAGTATTGTCTAGTCGCGGGACGGCGTCAATGGGAGGACGTTGGGGAGAGTCGTATCGGCGTATCGGCGTATCGGCGTGCGGGAGAATCGTATCGGCGTGTCGGCGTATCGGGGTGTCGGCGTGGGGGGAAGAATCGTGTCGGCGGGTCGGCGTGTCGGCGTATCGGCGTGGGGGGGAGAATCGGATCGGCGTGCGGGGTCGACAATCCGTCTTCGTTTTTAGACTCGGCTGGACACCCCTAGTTCATCCATCCGCGGCCACGGCCCTGTCGCCGATACGCCGATACGCCGATACGCCGATACGATTTCCCCCGGCGCCGATACGCAAAATTCACTTGCCCCCAGTTCGTTGACCCTTAAGCTAGTTTATGGTGCAAACTGCCCCGGTTGCTTACGATTCAAAGATTGAGGGAAACGTCATTTTCTCTCGGCTCGATGCCTGTATCAATTGGATGCGCAAAAACTCCCTTTGGCCGATGCCGATGGGTCTTGCCTGTTGCGCAATCGAAATGATGGCCACGGCATGCTCTCGCTACGACATCGCGCGGTTCGGCGCTGAAGTGATGCGATTCTCCCCGCGGCAATCGGACGTGATGATCGTGGCCGGTACCGTGACCTACAAGATGGCTCTTGCCGTGAAGCGAATATACGACCAGATGCCCGAGCCAAAATGGGTGATCGCGATGGGCGCCTGCGCTTCTTCCGGCGGCATGTATCGCAGCTATGCCGTCCTTCAAGGAATTGATCACCTCATCCCCGTCGACGTCTACATCAGCGGTTGTCCGCCTCGTCCCGAGGCCCTTCTTGAAGGTCTCATGAAGTTGCAGCACAAAATCGAGCGCGAAACAGCAATTGCGGACCAGAAAAAGGAGCTCATGGAGGTCTTTTCGTGAAGCTTGAGGAAGCCGCTGCCAAGCTCCAAGAGCAGTTCCAGGTTGTTCAGCGATCCGATTTTCGCGGCGAAATCACTCTCGAACTGACGCTCGCGCAGATCGAGCCGGCCTGTAAGTTCGCCAAAGAACAGCTCGGCTTTAATTTTCTTTGTGACCTCTCCAGTGTCGACAATTTCGGCGACGAACCTCGGTTCGAGGTCGTATACGAGCTGTACTCCATGGATTCAAACATCCACCTCCGGCTGAAAACCCGGGTATCAGAAGATCATCTCGAGGTACCGTCTGTTGTTCACCTCTGGGCGACCGCCAATTGGCACGAACGCGAGGTATATGACATGATGGGAATCCGGTTCGCCAATCATCCGGATCTCCGCCGAATCATCATGTGGGAAGGGTATCCGTACTATCCTCTCCGGAAAGATTTCCCGCTCGAAGGGAAACCTAGTGAAACGCCCGACGTGGCGTTTAGCCAACCGGCTCCATTGGCTGGCGG
>DASXBV010000212.1:0-9202 GCA_036491515.1 Chthoniobacterales bacterium
TTTCCGGTCTTGGCGAAATCGACGACGTAGTCGACACCGCGAGTGGCCATTATCTTGGGAAACTGCATTACCGTACCCGCAATTTTGCCGTCCTTGACGTACTGAACTCCTAGACGGCCGCCGTCAATCGAAGTCAAAACGATGTCCTTGAGCTTGCCGGCCTTTTTGATCGCCGCGTAGGCGCCCTCGGCCGCCGGCTCGTTGATGGTGTAAACAACATTGATATCGGGATGGGCGGTAAGGAGGTTCTCCATAGCGGTCTGACCCTCATCCAGTGCGCCGTGTGTGATCTGCTTACCGACGATCGCCGGGTCGCCTTCCTTAATGCCAAAACCCTTGAGGAATCCATCATGGCGTTGCGTATCTACGGTACCACCTGGCGTGCCATCGAGCATCGCCAGCTTCGGCTCCTTATCCCCAAGCGCCTTCCTTGCGTACTGGCCCTGGAGCACACCGGCCTCGAAATTATCGGTGGCAAGGGTTGCGTCAACAGCATCCGCAGGATCCGTGGCCGTATCGAGGGCGATGACGAGGATGCCTTTGTCGCGAGCTTTTTTGACGGCACCGAGCACTCCCGTGGAGTTGTTCGGCGTGATCAGGATACCCTTGACTCCGGCGCTGATCAAGTTCTCGATCGCTGCGACCTGCCCCTCATTATCGCCATCGAACTTGCCGTACCGGGCGAGGAGCTTCGCTCCCTGCTTCTCGGCTTCAGCCGTCGCCGCCTGCCGCAACTTAACAAAGTAGGGATTGACCTCCGTCTTTGTGATCAGGCCGATGAGGATCTGATCCTTGGATGCGTCGGCTGCATTCGTCCGCATAGCGCCACTTACCAATGACAGGATTGTTCCGGCGGCGACCAGCGCGACCAATGCGCCCACCGGCGCGCACCGCCGGGTGCCGGCACCAGCCGGCCGTACTTCCATTTTCTTGGCTTCCTGACTTGCGCAAGTTTCGAGGCTGTCAACACTTTCGGCGCAACGAGCCATGGCATAACTAATAACGCTCCACATGTTATTTCCTTTTTAAATTGTTCTTCTGGGGGTTAATTAACCTACAGGATTGCACAGGGGCTCGAATATTTGTCAATTTCAAAAGAAAACCATATGCAAGGAACCGCCGCACAGGATGAGGCAAAACGGGTCGCTGCCGCTAAGGCGATCGAGACATTCCTCAGGGACGGAATGACCATAGGACTTGGATCCGGAACAACATCTCGATGGTTTGTTCGGATCCTGGGTGAACGCGTGACGAACGGTCTTCGAGTTACCGGGGTACCGAGTTCGAAATCAACCGCGCAGCTCGCTCAGGAAGTCGGTGTCCCGCTGGCAGATTTGAACGACGTGGGCCAATTAGATCTGACAATCGACGGTGCTGACGAGATCGATGGCAAAGGTCGCATGATCAAAGGAGGTGGTGCGAACTTGCTTTGGGAAAAAATCGTCGCCTGTGCCTCGAAGAGGATGGTTGCTATCGTCGACGAATCTAAGGTGGTTGAGCGACTCGGTCGGTTCCCGCTTCCGATCGAAGTGATACCCTTCGCGTGGCGAAGCACCGAACGGCATCTGCAAAAGCTATTCAAGGATGAGGGCTTCGTTGATGTACACTTCGATGTGCGCGGCGGTCTGCAAAAGCCACTCGTCACCGACAGTGGTCACTATCTGCTCGATTATCATTTGCACGTAATCCCGGATCCCGAAAGCCTCGGAACAAAATTGAACCAGATTCCCGGGGTCGTTGAACACGGGTTATTTATCAACATAGCAACCGACGCTGTCGTCGGGCACGCCAGCGGCCAAGCTGGAGTCGTGACTTTTCGAGAGTAAGCGAAGGCTCCAGCCTTTACCTCGTGCTCGTCATCGTCCTTCGTCCTTCGTCCTCGAAAACCCTGATGTCAGCGTCGGCGAGGCCAAGGAAGCTAGCATAGCATAGGCTGATAGCGGCGGTAGGGACGCGCCCCCCGCGACCCGGGCTGGCACGTCCAAATCGTCCTCGAAGAGGCAAAGGCTGGAGCTTCCGCCTACAGAGGCAAACGCTGGATCCTTCGCTTACTCATCGAGCTGCAGTTCGAAATTGGTTCTCCAGATTACTCGACATATCGCGAAATCGAGGCGACCAGTTGGAAGGCAGGAACCACGAAAGTAAGGGGCTGATTTGTCTGTTTCGCCGGATGCTTTCGAGGATTCCACAAATCGCATTTTTCGGATAAGGCGGCTATCTCAGCGAATCTCAAAGGACGCTCGAGAAGCTTTTTGGAGAGAGCCGTAGCGGAACATTCGGTACAATTTGAACTTAACGATGCATTCATGGTGAATTGATCGGTTTTGATTATTTAGGTCAAAGTTTTGGCTGACTGGTCAGTCAAGCCGCAGCGCAAAAAAATCTTTTCCAATCCGAAGTCATGAGAGTGCTGCCAGCGGTTTCGCGCCCAAGATGCGGAACACGCCTTTCTTCAAGCACTTTAAAATCTCGGGATTATTCTCTATCTTCGCTTGCATCAGCAAGCCGCTAATGTAACAGAAAACTTCCCGCGCCAACTCCATGGGATCTTTGGCCTCCACAGCACCTTCGGCAATGGCCTCGCGCAATGTGGACGCTAAATACTTCATGGATCGTTCAGAAAGCTCGTGCGCCTTTTTCCGGATCGGTTCGTCCTGAGTGCTCAGCTCGGAGCCGATGGAACAAAAAGGGCAACCACACACTTTCCCAGCCTTCTGGTACTTTTCTAATTGGTCCTGAACAACGCGGTCGCAGTATTTTTTCATGCGTTCGAGTGGCGGAACTTGAGAGGAAAAAATCTCATCGAGCACAGGTCGCTTTTTGTTCCAATGGTTTTCGAAAGCTGCCACGGCCAGATCTGACTTGGACTTAAAAGCGTAATAGAAACTTCCCTTGTTGACGCCCGCTCGACTGCAAATATCGTCGACACTGATCGATCCGTAACTGTTTTCCCAGATCAGCTCGACGGCTGTGTTGAAAAGTTTCTGTTTGGTATCGCCTTCTCGTCTCACAGCAAACAACTTAGTTGACTGGTTAGTATATTGCAAGCGAATATTTTATTGATCGTAACTCAGCGATAGCCGGCTCAATATTGAACCGCGTGCGCCCGAGCGTCGGCTTGTTCGAACCACTTTTCCACATGCTCAATAGACGACGAATGAGAACCTGTTAATCTTCTGCGCGTAATGAAGATCAATCGTGCTCTGATTTCTGTTTCGGATAAGACGGGCATTGTTCCGTTCGCTCGTCGGCTCAGCGAGATGGGTATCGAGATCATTTCGACGGGCGGCACTGCAGCCCTACTAAAAGACGAGTCGATCTCACACATCGAGATCGAACAATTCACCGGCTTCCCGGAGATTCTGAGCGGAAGAGTCAAAACCCTCCATCCGAAGGTGCACGGTGGTTTGCTTTTCCTTCGAGACAATCCAGATCACCGACAACAGGCGGCGGCGCACCAGATCCAACCGATCGATCTGGTCGTGGTTAACCTCTATCCGTTTGAGAGCACGGTGGCTGAGCCGAACGTGACGCTGGAACAGGCGGTAGAGCAAATTGATATCGGCGGGCCCGCGATGCTGCGGAGCGCTGGCAAGAACTATCGATCTGTCACCGTCGTATCCGATCCGGCGGACTACGACTTGGTTTTAAAAGAAATGGAGTTGCACGACGGAGAGACGACTCTGACGTTGCGGGAACAATTCGCGATCAAAGCTTTCCTCAAGACTTCCGGATACGATCAGGCTATTGCCGATTTTCTGCGTCGACAGCAAGGTACCGCTGGAGCCTTTGTACTCTGTTTGCCGTTAGAAATGCATCTGCGCTACGGAGAGAATCCGCACCAGGCAGCGTCCTTATACGGCCATTTTCAGAATTTCTTCCAGAAGCTGCACGGCAAGGAACTATCGTATAATAACATCCTCGACATCAACGCAGCAGCTAACCTTATTCGAGAATTCCCGGAACCGACGGTCGCGATTCTAAAGCATACAAACCCATGCGGAGTCGGTTCGGATCCAGATCTTCGGGAAGCCTGGATAAAGGCCTTCGCCACGGACAAACAGGCTCCGTTTGGCGGTGTTATCATTTGCAATTGTCCCTTGAATGAATCGCTGGCCCGGGCCATTTCGGAAATTTTCAGTGAAGTAATTATTGCTCCGGAGTTTGAGCCGGAGGCCAGAGCCTTACTGCAGAAGAAGAAGAATCTTCGACTGATGAAGATGCTCTCCGGGACGGAGGAAGCAAAAGATGACTTGCAGGTTCGGTCAGTGATCGGAGGCATTCTCGTGCAGGAAAAAGACGGGGCCGGGTTCGAGGAACCGGAGCGACATGTAGTCTCCGCCCGCCCGCCAACCGCGGATGAGATGAAGGCTATGCTCTTTGGCTGGCGCGTGGTCAAACATATCAAATCAAATGCCATCGTGTACGCGTCCAAGGATCGGACGCTTGGTATCGGCGCGGGTCAGATGTCGCGGGTGGATTCCGCCCGAATCGCAGTCTGGAAAGCTAACGAGGCCGGACTTACGCTAAAAGGAAGCGTCGTCTGCAGCGACGCATTCTTCCCTTTTGCGGACGGATTAATCGCGGCGGCGGACGCCGGCGCGACCTCTGCGATCCAGCCGGGTGGTTCGTTGCGCGACGAAGAGGTGATCGCCGCTGCGAATGAACGGCAAATGGCAATGGTCTTCACCGGGGTGCGACATTTCAGGCATTGAGGGAGAATTCAAGAATTCAGGAGTCGGTAGGGCGAGGCTCCGGGTAGGGCGAGGCTCCGTCCGAGCCGAGGACGACGCGCTAAGCCCGGCTCGGGCGGAGCCTCGCCCTACCCGAGCCTCTCCCCTTGACTTCTTGAAATTCCTGACGTCTCCGTTAACACGCTATGATCAAACTAGGAGTAAATATCGATCATGTCGCGACGCTTCGACAGGCGCGGTATGCCGACATGATGGATACGCCGAACTGCGAGCCGGACATTCTCGCAGCAGCATCCGCCTGCGAGCGAGCGGGAGCCGACGGTATCACTGTGCATTTACGCGCCGATCGCAGGCATATCCAGGACCGGGATGTTTTTCGTTTGAGAGCCAGCATCATGACAAAGCTGAACCTCGAGATGGGAAATACACCTGAGATTTTGGAGACTGCCCTACGGGTGATCCCCGATGAGGTTTGTCTGGTTCCCGAAAATCGGCAGGAAGTAACGACCGAAGGTGGACTGAACGTGGCAAAACATTCTAAGGCGCTCAAACAGACGGTTGAACGCCTTCACTCCGCAGGGATCCGCGTCAGCATGTTCATCGAACCCGAAGCCAATCAGATCGAAGCCTCGGCCGACCTGGGAGCAGACGCCGTGGAGCTGCACACGGGCGCGTTTGCCAATGTCCTGCCTGACTTTAAGCAGGATGAACTGGACCGACTTGAAGCCTCAGCGCGTTTCGCGGAGGAGAAAGGGCTCGTGGTAAACGCCGGTCACGGGATAAATTACGATAATGTTAAACTGTTAAGGAAAATCCCGCACTGGAACGAATTTAACATCGGACATTCCATTATTTCGCGCGCCGTGTTTGTTGGTCTCGAATATGCTGTTCGCCAGATGTCGGAGCGTTTAAAGAGCTGAGGATGATTCTTGGGATCGGGATTGACGTGGTGGAAAACGCAAGAATAGCGGACGCCATCCGACGCCAGGGCGATCATTTCCTCCAAAAGATCTACCAGTTAGCTGAGGTGGAATACTGCCGCGCGATGAGGGATCCTGCGCCTCACTTTGCGGCTCGGTTTGCCGCCAAGGAAGCGGTGTCTAAGGCGTTCGGAACAGGCTTTGTCGGTCAGTTTAGTTGGAGAGACATTGAAGTGCGTAGGAAAGCCAGCGGCGAACCTTTTGTCGTCCTGCACGGCGGGGCAGCAGCACTGGCCAAGCGTTTGGGCGTCCGTTCTGTTTTCGTCAGTCTGAGTCATTCCCAGGATTACGCAGTGGCAAACGCTATTTTGATCAAGGAGGACTAGCCCGCACAGCCTGCAGTGAATTTCCAATGCAAACCGAATATAAAGTGAAGCTTGAGGTTTTTGAAGGTCCACTTGACCTCTTGCTTTATCTCATCAAAAAGGAGGAGGTCGATATCTACGATGTTTCAATTGAACGGATCACGAGCCAATATCTCGATTACCTCGAAACATTTCGAATGCTCGACCTGGAGATTGCCGGAGAATTTGTGGTAATGGCGGCAAACCTGATCTACATCAAAAGCCGCAGCCTTCTACCCGTCCATCAGCAGCCTCCGGATGAAGATGCGGAGGAAGAGGATCCGCGTTGGGATCTGATTCGACAATTGATCGAGTATAAGAAATTCAAGGACGCTGCGTTTCAACTCCACCAGCGGGAGTTGCTGCAGGAGGGTCTCATAGCCAGGATGCCGGAGAAGCCGGCGTTCAACGATTCAGACACCCTGCTAGTAGCCGAAGTGAGCATTTTTGATTTGATCAGCGCCTTCCAGAAGGTGCTGAAGAAAATCGAAAGCAAGCGCGAAGATTTGCGGGAAATTTTTGAAGAAAACTTCTCAGTCTCCGACAAGATCGACTTTATCATCCGTACCGTCGCGGGCGAAAAATCGGTTGCTTTTTCCGAGCTTTTCGCGTGGGCCGCGAGTCGCACGGAGATTGCCGTAACTTTTTTGGCGCTTTTGGAACTGATTCGCATGAAACAGCTGCGGGTGTTTCAGGATGCGCCATTCGCCGAGATTGAAATCCGCCGCGTAACAACTTGAGAGGAGAAGAAATTATCCGGTTTTCTATCAGCAGAAATCTGGGCTAATCTCGGAATTCGAACCATGGTTACCCTGAAAGGAGTCGTCGAGGCTCTGCTTTTCGCGTCGCAAAAACCGCTTACGCTGAGGGAAATCGCAAGCGCATTGAGGTCAGCCGCTGAATCTTTCGAAAATGGCCCAGAGGCGGCTTTGACGAAGGCGAGTGAGGCTGAGATCGCCGACTCGCTGCATCTCTTGCAGAACGAATACTCGGAACTAGGTCGCTCGTTCCAGCTTGTTGAGCAGGTCTCGGGCTGGGTGCTGGTCAGCCGGACCGAATATCAGATTTGGGTGCGCCAACTATTTCCGGAGATGCGGCCAACGCGGCTCAGCGCCCCCGCCCTCGAAACGCTGGCTATCATTGCCTATCGGCAACCGATCGCGAAAGCCGATGTTGAGGCGATTCGCGGTGTAACGGTGGATGGAGTGATGCAAAAGCTTCTCGATGCCGGACTGGTAAAAATCGCCGGGCGCGCGGAAATTCCTGGCCGGCCGTTGTTGTACGAAACGACGCAGCACTTTATGGAGCACTTCGGACTAAGAACTTTAGAGGAACTACCAAACGCATTGGAGCTCAAACAGATTTCGTTGCCGAAAGCGGCGGGGATGGCGGAGCGTCACCCTCCATTGAGCATTGAGGCGAGCAACCGGACAGATTCCGAAACGGAAAAAATTCAGAATGGAGAAATCGAAATTGTCACTGGAACAGATTCGCAGGAGAATTGACGAGGTCGATACGAAGTTGTTGGAGCTCTTGAATCAGCGGGCCGACCTTGTCCACGAGGTTGGCGTCGTCAAGAAGCAGGCAGGGCTCGCAATTTACGCCCCCGAGCGTGAGGAAGCTTTACTGCAGGGCCTCGAGAAGAAAAACAAAGGGCGCCTCCCTGGAACTGCCGTTCGCGCAATCTACCGGGAAATCATGTCAGCCGCTCTGGCGCTCGAGAAGGGACTGACCATCAGTTATTTCGGGCCTGAAGCAACTTGGACTCATCAGGCCGCACGCGCGAAGTTCGGAGCATCGGTTGATTATGTTCCGCAGCCGAACATCGGGGACGTATTCGACCAGGTTACCCGCCGCAGGGCCGACTATGGCGTTGTGCCGATCGAGAATTCCGTTGAGGGCGCCGTAAATCACACCCTGGACGTCTTCATGGACTCGGAGCTAAAAATATGCGCTCAAATTCTGCTTCGGATCGAAAACAATCTTTTGTCGAACGAACCGAGAGACAAGATCACCAAGATCTATTCTCATCCTCAAGTTTTTGGTCAGTGCCGAAAGTGGCTGCAATCTCACGCCCATGACCTCGAATGGATTGAGGTCTCGAGCACAACGAAAGCGGCCGAGGTTGCTTCGAGAGAGCCGGGCGCCGCGGCTCTGGCCGGTGCAATGGCGGCGGAGCTACACGGGCTGGAAATTCTCGAGCGATCGATCCAGGACAGTCCGAACAACACTACCCGATTTTTGGTTATTTCTCACGGAAGCTGCCCTCAGACCGGTAATGACAAGACATCCTTGCTGTTTTGTATTCAGGACCGAGTCGGCGCCTTGTACTCCGCGATCGAACCATTCAACCGGCTGAAATTGAGTATGAGCAAGATCGAGAGCCGTCCTTCGAAACGTAAGAACTGGGAGTACTTCTTTTTCGTTGATATTGAAGGCCACTGCGAAGACGCGCTGGTGAAGCAAGCCATCGGAGAGTTAGAGAAACACTGCACGTTCGTGAAGGTGTTGGGTAGCTATCCCCGGACGGACGTGGCCGGCGCGTGAGGATTTTAAGTTTTTGAGTTGTGCGTCTTGCGCACTCTTCTCCAAGGAGGATATCGAGCCGCTCGGCGCCGGGGATGCGCTCCCGCGCGTCCGGTGCCGCCGTGCAAGATATCTTCCCTCACAAGGCGCTACCCCTATTTTCCAGACGGCTTCTTTTCCGCCCCGCTCTCCGGCTGCTGATCAGGAGCCGGAGGAGTATTGCCGGCATTTTTCTTGATACTGAGTAGCTCTACATCGAAAACGAGTGTTGAGCCTGGAGCAATGTCTTCACCGTAGCCCTCATCGCCGTAAGCGAGATCGGCAGGAATATAGAGTTGCCACTTGGAACCAACCGGCATCATCTTCAATGCTTCTGACCAGCCCTTGATCACACCGTTTACCGGGAAGCTGAATGAGCTGCCATGCTTGACAGAGCTGTCAAATTCCTTCCCGTCAATTGTTGTGCCTCGATAGTTGGTTTCCACCACGTCTGTATCTTTTGGCTTATCTCCGCTGCCCGCTTTGATCACCTTGTACTGAAGTCCACTAGCGGTCGTTTTCACGTCTGGCTTCTTGGCATTGTCATCAAGAAACTTCTTACCCTGTGCCTTGTTCTTCTCAGCAACAGACTTCATTTCTTCCTGTTTCTTAGACATGG
>DASXBV010000213.1:0-15882 GCA_036491515.1 Chthoniobacterales bacterium
GTCCATGATGGATCACGCGTACGCTTCCGAACGCCGCGTGGCGCAGGCAAGATGCCTACGCTACCTTGTCCTGCGCTGCGGGCGGCAGAAGAAAGCAGCGTGGGCTCTCTTTCGGTTACGACTTCGGTCTGGCCGGCTGAAACTCCGGATCGCCGAATTGCCAGAGCATAAACGCGAGTACATCGGTTGAGCGGCGAATTTGTTGGGCTCGCGTGTTGCCGATGCCGTGACCGCTGTCGTAGTCGATGTCCAGTAGAACCGGCTTGCCGCCGGTCGTATCGGCCTGGAATCGAGCCGCCGTTTTGGCTGACATCCAGACGTCAACTCGCGGATCGTTGTAGCCGTGGTAGAACAAAAGCGCCGGATACGCGGTTCCCGGGTTGATGTGCTCGTAGGTGCTCATTTCCCGAAGCGCATCGAATTCCGCCTTATTCTTTACTGTTCCGAATTCTGGAATATTCGGCGGGCCATTGGCTGTTAATTCGGCACGCAGCATGTCCAATGCCCCAACAATAGGGCAAGCAACCGAAAACAGATCCGGACGCTCCGTCACGGCTCGGCCAATTAGAATACCGCCGGCACTTCCTGCTATACCGGCCAACTTATGCCTGTCCGAGTAGCCGTTCTTAATTAAAGATTCGCCGCATGCGATAAAGTCTTTCCAGGTGTTCGGCTTAGTCGCCTTCATACCGGCCCGATGCCAGGAGTCACCGTAGACTCCTCCGCCACGGACGTGAGCAACCGCTCGCCATATGCCGTGTTCGAGCGCGGCCAGCATTATCGGGGAATAGGCCGGCTCGTCAACTATGCCGTAAGCTCCATAACCCTGAAGCAAAACGGGGTGGCTGCCATCCTTCTTAAACGTGTTTAGGCCGAGCACCGACAGAGGCACCAGTGTCCCATCATAACTTCCCACCTTCAGTTCCTCTGAAATGAGGTTCGAAGGCTGATCATAGGGGCCCAGCGGCCGCAAATCCAAAGCGCGAGTCGTGCCCTTTTCAGGGTCGTAGCGGTAATAAGCCTCGGCGACGGTCCAACTCTTGAGGCTAACAAGGACGCCGGGCATTCGCAGATCACCCGTCGACCCCTCTTCAAGTTCGTAAAAGCCAGCCCAGCCCTGACGAGGCAATGGAATTTCTATCGCTGTCTTTGATCCGTCTGTCTGAATCTTGTATAAGCGACAATCTACGCCATCGGACGCGGTGTAATAAACGCCATCTTTGGCGGAAATGATCTGTTGGATAACTTTGTCGCTCTCGGGAATTACGTCTTCGCCGGCTCCGAGTTTCCCGTCACCGAATGTGCGGGCGATAATCTTGAATTTCGGCGCGTCTTTATGGGTTAGAAAATAAAGATCGTGACCAAAGATCCCAACGCTCGTCACTTGGTCGTCAAAATCGCAGAGCTGTGTCCATTTGGCGCCTGGTCCGAGATCAGTGAGCGTCGTGATGTACAGCGCTACTTCATTCTGCACGAAATTGCTGACAACGGCGAAACACAGACCGGATCCTGGAACAGTTAAAATAGCGGCGGCCTGTTGAGGCGTGAACCTAATCGTCGGATTGGCGCTGGACGCCAAGTAAATTTCGTCTTTTTCCGGGTCTGAGCCCAGTTCGTGCAATCGCGTCTTAGTGTCAAAGTACTTCTCCGTCGCCGGTCGGCCAGGCTTCAATTCCTGGAGCTGAGTATAAAGGAAACGATGGCCATCCGGCAGCCACGAAACGACAGAGCCTTCGCATCGAGGAATGACGTCGCCTGTTTCTTTGCCGGTCTCCGTCTCGACAACGTGAATAAAGGCGTCTTCCGAGCCCTGGGCCGAAATTCCAAACGCCACGTGAGAACCGTCCCATGACGGTGCATAAAAGTTGATCGCATGCGGTTTACCGTCCTGCTTCTCAAAACTGTCAGGATCGACTAAGAGAACTTCGTCGGCGGACGCTTCTTTTCGAAAACAGAGCTTGGCGGTATTTTGACCAGCGGCCGTTTTCAAGTAGAACAAGTTCCCGTTTGCCAGCAGACGCGGCTGCGAGATTGTCGCCGGCTCGCTGTTGACCAGTTCTGCGATTCGCGCCTTGAGCTTCGCGTACCCGGGCATCGAATCGAGCGTTTGTCTGGTAAAGTCCGCTTGCGCTTTGAGCCATTGCTGCGCCTCTGGGTCTTGCTTGATGTTTTCCATCCAGCGATAAGGGTCCTTGATCTTCGTCCCAAAGTATTCGTCCTCAGCCTCGTGCACCGGAGCTTTCGGTGGACCGTCCATTCCAAGCGAACCGATTATAGCGGCGAACCAGAACGTGGAGATAAGCAGGATCGAGAGTTTCATCGAGCAAGAGTTTATCTCCTTTGGAGATTTTCTCACCGGCAGAAGGGGCAACGAGTCGGCGTATCGGCGTATCGGCGTGTCGGCGTTTGCAAGGCGTCATCAACTTGGTCGAGACCTCCTAGTCACTCCAGGCGTGTCGAAAGGCGGTCTCATTCCCCAGACGCCGATATGCCGACCCGCCGATACGCTTCCGCTCCAGGCCTGTCGAAAAGCAGCTTTTTTCCCGGACGCCGTTACGCTGATACGCCGACCCGCCGACACGCTTCTGCCTAGCCGAGTCGGTACACTATCCGTGCTTTCCCCAGGTCGTACGAAGACATCTCAAGCTTGACCCGATCTCCAGCCGTGAGGCGGATGAATCGCTTCCTCATTTTTCCCGAGATGTGGGCGAGGACGAGATGTTGATTGGCAAGCTCAACCCGGAACATGGTTCCAGGGAGCACTGTGACGATCTTTCCTTCGGTTAAAATCGGACTTTCCACAGGGTGATAACGTATGCCAGCCGCAGAGCCGTTCCCGGGAATCGGGTTTCAAATCACCATTCAGGAAATCCCAATTGACGATCTTCCGTGCTACGAACAAGAACAAACGGACCCGAGATTCGGCCTTATCGTCGGAAATAGCAAGCGAAAGTCTACACGAATTCCCTTTTAATCTCGCTGATGACCGGGTGAACATTTGGAAATGGACGCGGGGACGCGCTCCTTCTAGGGAGTGCGTCCGGCTACGAATTACACCCCAGCTGCTTCGAGAAATTCTATCTCTTTTTCGGGAGTGTGTTGAGATGCCTGATGCAACATTCGGTTCACCGCGTTCAGGTAAGCTCGTGCACTGGCTTCGATTACGTCTGTGCTCGCGCCTTTGCCAGTAATGAGCCGGCCGTCACCAAAGTCGCACTTGAGATTCACTTCACCCAATGCATCTTTGCCACTCGAGACCGCGCTGACGTGATATTCTACCAGGTGTCCACACTGGCTGAGGATCCGGTCGACTGCTTTCATGGTGGCATCAACGGCTCCGTTTCCGGGAGAAGAATCCTGCAAGGTCTCTTCCCCCCTGCGCAGGCGGACAGTAGCCGTCGGGATCGTGGCTGTACCTGAGGTTACGTTAAGGTAGTCCAGTTGCCAGGCTTCTTGAGTCGAACCGATAGAGTCGTCTACCAACGCCCCGAGATCGTCGTCGTAAACGAATTTCTTTTTATCCCCGATTTCCTTAAATCGGACGAAGACCTGATGGATTTCTTCGTCGCTTAATTGATACCCGAGATGCTGCAATCGCCTCGCCATCGCATGCCGTCCACTGTGCTTGGTGAGCGGAAGTTCGGTTTCCCCCCAACCGACATCCCGAGGGTCCATGATCTCGTAGGTCTCACGATGTTTCAGGATTCCGTCCTGATGAATGCCGGAACTGTGTGCAAAAGCGTTCTCGCCCACGATCGCTTTGCTGCGCGCCACCATCAGACCGCTCATACGACTAACTAGTCGCGAAGATTTCACGATCTCGCGGCTGTTAATTTCGGTGTAAAAATCGGTGAAGTAATCGGACCGCGTTTTGAGCGCCATCACGATCTCTTCAATCGCCGCGTTGCCAGCACGTTCACCGATGCCATTTACGGTTCCTTCGATCTGTCGGGCACCCGCCTGTACCGCGGCGAGCGAGTTTGCCACGGCCATGCCAAGATCATTATGGCAATGCACGCTGATAATTGCTTCATCGATGTGCTTTACGTTCGCCTTTAAATGCTGGATTAAGGCAGCGAATTGACCGGGCACAGCGTAGCCGACCGTATCGGGAATATTGACGGTGGTTGCACCGGCCTCAATGGCTGCCTCCACAACTTCCGCCAGGAATTCCGGTTCGGTCCTGGAAGCGTCCTCGGGCGAGAACTCCACATCCTTGACGATTGCTTTAGCCCGTTTCACGCTGTCGATGGTGAGCCGGATAATCTCTTCGCTGGCCTTCTTGAGCTTAAAATCGCGATGAATCTTGGAGGTCGCGAGAAAGACATGGATGCGGGCTCGATCGGAAGCGGGCTTCACGGCCGCGCCTGCCGCGTCAATGTCTTGCGGGACGCAGCGAGCAAGGCCCGCAATGATTGGTCCACGGACTTCGGTTGCAATCTTCTGTACGGCTTCAAAATCGCCGTCGCTAATGACGGGAAAACCGGCTTCAATCACGTCGACATTTAAACGCTGCAGTTGACGTGCTACCTCCATCTTTTCGCGGAGGTTCATCGACGCCCCTGGGCATTGTTCGCCGTCACGCAGTGTGGTGTCGAAAATGATTATTTTGTCTGCCATGTTCGCCTAAAGTTAGTTAGTTAGGAAATTTCGGTTCCGGTGGAGGAGCGATACGGTCAAAACCGATTCCACCGCGAGCGATTCTGACCAGACTAAATAAAGCTAGGAAAGCAGAAGAAGTTTTGGGGCGCCACTCCCGAGCAGGAGAAGCTCAACGCCAAGAAGCTGTCCGTTGCGGCGCATCGAAGCAAAAAACTTAGCAGCGAGGCCGGGCGTAGTCAAATTGAGTTTTGGGCTTTGAGTAATCCCTTTAAAAAAGGAATCCAGGCAGGGATCCGGCAGCTGATTCAAAACGCAAAACTCAAAACTCCTTGGAGCAAAGGCTGGAGCTTTCGCTTACTTTCCTGGCATTAACTTTATGAATCGTCCCTGGCTCTTTCCTGACCCGATGCCATTGGAAGGTGCATTGGCGGTCTCCCGACAATTGGATCTTGCGCCGGGCTTGGCGAGTATTCTTGCGAGAATAGGCCTGGTGGAGGAAGGAAAAGCGCGTCAGTTTTTGTTTCCACGATTACGCGATTTGCGCGACCCATTCGAAATCGGTGGAATCGGAGAGGCTGCCGAGCGGATCTTTCAGGCAGTCGATCGCAAGGAGGTGATCGTTCTGTACGGCGATTACGATGTAGATGGGGTCACTTCGGTAGCGCTCCTGCATCGTGTGCTGCGAGCATTTGGAGCCGATGTGCAAACCTTCCTGCCACACCGCCTCGAAGAAGGTTATGGTCTCTCCCAAGAAGGAGTACAAAGATGCCTTGCGTTGCACTTGCCGCAACTGCTCGTCGCGCTGGATTGCGGGACTACCGCCGCAGATCGAATCGGCGAAATTGAGACTGTCGGAGTGGATGTCGTCGTTGTTGATCACCACGAAGCAAAAGGTCGCCTTCCAGATTGCCGCGCGTTCGTGAACCCAAAAACTGGTTCAAACTATCACTATCTTTGCACTGCGGGTCTCGTTTTTAAGCTCTGTCACGCTCTGTTGCGTACACGGCGTCTTCCGGAAATAGATTTGAAGAAGTACCTCGACTTGGTCGCCATTGCGACGATTGCGGATCTGGTCCCGCTGGTTCATGAGAACCGGACGTTCGTACAACATGGTCTGCGCCAACTTGAGCAAACTGAGTGGATCGGCTTACGAGCTTTGATGCAAGTTGCCGGCGTGACTCCGCCGATTCGCCCGGCGCACATTGGTTATCGGATCGGTCCGCGATTGAATGCCGCCGGCCGCGTTGGAGTGGCTCAGGACGCACTCGAACTCTTGCTCGCCGAGGATACGGAAAAGGCGTTTCTATTGGCACGCAGCCTGGATTGGCAGAATCGCGATCGACAAACAGTCGAACAAAAGACTCTCGAAGAAGCTTTGCAGCAGCTGACGAACACGTTTGTTCCCGACCGAGACGCTGCGATTGTCGTAGCCTCCCGCGGCTGGCATCCCGGAGTGGTCGGCATTGTAGCGTCGCGCCTGATGAAGCAATTCCATCGTCCGGCTGTGGTGATCGGGTTTGACGATTCGGGTGAAGGGAAGGGGAGCGGCCGCAGCGTTGCCGGTTTGCCGCTCGTCAAGGCGTTAGAAGAATGCGGTGACTACCTTGTGCAATTCGGCGGGCATGACATGGCTGCCGGTGTGCGGATCGAATTTGATCAGCTCGAGTTATTTTCTGCGGCTTTCCGGGCAGCGGCGAGGAAGATACTCACGCCGGATTTGTTGCGGCCCCGCCTCGAACTCGACGCAGAGCTCACCGGCCAGGATATCACGCTCAAATTTCTCAGCTGCCACGATTTATTACAACCGTTCGGCATAGGTAATCCGCAACCGCTCTTTTTCATTCGACGGGTTGCGCCCGCGTGTGAACCGCGATTGGTCAAGGAGAAACATCGGTTATTCACGCTACGGCATGGCGGCTGCCTTTTGAGAGCAATTCATTTTAACGGCGCAAGATTTCCGCTACCGGACACGCCTTGGGACGTGGCGTTTCACCTCGAAGCAAATCATTTCCAGAGCCGGGTAGAACTACAGCTCCACATCGAAGCAATCCGGCAGAGCCGTGATGGTGGCAGCGGGTGAGAGGTGGGAGGGAGAGGCGAGAGGCGAGAGGTGAGAGGTGAGAGGTGAACGGCGAACGGTGAACGGTGAACGGCGAACGCTAAGAGCTGGGAACGCCGTGCGCGGATCGAAATTTTGAGCAACTGACATCGGCACTAACATTCTCTCGTGAACGCACTCGACCAGCCGCTTGAAAAACTCGCCTGGGTACCGGAGCCGCAGCGAAAACTGATTCGACGGCTTGGTATCGATACATGGCGGCAGTTAATGGAGCACTATCCTAGGCGGTACGAGGATCGTACGCGATTTGCCGTATTCCCAACGGCCGGCTCCGAAGAGCCGATCTGTCTTCGTGGACTCGTCCAGAAGGTGTCCGCTCGTTATTTCGGAGGTCGGAAAATCGTGGAGGCGATTTTAGAGGATGTTTTCCGTACAGCGCTGAGCGGGCGTGTTGTTTGCCGGTGGTTCAACCAGCACTATCTGCAGAGAATGTTAGCTGCGGGTCAGGAGTTGATAGTCTTTGGCCGACCTAAGCAGTACAAAAATCGGATCTATCTGGACCACCCGGAGTTTGAGATCGTTGAGGAAGAAGGAGAAGAGAATATTCACATGGGTCGGATCGTGCCGATCTACCCGCTGACCGAAGGGGTCCGCCAACGAGCGTTGCGCGCGGTGATGTTCCGAGCCACTCAAGAACTAAAGGGGCTGCGAGGAAATCATTCCGCCCCTGCCGGCCCAATGTGCATGGAGGAAGCACTGAGTCAGATTCATTTCCCGGACAATTGGTCAGCTAAGGAGGAGGCGAGAAAGGTTCTCGCGTTGGCGGAATTCGTGGCGATGCGGATTGTGGTGGAACGACGGAAACGTTCAGTTGCGGCGCTTGCGGGAGACCGCCACGTCGCTTCCGGAGAGCTGACGGAACGCTTTCTTACTTCACTCCCTTACCGGCCAACGGCGGCCCAGGAGCGAGTAATTGGAGAGATCCGACTGGATATGGCAAAAAAGGTCCCGATGAGTCGACTGCTGCAGGGAGATGTCGGCGCAGGCAAGACCATCGCGGCGGCCGCCGCGATGCTTTACGCGGTTGAAGCCGGTTACCAAGCGGTGCTTATGGCGCCCACCCAGGTCTTAGCCGAACAACATTTCGAAAACTTCCGGCACTGGTTGTCTACGCTCGATGTTCGAATCGCTCTTCAGACTGGGACACGCCAGGAGGTTTCCCATCTCGAACTCTACGGCGATTCCCAGATTCTGATCGGTACTCACGCTTTACTTTACGACCCTGACCAATTCCGGAGTCTCGGCCTCGTGGTGATCGATGAACAGCATAAGTTTGGCGTTTTGCAGCGCACGCAGTTGTTAGAAAGAAGGCCTGTCCCGGATCTGCTCGTGATGACCGCGACGCCTATTCCTCGGACTCTGGCGATGACAGTTTACGGTGACTTGGAAATTTCGATTCTAGATGAAAAGCCAGCAAATCGCCGTTCAATTATTACTCGCGTGCGGTCATCTGCAAAAATCCCAGAGGCGGCTTCCTTTATTCGAGAACGTGTTGATGCCGGACGCCAAGCATACATTATTTACCCGGTAATTGAGGAATCAGATACGCTGAGCCTAAAGGCTGCGAAGACGGAGTACTCCAAGTGGGAGAAATTACTCGCACCGATTCGATGCGGACTTTTGCACGGCCGACTGACCCCAGACGAAAAGGAGCGTGTGATGGAAGGATTTCGGAAAGGCCAAATTGGCGTCCTCGTCTCTACGACAGTGATAGAAGTGGGTGTCGACGTCCCGAATGCGACAGTTATGTTAATAGAGAACTCGGAGCGGTTCGGATTAGCGCAACTCCACCAGCTGCGCGGGAGGATCGGCCGCAGTCAGCATCAGAGCTATTGCATTCTTTTGACCGATCGAGAGGATCCCGAGGCACTTGATAAACTGGCAATCTTGGAGCAGAGCGAAAACGGATTTGAAATCGCGGAGGCGGACCTAAGAATAAGAGGGCCGGGGGATTTGCTTGGAACGGTGCAGAGCGGTTTGCCTCCGTTGCATCTTGCAAATCTGGTCCAGGATGAAGCGTTGTTATTTCGGGCCAAGGAGATCGTCGGAAAGATCCTGGACGAGGACCCTGAACTGCAACAGCCTCAACACCAACATCTTGCTCGAATTGCTGTCCAAAGCGATGAAAATGGAACAAATTTAGCTAATTAACCACGGCACCCATGAAGAGCTTTCTGAAGTTTTTGGTATTTGTGTTACTCCTGGCGCTTGCGATTTCGCTTATTTACGTCTGGCAAGCCAAGCAGCCAGGCCAGGCTCAAGTGAAGGTTGAGAAGTTTACGCCGGCGGACAAGCCCAGCCTCGACATGGATTCGGTGGACGTGTTGCAACGCCTGGATGACGAATACACGAAGGTGGTCACCGCGGTGGTTCCCAGCGTGGTGAGCATTACGACGACAAAAACATTGACTCGGCGGATGCCAATCGATCCTTTGGAGCTTTTTTTCGGCCGGCGTTTTTCGGACGATAGCCCGGCTCAGCAGAAAGTCACCTCGCTCGGATCGGGCGTGATTGTCTCCAAGGAGGGGCACATTGTGACGAATAACCATGTTTTGAACGGGACGGACGATATCACGGTGCAACTGAGTGACGGCCGCGAAGAGAAGGCGAAGATCGTCGGAACCGACGGACAGATCGACCTGGCTGTACTGAAGATTGATCTTCCCAATCTTATTCCTTTGCCGATTGGTGATTCGGACAAAGTCAGGGTCGGCCAAATTGTGATGGCGATCGGTAATCCGTTTGGTTTGGACGAGAGCGTGAGTCAAGGAATTATCAGCGCCAAGGATCGTCGGGCGATGAACGACAGTCAGGTAGAGTTTTTCCAAACAGATACGGCGATTAACCCGGGCAATTCGGGGGGACCTCTGGTGAATATCCGGGGCGAGGTCATTGGGATTAACACGGCGATTTATTCCGAGTCCGGTGGGAATCAGGGTATTGGATTTGCGATTCCCTCAAACGTGGTCAAGGCGGCCATGAGAAGCATCATCTCCAAGGGTAGAGTCATTCGGGGTTACCTCGGAGTAGGAATTCAGCCGGTGACGAAGGATATTGCCGAACAATTTAAGCTAGACAGCGCTCGCGGCGCCTTGGTGACTGACGTCACTCCTGGTTCTCCCGCTGAAAAGGCCGGAATCATCCGTGGAGACGTTATTCGAAAGGTGAATGGTTACGAAGTCAAGGACACGATTTCCCTTGTGAATCGGATTTCCGAAGCTGATATCGGCTCGAATCTGATGATCGACCTTATCAGGGATGGTAGGGCCAAGAGCGTCACGGCGCAGATCACGGAACAGCCGGCCGATGTCGTGGCGCGCATGAATCGCAATCAGAACGACCCTGGTCGGCCAGGGAGGTCGGAGAATGCCTTGTTCGCCGGAATCGAAGTTAGGAATCTGACTCAACAGCTTCGAGAGGAAGCGAAGGTCCCGCCGAACGTAAATGGGGTGATCGTGACTAGTGTAGACCCTGGTTCGCCCGTAGCGGAGCAAGTCAAGCCAGGAGATGTCATTGAACAGATTAATCGGCAGCCCGTTTCCAACGTAGCCGAATTTGAGGCCATTGTCGGCCAACTGGACTCGGATCGGCCCGTGATGGTTGGTCTGGCACGCAACCGTCAGCGCTCCTTTGTGATTATCCAACCAAATTAATGATTGCCCGGAAACTCACCCATTTTTCAATATTGGTATGAAGCAAGGTTCTTCTGGTAATGTCATCGCCGCGCTCGTGAGTTTTTTTATCCCGGGCCTGGGTCAACTGATCCAAGGCCGGGTTCTTGCTGCGCTGCTGCACTTCGTTGGGACCGGCCTGCTCTGGCTCGTTTGGCTGGGGTGGCTCGGACATATATTTTCCTGTGTCGATGCGGCTCGTTGGAAAGCGCCTTAAATCCGACGCAATATCTGGAGAAACATGCACGAATCAACGATAGGTCGTGGTTCAGCAGGCAATGTCATCGCTGCGCTCGCTAGTCTAGTCTTCCCTGGACTCGGACAGCTGGCACAGGGCCGAATGTTTTCGGCGTTACTCTTATTCGGCGTCTCGGGGCTTCTCTGGGTCCTTTCATTTGGGCTCCTCGGATGGTTGGGTCACGTCATAGCCTGTTTGGATGCGGCCCTGTGGAGAGGTCCCCGCTAGCCGATGGAAAAACTGCGATATCCACCGCCCGGGACTGCGCCAGCCACGCTGATCGTGCCTCCGGAGTATCAGGGCCGGAAACCGGTCGTATCGCTGACTGAGTATGACGCGCACTCCATCGAGGAACGCAAAATCGAGACAATCGATGATCTTTTGCCCTGCCTCGAAAATGACAAGGTAGTTTGGATCAATGTGGATGGTCTTGGTGATCCCCAATTCTTTCAGCAATTGGGGCTACATTTTCGAATTCACCAACTAGCCCTCGAGGACATCTTCAATCTTGGACAGCGACCGAAGGTAGACGAATACGATCGGCAGCTCTTCATCGTGCTCGCCATGGCGTACGAAAACCAAAAAAAAGAGATTGTTTTCGAGCAGGTCAGCGTCGTGCTCGCAGAAAAATTTGTGATCACGATTCAAGAAGAGCCGGGTGATGTGTTTAACCCGGTGCGGCAGCGATTGCGAGGGGCGGGCGGGAACGCGCGGTTTATGAAGGCGGACTACCTTGCGTACGCGCTGATTGACGCGGTGATAGACCAATATTTTCCAATTATCGAATCATTGGGCGAATCAATGGATGATCTTCAAGAGAAGTTGCTCGATCAACCCACGCGAGAACGTGTTCGCGAACTACACGAATTCAAACGATTAATCGCGAGGATTCGCCGGGCTGTTTGGCCGCAGCGAGAGGTGCTCGGCCGGCTGATGCGAGATGAAACGGGTTTGGTTGCGCCCCGAACTAAGCCGTTTTTCCGCGACTGCTACGACCATACCGTGAACATGCTGGACCTTCTCGACGCATTCCGAGAGGCGGCGCGCAACATCATGGACATCTATGTTTCGAGCATCAGTATCCGGACCAGCGAGATCATGCGAGTGCTGACGGTAATCGCTTCGATCTTCATTCCGCTCACCTTTATCGCCGGCATTTACGGGATGAACTTCGATCCGAAGCTGAGCCCGTTCAATATGCCGGAGCTCGAATGGCCTCTTGGATATCCCTTCGTGATTTGTTTGATGCTGGCCGTGGCAATTGGAATGATTGTTTTCCTCAAACGAAAGAAGTGGCTTTGAGGGGCGAGGCGGGAGAATTCAAGAATGGTGCAATGGGAACTCGGCGCGAAATTGGTGGTTCTTCTTGAATTCTTGAACTAACCCAAATTCCGATAATCGTGCTCGTCCTCGGTGCATTGGCGTTCTCTGCCGGCAAAGACCCCCATTTATCCTGAAATTATTTTGTTCCGTTAGCTCGATTGTAAAACATTCGGATTCTCCGAGGACGAGGACGACGACGAGCACGAGGACGACTCCTCAACTTCGGAGTTTAGTTAGGATTAGTTTAACAGACTCGCCGTATCCAGGCCGGATGATTCCTGATCAGGGCCAACGCTTGCTTCGTCAGCGTCTTTCCCGGCTCGATCCGAGGCCAAGGCGACGCGCCGGACGGATGAGGTAGCGGGACCATGTCAAACGTGTGCCCAAATTTTTGCACTCGTACACTCCGTCCAATCAGTTCTGTCAGGGCCGGTAACTGATTCAGGAACTGGCCGATAGCCAGTTTGCCAACCGCAATCACGAGTCCCGGTTTCAAAATGGCAACCTCCGCCCGAAGCCAATCACCGCAAAGGGCGATCTCATGCTTGGAGGGAACGCGATCGCCACCTTGTGCATTTTTACCGGGAAAACAGCGGCATACGGCGGCCATATAGACCGTTCGACGGAACTCAGGTTCGGTGACGGCGAGCTCGTCTTTGAACCACTTGAACATTGCTTTCCCCGCAGTCCAGGCGAACGGTCGTCCGAAGATCGGCTCCTTGATGCCTGGCGCTTGTCCGACCAGCATTACGCGGCTGAGAATGGGACCTCCTGAAACCGGATGCGATCGCATTCCAGTGCATTTTCGACACGCGTAGAGCGATTCCACATGCTGCCGCAATCGAAGATGTCTTATAGGATTTGCTTCGTCGTCATCCATAAGGCTGCCAAGTTTCGACATGTTAGTCCTGGAGCGAGAGCCAGCAGGACGTCGGCTCTCGCGACCGTGGCTAAGGTCAAGAAAGCACGCCCGATATGAAAAATAACAGTCGATTAGGCGCGTTGCCAGTGCCGTTCTTCATGATGATCCGTTTTGCGAGCGTCACCTTCTCTCAAGGTTTCTGCGGATGCGAGCAACCCGATCTTACCTTAGCGCGCAGCAAGGTAGCGTAGGCATCTTGCCTGCGCCGTGCTGCGGGTCGAAACCTCACAGCGGATTCAGACTATCCGAGAAGGTGGCTGTTGTTTCATGCGAACTCACGTGATGCGGCCGCCCTGCAAGAGAACAGGCGAGACGCCTATTCTACCTTAGCGAGCGCACGACTTCGCCCCGTTTGGACCTGTCCCCCATGGCGCGAAGGTAAGTTTTGTTTGCGTGGGTTCTTCGCCCCGAGGCCGAAGGGGCAGATACGGTCCCAAACAGCCTTGGGAAGAACGCAGTAGTTCTTCTGGCGTTCAAACGCGAAGAACTGCTTGCGCGACGTTCTGCCCGCTGCCTAACATGGGCACTACCCCAATCAGGAGACAACACCTTGGAATTGAAAGACATCAAAGCCATCATCGATTTGATGAAAAAGAACGATCTCGCGGTTTTTAAGCTCGAGAAGGAAGGTTTTAAGCTAGAGCTTGAAGCGCATCGTCCACCGGCGCCTTTGATCACTGCTGGCCCGGCCCATGAAGTTGTCACTGCTGCTCCGAGCTGCTCAACTCAAGCTGCGTCCAGGCCGTCAGCGGTTGCAGTGGAAGAAAAGCCGGCCCTTAAGGAGATCGTTTCGCCGATGGTTGGGACATTCTACCGGGCACCCTCACCGGACTCTGCACCCTATGTCCAAGAGGGACAGCACATTACCAAGGAGACCGTCGTCTGCATCATCGAGGCCATGAAAGTGATGAACGAGATCAAAGCCGAAGTGGAAGGGGTCATCACCGAGGTTCTCGTCGAGAACGGGACGGCCGTTCAATTTGGTCAGCCATTGTTCCGGGTAAAGTAATCGTGTTTAACAAAGTCCTGATTGCCAACCGCGGCGAGATCGCGTTGCGGATCATCCGAGCTTGCAAAGAACTGGGTATTTCTACGGTGGCGGTTTATTCTGAGGTTGACGTAGACTCGCTTCACGTCCAATTGGCCGACGAGGCGATCTGTATTGGTCCAGCGCCGAGCTCGGAAAGCTATTTGAAAATCGATCGGATAATAAGCGCCGCCGAGATCAGCGACGTCGACGCGATCCACCCGGGTTACGGTTTTCTCGCAGAGAATGCGCACTTCGCGGAGGTTTGCGGCAGTTGCAAAATTAGATTCATTGGGCCTCCAACTGCCGCAATTCGGATTATGGGCGACAAGAACGCGGCTAGAGAACAGGCCAGGAAAGCAGGGGTACCAATCTCGCCAGGCAGCGACGGTGTGGTCGAAACTGAGCAGGAGGCCATCAGGATCGCGAAGAAGGTTGGATATCCGGTCATGATCAAAGCAATAGCGGGCGGTGGTGGCCGGGGGATGCGCGCTGCGCACAGTGACGTCAGCCTTGTACAAGGTTTTCACGCTGCCCGCAGCGAGGCGGAGAACGCCTTCGGGAACGGCGCAATATACATCGAGAAATTGATCGACCGGCCGCATCATATTGAATTCCAGATCATCGGTGATAGCCACGGTCGCCTAGTGCACCTGGGCGAGCGCGATTGCTCGATCCAGAGGAGAAACCAGAAAATTGTTGAAGAATGTCCGTCTCCGTTAGTCGACGAGAAGCTGCGCAAAAAGATGGGGCAATGCTCGATAGAACTTGCCGAGTCGGTCGGATACGAGAACGCGGGCACTATCGAGTATCTCGTCGATCGACGAGGGAATTTCTATTTTATGGAGATGAACACCCGGATCCAGGTCGAGCACCCGGTTACGGAGGAGGCATATGGCTGCGATCTGGTCAAGGAACAGATATTAATTGCAGGAGGCGCGCATCTTTCTGAAAATGTTGTGGCTGCTGAACGGCGCTGTCATGCGATCGAGTGTCGAATTAACGCGGAAGATCCGGACAACAACTTTCAACCAAGTCCGGGGACGATTGATCTCTATTATGCGCCGGGCGGCCATGGAGTCCGAGTGGATTCTCACGCCTATTCAAGGTACGTAGTTCCGCCCAATTACGACTCACTGATCGCAAAATTGATTTGTGTGGGTTCGACGCGCGAATCCGCAATTCGGCGGATGGCGCGTGCACTGAGCGAGTACCTGATTTCAGGAATTCAGACCACTATCTCGTTTCAGGCGAAGATAATGCAAAACGCGGATTTCATGCGAGGGGATTTCGATACGAGCTTTGTGGAAAAGATCACGGGTCCGAAACCGTTTGAGATGAAACAGTGAAGCCGCTCGGCAGTTGTTTCTTGTACGGGATAGTGGATTTGGGTTACGTAACCGTAAACGACCTGACAACGGTGACTGTCCAACTGATCCAGGGCGGGGTCGATATTTTACAGCTGCGTGCGAAGGGGCATTCAAAGCCGGAAATTGTGCGATATGCGGAGGCGATGGTGCCGCTGACGAAGGAAGCGGGAATTCCACTCATAATAAACGATCACCCGGATTTGCTGCGAGAGGTCGATGCCGAAGGATGCCATGTGGGTCAGGAGGATTTCAGCGTGGCCGAAGCCCGCGATCTTGCCGGACGGATTTGTATTGTCGGTAGATCAACCCATTCCACAGAGCAGGCGCGCGCGGCGCAACAAGAGAAGGCGGATTACATCGGATTCGGGCCCCTGTTTCCGACGGGAACCAAGCCGTCTGCGAAAGCGATTGGTCTGGCCGAGATCCGAACACTTCATGAGCAGGTGCAGCTGCCGATCTTTGTGATCGGCGGCGTGAAATTGAGAAATCTGGGAGAGATCATCCAGGCAGGCGCCAAGCGCGTCTGCATAGTGTCGGACTTGCTTTTGGCTACCGACGTGACGAAACAGACTGCCGAAGTAAAGAGGAGAGTGGCTAGTGGCTAGTGGCT
>DASXBV010000214.1:0-11437 GCA_036491515.1 Chthoniobacterales bacterium
GCCGTTATCTGGAAATGCTGAATGGATCGATTGAACGGCCACTCCATACTTCTCCGATAGGTCGCTGAGGATATGCCGGAGATTGGCCGGGTTTCGCTCATCTCGCAGGATGAAACTACCGCGAGGAAAGATTTTACCGGCCGCGCGGAACTCCTCGCTTGACGTGTCAATCCGATATCCTTGCTGCAACAGAGAAACCGCCATTCGCATCGCCGCTATAGATGCCGGCTCGAAAGCGTAAGCGACCCCGGATTCGAGCTGATTGGCCGCGAAGCCAACTTCTTTATTGCCTCTTTCAGTACGCAGGGTGATGCTCGGGTACGCTGCTGAAACCACTGAGATGAGATCTGTCCGAATGGGTTCGTCGGTGAAATAAGCCTCGACTCCCATTGCTAAAGGAAGAGACCAAGCCGTCACGTCGTAAAATTCATAGCCCCGCTTGGTCTCCTCCGTACCCCTAGCTTCGTTCTGCTGACGCAATTCATCCTGGCGTTTCAGAAATTCCAGGTCCTGGGTAGTTTCGATCTCCAGCAATGCCCTCGCCATTCTGCCGTAAGGCTGTGCGGTATCGACCAGAAATGATCCGGCTGGGATCGTTTTCTCTCCAGCATCGCTGCCAAAGTAGTCCCTTCCCTGCAGGAGCTTGATTTCAGTGTTCGTTTGTGAAACTTCGATTCCCTGTTTTAGCAGCACTGAGACGAGGTCGGCGGCTGCTCGAGGGTCTTTGCCGGGAATCAAAAAATATTTTCGCCGTAGATCGCTGAGAGTCGTTTCGAAGAAATCCCGATAGTCACGGAGCCTGACTTCGCGATTCGTGGCGGCAACCTGCACAGTTGCGAGATCTGCCGTAAAATGCTTCGCGATGGCAACGCGGAGCGTCAACACCGTCCCATCATCTCGATACCAACGATATCCTAGCGGACCCCCGCCGTCAGTTTCATAGGTCATTCCGGTAGCTCCGTGGAGCGAGGACCAACTGTCCCAGTATCCCGGGTAAAAAAGATCGAACCTTTCGCGCACGAAATAAGGCCAGGCATATCTGTCGAATGCTTCTGCGTTAGCTTTCCCAAAAATATCGAGCCATTTTATAGTGGTTTTCTCGGGCAAGTTTGGATTAATCGGACGCGCAGGAGGCGGGAAGAAGTACTCCTTGGTTTGGCCATGATGATCCGCCAGGATTTGTGGATGCCACTGGAGAAAGGCTTTCGTCGCGGCTTGCGATTCCGGTTGGGACAGGGAGACCAGATCGCGATTCAGATCAAAGAAGTTATGGTTCAACCGGCCGCTAATGGACCATGGTTCTTGGTGCTCGTAAGCATAATGTTCCGGCCGGCCGATTCCGTGAGCGTTGTACCACGTTGCGAAACGCTCATGGCCATCCGGGTTTTGGCAAGGATTGATGAGGACCAGAGTGTGATCCAGGGCCTCGCTAAGGGCTGAATCATTCGAAGCGAGGAGCTGATAGAGGACCTGAATCCCAGCCTCAAACGCAGCTGATTCGCTGCCGTGAATGCTGTACGACAGCCAGACGACGATCGGCAATTTCTCGATCAACTGATTCAATTCGGGACCGGCCTTCAGTTTTCTCGGGTCAGCCAAGTTCCCAAGTTGTTCCTTGATTACGTCGAGATGGGCCAAATTGCTTGGGGAACTGATCGCAAGCAAATAAAGCGGCCGGTGTTCCGGGGTTTGTCCTATCTTGAAAACTCGGAGCCGATCTGAGTGCTGTTGGTACTCACGCAACAAGGATTCATAGAGAGCAAACGTCGTGAGGGAATCGCCCGTTTCGTAACCAAAAAAATCGGAAGGCCGGGGCAGGTCTGGCCGGTAGGGTCCTCGCTCATAAAACTCAAATGGCCGGTACGACGCCGGTAAATCAGGGGTATACGGTTGAGCCTGAAGCTGGAAGGTGAAGGCCCAGGTAAGAATCAATAGAAGAAAGAAAGAACGCCTCATAGGTCTTCTGGTTTTGCCAGAAGCGCTAAGATCCGGCGTACGAGGCGACCGGATTGGCCTCCATCAATGACTCGGTGGTCAAAGCTGACCGTCAAGTCAGCTTCAAGACGCGGAACAAAACGTTCGGATTTCTCATCCCAGAATGGTCGCTTTTCCCCATAGCCGAGGCCGACGATCAGAGTCTCACTGGGAAGCGGTATCGGAGTCGCCCAACGGACTCCGAGCGTTCCGAAGTTTGTCACTGTAGCGATCGCGGGAATGGCAGCCTCTTGTGGCAAGCGCTTCTCTTTGGCAGCTTGAAGAAATTTCTTGTATTGAGCGGGAAGTTCGGCAAGGGGCTGTTTGTCAAGGTTGGCGAAAACCGGCACCATGACACCATCCTCTACTTCTACGGCCACACCGATGTCGATCGATGCCGGAAGGACGATCTTATCTGCCACCAACCGTCCGGCGGATTGAGGGTATTCAGACAAGGCGATCGCCACCGCCTTGGCCAGATAAAGGGCAGGACCGGGAGAGGGAGTCAGGGTTTTACGATGAGCCAGAATTGGTTCGAGCGAGACTGAGACCCCGAGAGTCGCGAGTGGCCGTGTCCAGCTACGGCGCATCGAATCGGCGACCGCGAGTCTCATCGGAGACGCCTTCTGTGAAGGAAGTCGATTCAACTGTTGAAGGTAAGCCTCGAAATCCTCAATCGTCACTCGACCCCCAGTTCCGGTTCCCCGAACGACCCCGGCATCCGAAGTGTGCATTCCAAGTTCCCGTAGTCGCGCTCTCAACCGTGGCGACCGGAAACCGGCTCCCTTATCGTCAACAGGTATTTCCAGCCCGTGAGACGGAGGCAGGCTGACTGCGTCCGATGATTTATCGTTCAGGTGGAGTTCACTAACCAAGCCCTGGTCGATCGCCGGTTTTTGTGAGGCGCTTAATCGTTCGGCATCTTCGACCGAAGCCTCGATATAGCCGAGTACGTTTCCCACTGGATAAGTTTCGTTGACTTCGACATTGAAGCTCTCGATGATACCATGGCAAGGCGTAGTCACGCTCATCACGGCTTTGTTGGTTTCGACCTCGATGACCTCCTGATCGCTTTCAACCTGATCTCCAACCTTCGCGGTAAGCCGGACGACGGTGGCCTCGGCGATCGATTCACCAAGCTGCGGCATGATGATAGGGACTTTCGGCATAGCAGGTAAATGAATTCAAGAACTCAAGAACTCAAGAGTTCTTGAGTTCTTGAGTTCTTGAGCTTTGTCGGACAATCACCATTCATAGAGCTGGCGCGCGGCGGCAGCGATCAGCTGGCTGGATGGTTTGTGGGCACCCCAGAGACTGACATGAAATGGAATCGGCGTGTCCTTGCTATTGATCCGCTGAGGTGGAGCATCGAGGAGATGGAATCCGTGCGTCACGACACTGGCAATGACTTCGGAGTTGACGCCGCCCCAAGGCCAGGATTCCCCAACACAAAGCAGCCTGGCGGTTCTTGCAACCGAGCCGAGCACGGTGTCGAGATCAAGCGGCTTAACGCATCGGAGGTCGACAATTTCGACTTCTATATCTTCCTTGCGCAATTGTTCGGCTGCGGCAAGGGCTTCGTGAACCATTGCACTGTAGGCCACAATGGTAAGATCCCGGCCTGAACGGGCGACTCTGGCCTGGTCAAAAGGCAGTCCGTTTTCCGGAAGTTCGTCGGCTTTCAGGCGGTTATAGAGGTACTTATGCTCACAGAAAATGACCGGGTCATCGATGTCGACGGCCTCTCGAAGCATGGTGTAAGCATCTTCGACGGTGGCTGGCGTCATGACGACCAGACCCGGGAAATGGGCGTACATTGACTCCAGGCTCTGGCTGTGAAATGGGCCGCTGCCAGGGTTCCCACCCGAGGGCAATCTGATGGTGATCGGGCACGAAACCTGTGTGCGCCAGTAAAGCGTCGCCGCCTGGTTTACAATCTGGTTGACGGCCACCATCGAAAAATCTGCGAACTGCATCTCGACGATGGGCCGCATGCCCTCGATGGCTGCTCCAATCGCGCTTCCGACCATCGCGTCTTCACTAATAGGAGCATCGAGGATCCGGCCTGGAAATTCCTTTGCCAGGTTCTTGGTTGCCTTAAACGCGCCTCCGAAGTTCGCGACATCCTGGCCGTAAATGTAGACGCGCGGATCGTCTCGGAGAACCTTTTCCTGTGCTTCCCGAATCGCTTCGAGATACGTAATAGTCATCGAACCAACAGCGCTTCTGCGATTCTCGGAGTCGCGTACGGGCACCAAGTTTCATCACTCGGGTCCGCCAGCGGTTCACGTTGTGCCCGGGCCACGGCCTCCTCTACGTGTTGTTTAGCGTTTTTTCTCCAGGTCTCGAGCAACGTCTCATCCGCCCACTCGCGTTCACGCAAATATCTTTCCGCTACCTTCAGGCAATCTCGACCGAGCGTCGTCTGGAACAAACTCTTATCGACGTAAAAGGCGTCATCGTGTTCTCCGTGGCCGGAGAGCCGCAGGCAGTTTCCCACGACCATTTGCGGGCCATGTCCCGAGCGGGCGCGTTCTGTAACGTGGGCAATCACCTGGAGACAATCACCGAGATCGGTTCCGTCCATGGAGTAACCTTCGACGCCGTAGCCAATCGCTCGATCGACCAGATCGTTACAGGCGAACTGGCGGCTGTTCGGTGTCGAGTAGGCGTACTGATTGTTCACCACCACGACAACGAGCGGCAATTTTTCGACTGCGGCCATATTTATTGCCTCATGGAAGGCGCCGGTAGACGTCCCGCCATCACCTATCGTGGTTGCGCCGATTGCCGAGGTATCCCCTTTGAAGCGTCTAGCCATCAAGGCGCCGGCCACGACAGAAACTAACGATCCGAGGTGGCTGATCATTGCATGATATCCTTCACGCGGTTTGCCCCGATGGACGTTGCCGTCGTGCCCCTGGCTTGGGCCGGTGCGGGATCCAAAGTGGACCCTGAAGATATCAATCAGCGATTCGCCAAACGCCAATCGGCCGGCCTGGTCACGGATCAGAGGGCCAAAAATATCGCCGGACTTCAGCCGGGTGCCGATGGCAGCACTGACCGCTTCTTGCCCCTTGCCCAAGTAAACTCCGCCAGCTATTTTTCCTGCGCGCCATAGACTTGCCAATTTTTCTTCGACGGTTCGTGCGAGCAGCATCCATTTAAAGGCTTTGATGTACTGTTCCTGGAAAACAGATGGAACAACATCCCTCTTTTGCTGCTTGAGGGTATCTAACATAAACGATCAATATCAGCTTTCTTGAAAGCCATGCAATGCTTTCCTTATTATGGCGGAGGAGGGGAGGAGACGTATCGGGGTATCGGCGTGTCGGCGTATGGGCGTATAATGCTCTTCAATTTTTCGCTTCTCTTAGCGTGTTTCGCGGGCACGCTGTCTTATCCGAGACCAAGATGCTGCCGCCGCGTGGCGAACACCCCGAAACGCCGGCACGCCGATACGCCGACACGTTTCCGCCGATGCGTGCTTTTTCAGTGGCGTACCCAAGTCCCGGTTTGCTAGGATTTCGGAATCCGCTTATAGTCGCAAAGCGGAGTTATTTAGAAGTACAGATGAACGAAGAGAGAGCGTCCGAATATGGTGGTTTTGGTTCTGAGCCCGCAACTCCTCTCGAATACTTAGAGAGAATTATTGCTAGCCTCCCTCCTGGTGACCCTACAAGAAGCGAACTGATCGATCTCCGGTCCAGTTTTGGCGAGCAGGAAGAGATGATCAGCGAAGCTCGGCACACGATCGAAAAACTCGATGAAGTAATCAAGAAGGTGACGTCCCCGGCGAACCGCATTGGGACGTATCTCGGCAGTCCCAACAAAGAGACTGCTCAGATTGTTGTGGGAGGATCCGACTATTACTGCAATGTCGATCCGAGGATCAACATATCGAAGTTGAAAAAAGGAACACGCGTTCTGGTAAACGAAGCTTACGTGATCGTCGGAGACCTCGGGTACGACCTATCCGGTCCCGTCACAAAGATCACCGAGCTCCTTGGGACGGATCGTCTCCGGGTGGGCATGGAGCACGGGATGCAGTCGGTTGTGCTGCAGAGATGTCAAGATCTCATGAAGGAGTCGTTGAAGGTGGGTGATGAGATCCGGGTCGATCCGAACTACCGGATTGCCATCGAGGTCCTGAGTCAGTCAGTTGTTGACGAGTATTACCTGGACACTGTGCCCGAGTTGCCCTGGGAAAAGGTTGGCGGACAAAAGGACGCACTCAGCGCTATCAAGGATGCGATCGAATTACCTCTTTTGCACGCTGACTTGTTCGCGAAATTTCAGCACCAGACACCCAAAGGCTTCCTGCTCTACGGGCCGCCTGGTTGCGGCAAGACGTTGATCGGAAAAGCGACTGCCTACAATCTGACCCAACAATTGAAGGAAAAGACCGGCGAAGATATGCAGCAGTTCTTTATGCATATCAAAGGTCCGGAAATCTTAAACATGTGGGTCGGAGAATCCGAACGCATGGTTCGTGAGATCTTTTCGACTGCACGGGAAAAGCGAAAAGAAGGGTTTTTACCTTTCATCTTCATTGACGAAGCCGAGAGCATTCTTGGCACTCGTCGAGCGGGCCGATATTCGAACATCTTGTCGACGCTCGTCCCCATGTTCTGCACGGAAATGGACGGAATCGAGTCTTTGAACGAAGTGGTTATTATCCTGGCGTCTAACCGGGCCGACTTGATTGATCCTGCCATCCTGCGACCGGGCCGCATTGATCGCAAAATTAAAGTAGATCGCCCGGATCGCGAAGCCGCCCGAGAGATCTATAGAATCTATTTGGCCGAAGATCTGCCTTATGATCCGGAGCTGGTAAAACGAACCGGTGGAATTCCACAAGCGGTTTCCCATTTGATCGATAAGGTCGTCGAGAGTCAATTTTCTCGTAAGGAAGAAAACCGCTTCCTGGACGTAATCTTGCGAAGCGGAAAACGCGATACCCTTTATCGAGGGGATCTGGTCAGCGGAGCGATTATTGCGTCCATCGTCGAACGCGCGAAAGAGTTGGCAATCAAGCGCGCGATCAACTCGACGCTGGAAGAAGGCATCAGCGAATCGGATTTGCTCCTTTCTCTAAATACCGAGTATTCAGAAAACGATATTTTCCCGCCGACGGACATAGTAGAGGATTGGCTGAAGCTGATCGACTACGAGTCAGAGAACGTCGTGAAGGTTTCTCCCGTCAGAAGTAGTGAGAGGCCGGCGGGAGAATCGCATGTCATTTAATCTGGCTCTCGGCCCTGACGCACCTTTTAGTTGCATGAAGCGGGTTTTTGGTATCGAAACGGAATACGGCATTACCGTGAACGGGGTCGAAACCGTCGATGTGGTGGCTGAATCTATCGAACTTGTCAGGTGCTACACCGAGCACGGAGCGTTGCTGAAGTGGGATTACGACCTGGAAGATCCGCACCTGGATGCGCGCGGGTTCCGCGCGCAATCGCTGATGCAGGATACGGACGAATCAGCTTACTATGAGCTCGACAAAAATCGCCCGCTCAGCTTCGAGGAGATCAAGAGCGATTTGGTGCTCAGTAACGGTGCTCGCTTTTATAACGACCATGCTCACCCGGAGTATTCGACCCCGGAGTGCACTCAGCTTCGAGATATCGTGGCACAGGACAAGGCCGGCGAACGTATCTTGAGCGAGTGCGTCCGTCGCCGAAACAAAAAAATCGCGCCAGAAAGGGAGGTCCGGCTCTACAAAAATAATACCGATTTTATTGGCCACAGTTATGGATGCCATGACAATTATCTGATGAGCCGATCGGTGCCTTGGGATCGGCTGGTAGGTGATGTGATTCCGTTTTTGGTTACCCGACAGATCTTTGCCGGTGCGGGGAAGATGGGCGTTGAAGGCGAAGGATCTTCTGGCCAACCCGGTATTTATCAGATTTCGCAGCGGTCAGATTTTTTCAGCGTGTTGGTGAGTATTGACACGATGAACCGGCGCCCGATTGTGAACACGCGAGACGAGCCGCACGCAGATCCCGGCAAATATCGTCGGTTTCACGTGATTCTCGGAGACGCCAACATGAGCGAGTTTGCGACGGCGATGAAGATCGGAACCATGTCTTTGGTTCTGGAGTTGGTTGAAAAACGTGAGGCCCCGCAATTGGAGGTAGCGCAACCTATCGATGCGACGAAATCGATCAGTCGGGATCAAACATATGACTGGATCATTGAGCTGAAGGATGGCCGCAAGATCTCAGCCATTGAGATCCAGCGAATGTACCTTGCAAAGGCTCAGAAGCATTGCGACCGGACCGATCAAGAGGTCTGCTGGGTTCTGCAAGAGTGGGAAAATCTTCTCAATGATCTGGAAGTCGATGTGATGCAATGCGTTGACCGAATCGACTGGGTTGCGAAAAAATATCTGCTGAATACTTTTCAGGAAAGCGAACGCCTGGATTGGACAGATCCCTGGCTGCAATCCATTGACCTGGAGTATCACAACATTGCGTGGGAACAGGGACTCTACTACGAATTAGTTCGGCAAAATCAAATCCGGCGCATCTTGAAAGAAGACGAGATCAAGACGGCCATCTTTATGCCGCCGGAAACGACTCGAGCGTTTTTTCGCGGACGGTCCGTTGCCCGATTCAATGCTCAGATTCATACGATCCATTGGGACGAGGTTGTTTTCGACCTCGATTCAGGCCAGCGCCGTGTTTCCTTCAACCATGCCTCGGACGATGAGCGAATCGATCGCTTGAACACGGTCATCCGGGAGGCGGTTAATTATAAAGATTTCCTGCATCTCCTGGAGAAGTTTGACCATTGACAAGACAGGGCGAGGCTGCGGGTAGGGGCGAGGCTGCGGGTAGGGCGAGGCTCCGTCCGAGCCGGGCCTCGCATCTACCCGCAAGCTAGTCTGTTTTCTCCTGGCGAACGCTTTCCTTCTTGGACTCACACTCCTGCGCTAGTCTTCGAAGTTCGGAAGACAGTTGCTGCTGCAGCTGCTCGACCTCCGCAAACTTTCCCGCCATTTGCTCCCGCTGAATTTGGTCTTTAAGGAGGAGTTCCTTCTCAGCCAATTTAGATTTGTACAGAGAATCGATCTCTGCGATCCGAGAGCGCTGATCGTCCGTTAATTTGTGAGAAGGAGATTGCTTCTCGAGGCGTTCCATAGCGAGCTGGTAGGCCGATTTCATAAAGGAAAAAAACCTCTTTTCTCGGTTCTGTCCACTCCGGAAGAAGGGTCCTGCTTTCTTCGATTCAGACTAATGCATAAAGTGTCCATGGCTGACACTAATTGATTGGCCGGTCAGCGCTTTGCTCGGAAAGCTCGCCAGAAAAACTGCGGTTGCGGCAACATCTTCCATCGAAGTGAATTCGCCGTCGACCGTCTCCCGTAACATTACGTTTTTGATGACTTCCTCTTCGCTAATTCCGAGCAGTTGCGCCTGCTCCGGGATCTGTTTTTCAACCAACGGAGTACGCACAAAACCTGGGCAGATCACATTTGATCTTATTCCATGTTTGGCACCCTCCTTGGCAACGGCTTTTGCCAGACCCAGAATGGCGTGTTTCGCCGCGACGTAAGCCGACTTGTTCGGCGCAGCGATGTGCGAGTAGACCGATCCCATGTAAAGAATAGTTCCGCCTCGCCCACTTGAGATCATTGCCCTCATCGCTGCTCGGGTCGTTAAAAAAGAGCCGTCCAGGTGGATTGCGACGACTTTGCGCCAATCTGAGAACGAAAAGTCAATGATCGGATTGATGATCTGGATTCCGGCGTTGCTTACCAACACATCCACTCCACCGAAATCTTGCACAACTTGTTCCAATCCGGCATTAACCTGGTCCTCGTTCGCCACATCCATTTGAGTGGGGATAGCTCTACCTCCTGCCGAGTTGATCTCCTTGGAAACGGCTTGCGCAGCGTTAAAGTTTAGATCTGCAATCGCCACCCAGGCTCCCTCTCGCGCAAAAGCCTCGGCGATCGATTTCCCGATTCCGCTCCCCGCACCGGTGATCAGCGCGGATTTCTCTTTAAGTTTCATGTTTGTTCATTTTAGCGAGTGTAAGCGAAGGCTCCAGCCTTGAAATAAGTAAAGCGTCCCGCTTTTCCCGCGGTAAGCCTAGCCCTTGCCCGTGCGAGAGCATCACACGAAGGTCACAAAGGGTTTCTAAAGATTTTGACAGATAGGACGGAATCGGAAATTGTGCCTGTTTGGACAACATTATATGTCCTTGGCGACCTATTCTGACCTTCGTGTGCGTTTTGCCTGCCGCCCACCCGAGAGACAGGAGACCGTGTCGGGCAGAAAAGCAAGCTCTGTGACGAACCAACCAGAAAATGCCATCGCAATCTCCAACTGCTAGTAGCAGCGCTACCTCGGCCTATCCTCCATGTGTCGAACACGGGATATGGAGTCCGATCCCGACCGCTCCTCCGAGCGGCGACCATCGCCTGAAACTGAAGGACATCGACCCCGATGAATCGCGCACCGTCAAACAACGAGGTGTCATGACCTTCCATGCAGTTGGGTGTTCCGGCGACTTCAAGGAGCATGTGCCGGGCTTGCAAGTGGCCAGGGCGATGGCTGCCCAGATCTTGGATCCTCGTGCCGGCGGCGGGCGTTCGACAGCCGTAGCGGCGTCGTTTTTGTTTCATCTCGGCGACCTCGTCTACAAGGACGAAGATCCGTCGGATCCGGAAGGCAAGGATCAGGCCCTGATGTATAACTCTCAGTTCTACGCCCAGTACAGGAGTTATGGCCGCAACATTTTCGCGATCGCGGGTAACCACGACGCTAAAAGCTCCGATCATAAGAGTAAGTCAGCGATCCTGCACTTCCTGCAGAACTTTTGCGACGCAAAAAGAGAATTGAGTCCCGACAATCAGACAGACAAGCGGCTGACAATGATTCAGCCGTACCCCTACTGGTTGTTGGAAACATCAGTTGCGTATATCGTCGGTCTGTCCACGAATGATATTAACGGTGGACAATTGGATGATCCCATGGAGACGGCCAATCACCAATATCAGTGGCTCGTCACCATCTTGAAGGAGATCAAGGACGCCGCCGACGGCAAGGCGGTCTTCCTCGCGCTGCACTATCCTCCTTATTCTGGCGCAGCAAATTTCGCCGAGCGCGGCGATCCAAACCTGGGTCCGACGCCGCGCCGAGCGCCTCCTGCGGGAGTCCTGCAGCCGCTTGGTAACATTCTGCAACAGGCTTTCCACGAGAGCGGGCAGTATCCTGACGTGGTGATCTCAGCTCACGCGCATCTCTATCAGAGAATCACCTACACATACGCCAGCGGATGGCGAATTCCTTACCTCATTGTCGGAAGCGGAGGTCATGGACCGGTTGAAAAGCTCTCTAAGACCTGTTCGGGTGGCGAGATTACTCTCCCTAACGTGCCGTTCGATGTCGTACTCCCTCGCGGCACGGCTCTTCCAAAAGGGGACTTGGCGAAGGTTGTTGCTTAC
>DASXBV010000215.1:0-3484 GCA_036491515.1 Chthoniobacterales bacterium
GATTTCAATTCTGCTGCCTGAGCCTGCATCGCGCACAAGTCTCTGAGGATTTGCGCGCCGGCCAGACCAGGTGATCCAAGTTAAAGTCAGATTCACAATGTTACCAAACAAAAAAGCCCGAGCCTGCATTGCTGAAAAATCTCTGGGGGATTTTTCATCAATGCAGGCTGGGCGCTTGATTATTTCGGGCAAACAGACCATCGGTGAAAAACCATGATCATCGTAACAGGAGGAAGCGGTAAAGCGGGTAAAACTTGCGTCAGAGATCTACAAGAGCACGGCTATGATGTCGTCTGCGTTGATTTGGTTCGGCCCATTAATGAAGGGGTTCGTTTCAGCCGTGTCGATTTAACAGATTTCGGACAGACGATTGCAGCAGTGGGCGTTCCCCGGAAACGCGGATTCGGCCCGAACGAGACTCTGCTCTCTATCGAGAAGGCGCGACGTGTGCTTGGATACGAGCCGCGGTACAGCTGGCATGCAAGCATTAAATAGCCGAGCGATGCAGGAGAAAATTATTATCTCAACGGTCAGTGCCTGGGAATTAGGCGCAAAATTTGAATCCACCAGGGCTCAAAAGAACGAGGCCCTGCGCGAGGCCAAGATTGCCAAGCAGGATGGCGATTTGAGCGAGAACGCCCCGTACCAGGCGGCTAAAGAGAAGTTCCGCACGATGGGCCGAATCCAGCGACGGCTCACAAAGGAAATGGACGAGCTCATTAATCGAGGCCATACAATTGTGGATCCTCTATCATGGGTGACAGACAAGCCGGTTGTTGCAGTGGAATTAGGAACGGTCGCCGAAATCGACCAAAGCGGCGAGAAGCAAACGGTGCTGATCGCCGGAGCAAGAGATCACCACTTTCCGAGTGAAGGAGAGATCATCCCGATTCCGTACAATTCCCCTTTAGGCAAAGCCTTGATCAACCGCCAAGTTGGCGATCGTTTTACAACGCAGATCAACGGCAACCAGCAAACCATAGCAATTCTCCGCATAAGCCGTCCCACGCAAGCAGAAATCTTTGACATTTTTCCGGCGCTCCAGGATCCCGCTACGGGCTAGTGGACCGTTGCGTTCAAATGGGCCGTCGCCGCGGAGTAAGTAAAGCGCGCTTTATCTGCGTGGTAGGTAAAGCGTCGCGCTTTTACTTACGAACAGGGTAGAGCGGGACGCTTTAACTTACGAAGAGGGTAAAGCGGGACGCTTTACTTACCCCGCCGGCGACGGTCCACTAGGCTGCGTCGGCTTTTTTGTCAAGCCTTGCGGGCGACTGCTTCTGTCCGACGTGCGCATATTCGGCAGAGATATCCTTGCTGGAATATTCAGTCATTAGCAGCGCCGCGACGAAACCGATCAGTGCGCAGATCGCCACGTACCATTCGATAGGCGTTGCGGCTTTGTAGGTGGCCAGCAACCAAGCGGCAATCAGTGGCGCAGGGCCGCCGGCGATGATTGACGCGAGTTGATAACCTATCGAAGAACCGCTGTACCGCATCCGTGGCGTGAACTGTTCCGCAATTAATGCGGCTTGCGGTCCGTAAACTGCCGAATGTGCTAATGCGCCGAGCACGATGGCCAGAACTATGAAAACCGGATTTTTCGTCGACAGGAGACCAAAAAAGAAGAACGCCACAATGAAATTCATCGCGGCGCCGATCAGGTACATCCGCTTACGACCGATCCGATCCGAAAGGTGTCCCGCCAGCGGGATCGCGAAGAGCTCGATTATCGAGAACGCGATAACCGCGTTGAGCAAAAGGTCGCGACTGAGCTTCAGGAACCCCACTCCGAACGCAAAGATAAAAGCAGTGTATATGTAGAAGGGCGTTTGTTCGGTGAGGCGAGCCAGCGCTGACAGGATGATTGATTTGGGTTGCCGCTTGATGACCTCAATCGCCGGTGCCGTCTCGATCTTATTTTCAGCGACGAGTTTTGCAAAAACGGGTGTTTCCAAGATACCAAGGCGAATCCATAAGCCGACAACAACAAGGATCGCGCTGAGGAAGAACGGTATTCGCCATCCCCAAGCATGAAACTGATCCCCGGAAATCAGGCTGAAGGCCAACACCGCGAGGTTGGACAGAAATAAACCGGCCGGAACGCCAAACTGCGGCCACGAAGCAATGAATCCACGGTTACCCGCGCTCTTGGACCACTCCATGGCGAGGAGGACAGAGCCGCCCCACTCGCCGCCGACACCGACACCTTGGACGAAACGCAGGACGGTAAGGAGAATCGCACCCCAGATGCCGATTTGCGAGTAGTTCGGTACGAAGCCGACCAGGACCGTCGCGATTCCCATTAGGAGCAGTGTCGCCACAAGCGCCGCCTTACGACCGATGCGATCGCCATAATGTCCGAAGATGAACGCGCCAATGGGCCTGGCGACGAAACCGACCGCATAGATCAGGAACGCTTGGAGTGTTCCAACCAACGGATCGGAGTTCGGAAAGAATTCCTTTGCGAACACCAGGCCAGTGACCGTGCTATATAGAAAGAAATCGTACCATTCGATGGATGTTCCGATCGTGCTCGCGATAACGGCGCGGAATAAGTTTGATCTGTCAGCATTCTCAGAGTCCGAAGAGTTGCTTGTGGTAGCCATTTGTTGTACGGGGGTAAACGTTGTGAGTAAAGTACTCGGAAAACCGGGCTTGCGTCAATGATATCGCTAGCCTGCACCGCTCACAAATCCTTGGAGATTTGTGAGCTATGCAGGCTCAGACAGCAGCCCGAAAGCTTTCGGGGCCGCTGCTTTTTGGAGAGAAGAGCACATGTTGTTTTGATTAGTAGACCAGATGGACGCCTATGCCGAAGACAGCTGAGACCGAATTGGGATCCATCCGGGCAATCGTGTTTGACACCTTTGGCACCATTGTCGATTGGCGGACGAGTCTGATCAAATCACTTGAAGAATTCGGTCGGAAGACGGACTTGGCGGCAGCGTGGGACAGGCTTGTGGATCGCTGGCGGGCCGCCTACCAGCCGAATCTTGATCGCGTCCGGACAGGGGAGTTGGAGTGGACTATTCTCGATGAACTCCACTACTCGGCGCTCGTCCAGCTTTTGCCGGAGTTCGGTCTTACCTCACTGCGAGAATCAGATTTACTTTTCGTGACGAACTGCTGGCACCGCCTGGCGCCATGGCCTGACGCGATTGATGGGCTGCGCCGTTTAAGGAGGAAGTACATCAGTGGCCCGTTGTCCAACGGGAACCTCGCGCTGCTAGTCGACCTGTCAAAATTTGCTGAACTCCCTTGGGACGTTGTTTTCGGTGCGGACCTCTTCCGCCACTACAAACCTGACCCGGAGACCTATCTCGGCGTCTGCGATTTACTGAGGCTTCGGCCCGAACAAGTCATGATGGGCGCAGCTCACAACTACGACTTGAAGGCGGCGAAGGCGCTGGGACTGCGTACCGCGTTTATTCCGCGTGCTACGGAGTACGGGCCCGGCCAGACAACCGATCTCAGCGCCGAAGAC
>DASXBV010000216.1:0-3288 GCA_036491515.1 Chthoniobacterales bacterium
GCGCGGGCGCTGGTGCGATCCATGTTAGAAGCCACAGCAGACGGAATTCTGGCAACAGACGAACAGGGTCGGATCACGCGTTTGAATGCAAAGTTTGGAGAAATGTGGAGAATGCCGCGGGAGCTGCTTGACCAGCGAGACATCCAAAAGATCCGAGCGTTTATCGCTCAACAACTGAAGAATCCGGAACGTTACCTGGCCAGTATCGCGGAAATTGAAGGCTCAAGAGGGAAAAGCTTTGTTTCGCTCGAATTGGCTGACGGAAGGTCTATCGAGCGATATTCCAACGTCATTTCGATTGGGGAAACGGTTGTAGGTCGAGTATGGAGTTTTCGAGACGTAACTGAGCGTCAAGAATCAGATTTGATTTCGCGCCGCCTGGCGGCGATTGTCGACAACTCGGACGATGCGATAGTCGGAAAGGACCTAAACAGCATCATTACGAGCTGGAACAAGGGCGCAGAACGCATCTTCGGCTACTCGGCCGATGAGATGATCGGAACCTCGATCATGAGACTAATTCCACCGGAGCTGCAGAGCGAGGAGGAGGAGATACTCGCTCGCATAAGGCGGGGTGAACGCTATGATCACTTCGATAGCATTCGCCTTGCCAAAGACGGACGTGAGCTTCACGTCTCGCTGGCCATCTCCCCGATTAAAGATTTCAGCGGCAAAATCGTCGGAGCGTCGAAGATCGCCCGTGACATTACCGACAGAAAGCTGGCAGAGGAGGCTGTACGGGAGGCGCAAAGGGCCGCCGAAGTAGCCAACAGCGAAAGGGAGCGTCTGCTGCAAAGCGAGCGAGCGGCAAGATCAGAGGCTGAGAGAGCCAGCCGAATAAAAGATGAGTTTTTAGCTACCCTTAGCCACGAACTTCGAACTCCACTGAACGCTGTGCTCGGCTGGGCAAATGCGCTTCGTGTGGGTCCTCCTCGACCCGAGGCATTGGCGGAAGGGCTTGAGACGATCGAGCGCAATGCCCGTGCTCAAGCCCAGATGATCGACGATTTGCTGGATATGAGTCGCATTGTTTCAGGAAAAGTGCGCCTCGACGTTCAGCGCGTTGATCTCCCCGCGATCCTAGCCGCATCGATTGATACAGTGCGTGCCGGCGCGTTGGCGAAAGGCATTCACTTCCAGGCAATACTCGATCCCCTCAATGCTCCGGTTTCGGGTGATCCGGGTCGGCTACAGCAAGTTTTCTGGAATCTCCTCAATAACGCCATCAAGTTTACGCCGAAAGGTGGACGTGTGCAGGTTTTGTTAGAGCGGGTAAACTCGCACCTAGAAGTAAGCATTATTGACACCGGTGAAGGTATTTCACCTGAGTTCCTGCCGTTTATATTCGACCGGTTTAAACAGGCGGATGCGTCCACGACCCGGCGCCATGGCGGGCTTGGATTAGGGCTCGCTATTGTCAAACAGTTGGTTGAACTACACGGTGGCAGTGTTCGGGCAGAAAGCGCTGGCCTCGGAAAAGGAGCGACTTTCATTGTCAGTCTTCCGTTGATCGTGCTGCATCCCCCACCTGATGATTGGGAACGTCAACATCCGCAGTCGAAACTGCTGAGCGTTCCGCTTCTTCCAACGATATCTCTCGCGAATGCAACTGTCCTGGTGATCGAGGACGAGCCAGACGCTCGCTATCTCCTGAGGCAGCTTCTGGAATCAGCCGGAGCAGCGGTATACCTTGCACAATCGGCGGCGGATGGAATGGAGCATCTCCTCACCAAACCGGTGGACGTACTCATCTGCGATATCGGGATGCCCGATGAGGATGGGTACTCATTGATACGGCGGATCCGTGCCCTTAATGACGGCCATAAAAGCGAGGTCGCGGCAGTGGCTCTAACTGCTTATGCTCGGCTGGAAGATCGTACAGATGCTATCCGCGCCGGCTTTCAGAACCATCTGCCGAAGCCGGTAGAGCCCGCTGAGCTTCTGGCCGTCGTGCACAGCTTGGTAAATCCCAGGTCAAAACGTCAATAGATCCTTATTCGCCCAACGGCAAGCCCGAATGGGTGTTGCTTGCAACGCCAGAGGAGCCGCAAGCGGCTCCCCTCCAAGCGGACACAGACATCCCCACGGGTCGATCACGATGTGTGGGATTAGGAGACGTAAACCATCGTCGGAGGAGCGGTCATGGAAACTACGATCAAGGTCTGTTTCCAAGCTAAAGAAAAATCACCGGTAACTCGTTCTCGGAAGGCGACGGAAAAACTCAAACACGAGAATAGCCAAACAGGAGATATTCCCAACTCAGTTACGATTTGCAAGCGCTCGTTAACATCCTCAGATCAGATCCATGTTCCCTCTAATATTTGGAATTGCGCTCGATTTATTTCTGCTGGGGCGGCTTATTCTCAGCCATGTCCCGCTGAGCGCCGCGGTCGCGATCGCCATGATGCTAATATTCCTCAGTCTCTGGTACGTTTTTCCGTGGGCTGCAGCCGCTCTGCATGTATGAAGGAGAGGATCCAAACCGTGAACCGTCAGGGCGCTGTCGACAACGCCGCTTCGGCGGGGTTCCAACAATACGAGAATAAAATGGACAGCCCCTACAACAAAAAAAAGAAGGAAAAGATCGCGGCAACTCTGGATAGTTGCCGCGATCCAGGAATCACCGCCGTCCGCCCGACGCAGACGCGGCAACATTCACCTGGCTTTCGGCGATCGACGTCAGCTTTTTGTCAGCTTCGGCCTCTTCGTTCAATGTTTGCTGCAAAGTCTCGGCTATCTGGCTTTCGCCGAGACGCCGCGCAAGACTGCGAGCAGTGCCGTAACCGGCTATCTCGTAATGTTCAACCCTTTGTGCAGCGCCGATGAGGCCGGCATCTCGGACGTCGGGCTCGCCTTGAGCTTTCACCAGAATTTCCCCTTCCTTAATCAGCCCCTTCATCGCTTCGCAGGATTCCCCTGAAGATTTTTCTCCGATTTGCTGGAAAATCCGTTCCAGCCGGGAGACGTGCTGTCTCGTTTCTTCCAAATGATCACTAAAAGCCGACTTTAGCTGATTTGAACTTGCGGCTTCCGCCATCTTCGGAAGTGCGTCAAGAAGTTGCGTCTCGGCGCTGTACAAGTCGCGCAGTTCCTCTACCATCAGGTCGCGCAGGGAGTCTAATTTTAATGCAGTAAATCTCATAGTTTCCGGGTTCGCTGCTCGCGACTTAAAAGGTTTTCTAATTCTTCGCAATAGCTCTCTCGAGGCTGCAATCGGCTCGTCGCTTCGGCTTTCGCGTGATTTTTGCAGGCGAACTTCGCCGAGTCCAGAGATCGCAATTTGAAGTC
>DASXBV010000217.1:0-7198 GCA_036491515.1 Chthoniobacterales bacterium
GCGAAAACGGTCGATGCCGAAAAAGCAGAAAAAAGAAGTAGGGTGAAACGAAGAGCAAGCATAGGAGGTATGGAATTGGACACGAACATAATGTGTAGTTCCCGGATCGGGCAACTGATGTGAACCAGAGGTCGTGAGCTAGTGCACCGTCTCGCATATAATGGTGATGTCGCCGCAGGTCAGTTGGCTGTTTTTCAAGGCGCGAGCGAAGCGCCCATATCTGGATTCATACGGGTCGAGTCCGGCAGTCGCCGGACGGAAAAACAGCCCACTGGCCGCGGCCCGGAGGGTTGCGTTGAAAATGGGCCGGCAGCTGTCCGGCGGCCGCCGGATCGGTTACGTATCGATTGAGATATGCGCCCTCCTCGCGCCTTGCCGGCGGCCCATTTTGAACGCAACGACGTCACCATTATATGCGAGACGGTGCACTAGCCTAATCTCTCCCATCGAGACAAGGATCACGGCAACTGGAACAAGAACGAGCCGGTCTTCAAGTTCCCGGTTTTTATTTACCTAACGCGAAAACTTTATCCACATCGTTTGAAAATATTCAAGGGTTCTGACGGATTAGTCTTCAACTTATCAGACGGCCCGACAGGACATTAAGAAGAATCTTATGAAAGCTTGCCACTATTTACAAGTAACGACCCAATCGTGGGATAGCAGTCCCTAAGTTTTAGCGATCGATTCCGGAGTCTACGCGATGGATACCATTTTTAATGACGTTTGCGTACTGGTAACCGCAGCATTCGCGCTCACGCTCGTGCCGGGCTTCAGGCAGCCCGAGCGCTCTTTGCTATCGAGGCGCGATCAAGGAACCGCCCTGTTGGTCTTTTTGGTGCTCGGCCTTGTCGAAGAAATCACTGTTTCGCACGCCGGCTGGATCAATGAACGAATCGTGGCGGTATGCGCGGCTGGTCTGGTAGCAGGTCCTTGGGTAGGACTAGCCGTCAGTGTGTTTGTGATCTGGCTGGCGGTCGCGCACGATGGCCTGCAGTTTGGCTCCATCGCCATTCCCATGTTGTGCGGTGGTTTGGTTGGAGGGTGGCTCTACCGATGGCGCCCTAGGCTGGCGCAACATCCACTAACGGGATTCTGTCTGACTTTGAGCGTCTCGTTGCTCCGGGGCGGCCTTATCTTCTTCTACACTCCTGGTTCGGGCGCAGCGCTGCCCAGGCTCGAGGAGATTGGAATGGCCCCTGTGCTGCAAGGTTTGGGCACGGCGTTGATTCTCGCTATCGTCGAGCAGGTGCGTGACCGGGACGCGCAAACAAGAGCAGCGGCTTTGGCCGAGGTGCGCGCCCTGCAGGCGCGCATGAATCCTCATTTTTTGTTTAATGCTTTGAATGTGCTGGCAGCGCTGTCAAGAGTCGCGCCACGACAAGTGCCTCGGGCGACAGGGCTGTTGCGCCAATTTCTACGGGCCAGTTTCGATCAACACGAGCGACTGCTCGCACCCCTGGAGGAAGAGCTTGGGGTAGTGCGTGCTTACCTAGACATCGAGTCGCTGCGACTCGGTGACCGATTGAAGGTGGAGCAGACGATCGATCCGGGTTTGTTGAAGGTTCTAGTGCCACCTTTCTCCCTCCAGCCGCTGGTAGAAAACGCGGTCCAACACGGACTCCATTCTTCGCCGCGAGCCGGCCGGCTCCAACTGATGGTCCGTCCGACAGGAGAGTGGCTAGAGATGAGCGTGAGCGATGACGGACAAGGTGTGCCTTCCACGGAAGTCGAACAACTTTTCTTCGCAGAGCGCCCGCGGGCCCACGCGCTGGTGCTGTTACGCCGGCGACTGCAAGGATTGTTCGGGCGCTCGTTTCAGCTGGAGGTGCATAGCGAGATTGGACAAGGCAGCACGGTGACTATGCGCATTCCCTTGCGAAAGCCGTTGGGAGTTTGCCCAGAATCGCCGAGAGCTATCACCTCGAACCTCCACGAACTGGCGTCAAACTAGGGGCGTTTTGAGTTTTGGGTTTTGAGTGGTCTTCTTGGGCACCGGACGCGCGGAACGGCGTCCCCGCCGGCCAACCAAACTCAAAACCCAAAACCCAAAACCCAAAACTAACGTGTGGATCCGGGTCCGAGCTGTGACTATCGAAGACGAAGCCCTTGGCCGCCCAGTACCTGGCGGCACTCCTGGACGATAACTGCCAGGTATTTGCCCCGATGATGGCCGCACTCTTTGTCTGAACGGCGACCTCAGAGGGCCTCTGGTACCGAGGATGCGGTCATCTTGGCCGCGTTTGTCTACTCCTTAGCCCGGGTCAATACTGCCGTCCGGCCAATTAGGGAGATCCCGATATAGCCCCGTAGTCTCAGGGTATCCCCGCCGTCATACTCCAGGATGGACGAGTAAGTGTTTCCGGACTTGGGGTCGTAAACGGTTCCGTGTTTCCAACGGCCAGGACTCGCAGGAGTAAAGCCGGTCATGAAAACCAAACCGATAAGCGGGCGGCTACGCTTTCCGAGTGCCGGGTTATGGATATCCGTTTTCTCCTGGCCGTCCGTGGTATACTGCTGATTTAAAGACGCGACTTTTCCCTCGAGCTTCCCTTTGCTTTCATAAATCTCGATCGTGGCGTCTTCATTCTTCCAAAACCCGACCGGAAGTCTGTTTTCATCGGCGCGACCAACCAGGGGCATAAGGGTTAGCAGAAAAGCCAAAAGAGACCGTTTCATCTGGTGCTAAATTATTTCGCGCCTTCCAGCATTGTTGTTGGTGTTTCCTTTGTCTTCTTATTTTTGCTCATATACTTCTGTTTGTTTAGGGCTTCCGGCTGAATTGTTCCGTGGGGGTTGAACTGTTCGAGATCGATCCCCAGCGCTGACGATGAGGGTTTCGAGACCCTTGACGATCTTTTCCTTCGGCACCGGGTTCTCTCTTTGCCGCTAGCTCGGCTGGCCCTCTGCTTCGGGCCCGAAAGCCGGCTCTGGAGAAGATTCGGTCGTTTGAAAATGTGTCCTTCTTCTGATGATCATGAAAACCGTGGGAACAAAGAACAATGTAGCCACGGTAGCGAAGATCAATCCTCCGATCACCGCCCGACCTAACGGAGCGTTTTGCTCGCCTCCTTCTCCCAGACCTAATGCCATTGGAACCATTCCAATGATCATGGCCATCGCCGTCATGAGCACCGGTCGAAGTCGAGCATAACCAGCCTCGAGCGCCGCGCGATAAGAGTCCTTATATTCTTCGAGCCGCTCGTTGGCGAAAGTAACCACTAGAACACTGTTGGCGGTGGCTACTCCCATACACATGATCGCACCCATCAAGGCGGGCACACTCAAGGTGGTGCCCGTGAGGAAGAGCATCCAGACAATCCCGGCCAGCGCGCAGGGGAGAGCGGTGATGATGATGAATGGCGACGTCCAGGATTGGAAATTCACCACCATCAACAGGTAGACCAACACCATCGAAAACGCCAATCCGAGGTACAATCCGATAAAAGAATCGTGCATGGTGGTGACCTGCCCTCGGACATCGATGAAGCTGCCTCTGGGAAGATTCTTTTTAGACGCATCTACTAACTTCTGGATATGATCAGTGACGTATCCCAAGTCTTTGCCATCGACGTTTCCATAGATATTGATTACCGGCGTGATGTCGTAGTGGTCGACGACCGGGGATGTCGTGCCGCGCGAAATCGTAGCGGCGTTCGCGAGAATTTGGGCTTGTCCAGTGTTGCTGCCGCCCAGGATTGGTAGGTTCCGCAAAGAATCCAGAGAATCCATTTCATACTGCGGTACTTGGGCGTTGACTTGATAGCTGACACGATTGGTCGGGTCGACCCAAAAGTTTGGCGAGGTCTGGTTCGATCCGGCCAGGGCACCCAGAACGCTGTTTGACACCGCTTGCGCGGTAACGCCAAGAACCGATGACATCGTGCGATCGATCGTGACATTTAGCTGAGGCGCATCATTCGGTTCCTGGATCCGAAAATCCACCGCACCGGGAATGTGGCGAATCTGATCCATGAGCTTACTGGCAAACGCGAAGTTAGCTGCTTTGTCGGCACCGGTAATTTGAATGTCGATCGGGGCCGACAACCCGAAGTTAAGAACTTGCGCAACGATATCAGCCGGCGGGAACCAGACACCGACGTCTGGAAAATCATGGTGCATGCGGGTTCGGATAACCTGGACGAATTTATCTGTTGGATCGTGGTTTTCGTTGAGCGAAACCAGAATGTCGCCGTCGGCCGGGCTCATCGTTCCAGTGGTGTTATAGGAGATATTAATGCCGCTATAGGGGATTCCCAGATTATCGATAATGCCGTGTAACTGATTGGCTGGGATAACCTGACGGATCATCTGTTCAATTTGATCGATCGAGCGCGCGGTCTCTTCAATCCGGGTGCCCGACTTCACGCGCACGTGCATATCGAATTGTCCGGAATCCACCGAGGGAAAGAAATTCTGTCCGAGAAATGGAAACAAACCCATCGAGACCACGGTGAAGCCGAGTACCAGGGTAACGAGCTTCCCGGCGTTTCGAAGTCCGAAACTTAGCAAATCGCGATAGGCTTCTCTGAACTTTTCGAATCGATTATTGAACCATCGGTGAAAACGGGAGAACCAGGTAAAAGGCCCAAACGTTTTCCTCCCTTTGGCTTGGTGTGACTTTTCACCGTGCTTGCTGATCCAATACATGGCTAAGGTCGGAACCAGCGTTCGCGACAGGATGTAAGAGGCGATCATCGCAAAAATGACTGCTTCAGCCAGTGGCGAAAACAGGTATTTGGCGACTCCGGAGAGGAAGAAAATCGGAATGAAAACGATGCAGATGCACATCGTCGAGACCAATGCCGGGACAGCAATCTGAGCTGCCCCATCGCGAATTGCATCCAATGTCGGCTTACCTTCTGCTAGATGCCGGTCAATATTTTCGATCGTCACCGTCGCGTCATCGACCAAAATACCAACTGCTAAGGCGAGCCCGCCCAGCGTCATGATGTTCAGCGTCTGGCCGAGCGCACTCAACACCGCAATCGAAGAGAGAATGGCCAGAGGTATCGAGATGGCGATGATGAGAGTGCTTTTCCAATCACCCAAAAAGAGGAGAATCATGATCGCGGTAAGACACGCCGCGATCACGGTTTCGCGCACCACCCCTTCAATCGCGCCCGAAACAAAAATGGATTGATCCGATAGCGTTGAAATATCCAGCGCGGGCGGTAAGGTCTGTTTCAGTCGCTGGATTTTATTCTTAATTCCCTGCACAATATCCAAGGTCGACGCGCTACCGGTTTTTTGTACCACCAGCATGGTGGATCGCGTTCCGTTGAAACGGACAATGTTGGTTTGTGGAATGTTCCCGTTGACAATGCGCGCCACATCTCGCATGTAAATTGTGGTGCCGTTCGGCAGAGATTTGATGGGAATAGCATTTAACTGCTCAAATGTGGGCGGGCTCGCGTTTACTGCGATTTGGTATTCGAAGCGACCGATTTTCTGAGTGCCGGAGGGCAAGATAAGGTTCTGCGCATTGATCGTGTTGACGACGTCGGAAGGCGTCAGGCCGTAGCCTTGTAAAGCCTTATAGTTGAGGTCCACTTCCACGTACCTTTGCTTTCCTCCGTATGGGTAAGGAACGGCCGCACCGGGAACCGTGATGAGCTGGGTCCGAACAAAGTTCAGCCCGTAGTCGTTGAGCTGTTGCTCCGATAAAGTTTTACTGCTCAGTCCGACGTTGATCACTGGCACGTTCGTGGCGCTGTAGCTAATCACCAGCGGCGGGGTAATGCCATTCGGAAGCTGTTTGAGAACCGCCTGAGAAACTGAGGTGACCTGTGCTATTCCCGCCGGTACGTTGGCGTTTGGTTGCAAGAAGATTTTGACTACCGCGATGCCGTTCAACGATTGCGACTCGATATGTTCAATGTTGTCGACGGTGGTCGTAAGAACGCGTTCGTAAGGCGAGGTGATATGCTGCTCGACCTCTTCCGGCGCCTGACCGGTAAAGGTCCAGATCACCGAAATAACCGGGATATTGATTGATGGGAAAATGTCCTTCGGGGTGCTCAAGACGGAAAGCACCCCGGCAATCAAAATAAAAATTGCCAGAACAATGAAAGTGTAAGGGCGTCTTAATGCCAGGTTTACGATCCACATACGATGATTGCTCCTTTAAACTTGGGCTGGCCGCGCACCGCAGCTTCCCGCCGAAAATACCATGATCATGATGTTGGGGTCCGTGTTGCTACATTGATTCTGACGTTGGATTCGCTATCGTGACAACCGTCCCGGTTGCCAGCCCAGACGAAGGATTGACGATGATCTGGTCCGATGCTGATAAGCCTTTGGAAATTTCCAGCCGGTTTCCCAGATCTCGATTGATACTCACTTTCCGAATTTCGACTTTACCATCCGGGTGAACCACGCCGACCGCGGGCGCTCCGGATTGGAAGAGCAACGTTCGCGGCGGGATCATCACGCCGCCGTTGTCAGTTTGGAGCTGTAAAGTGATCTGCGCATATGAGCCCGGGAGAAGCTCCCCCGTTGGATTAGGGACGGCTAATTCCGTCAAGAGTCTTTTGGTGATCGCATTGATGGCCCCGGCCGTGCTCACCACCCGCCCCGGAAACGTTCGCCCTGGGTATTCGTTGACCGCAAGCTCTGCTTCCCCGCCGACTTTTACAAACGATGAGAAGGCCTGTGGTACGACCACGTAAACCCGCAGAGGTGAATTTCGGGCCATATGGAAAAGTTGAGTTCCTGAGCCCAACGGCACGAATGCTCCAATATCGGTATTCCGCGCGGTTACAATCCCGTCGAACGGAGCCCGAACGATCTTAAATGCTTCCAAGTCTTCCAAACGGTTAACTACGGCTTGGTCAACAATTACAGTTGACTGACTTCCCGCATAGTTGTCGGCCGCGGTATCGAAGTCCTGGGCAGCAATAACATTGGTTTTAAAAAGGTCTTGGTCCCGCGTGTAGGTTACTTCTGCCAGATTACGAGCGGCCTGTGCTACTTTGAGCTGAGCTTGGGCTTGCGACAGTTGTTGATCCACCTCGGGGGTATCGATCTCGGCCAGAACGGCACCGGCCTTGACCTCAGCGCCAATGTCAAAATACCACTTCTTCAGGTAACCGCTGGTCTGAGCAAAAATCGGCGCGTCGGTATAAGGCATTGCCTGGCCGGGTAACTGAAGCTGGATCATCCCGACGGCCATCTCTGGATGGGTGACCTGCACAAC
>DASXBV010000218.1:0-3260 GCA_036491515.1 Chthoniobacterales bacterium
GCGGGCCCTGCAGCTGCCGGAAGCGGCAAGCGTTCCAGAGCTTGTTGGCGAAATTTCTTCCCTCTTCGATCTGCTTCTCGTCAAAGCGAATGTCCTGGCCGTGCGGCGCGATTCGCATCAGACCGAACCGCAAACCGTCCGCTCCGTACTTTGCGATTAAGTCGAGCGGATCCGGAGAGTTACCTAAACTCTTGGACATTTTCCGTCCTTTGAGATCGCGGATAATGCCTGTAAAAAAGACGTTCGCAAACGGTATTCCCCCCTTATATTCAAAACCCGCCATAATCATACGTGCAACCCAGAAGAAGATGATATCAGGACCCGTTATCAGGTCCTGAGTCGGGTAGAACCTCCTAACGGTGGGTTCGTCCATCGTGGCGAACGGCCAAAGCCAAGCCGAGAACCAAGTATCGAGTACGTCGGGGTCCTGGTGCCAATTCTCGGCATCGGCCGGCGGCTCCGTGTGGACGTGGATTCGGCCGGGATCGTTATGGTGATACCAAACCGGTATCCGGTGCCCCCACCAGAGCTGTCGGCTTATACACCAATCCTGAATGTTGTCGATCCAATGTTCGAAGGTCTTAATCCAGCGTTCCGGCCGAAATCGGATCTTACCGGTCGAAACCGCTTCGAGAGTTTCCTGAATACGCGGGTACTTCAAGAACCACTGCTCGCTGAGTCGCGGCTCGATCGGCACTCCTCCCCGCTCGCTGTAACCGACATTGTTCTGGTATGGTTCTTCCCTCACCAGCAGTCCGAAATCAGCTAGCTTTGCGGCAGCTTTCTTGCGGGCCTCAAACCGATCCATCCCCTTAAACTCTTCGCCAGCCAGCGCGTTCAAGGTTCCGTCCGAATTCAAGATGTCGACGACTTCCAGCTGGTGTCGCTGGCCAATCGTGAAGTCTAGTTTATCGTGGGCGGGCGTAACCTTTAGCACTCCGGTGCCGAATGAGGGGTCAATCTGGTCATCTCCGATGATCGGGATCTTCGCCCGCGGAAAAGGCCGCCAACAATGTTTGCCAATGAAATCCTTATAGCGTGGATCGCCAGGATTCACCGCAACGCCAGTATCACCCATCAACGTCTCCGGACGCGTGGTGGCAATTTCCAGGTAGGTTTCCGGCTCTTCGACGATTTCGTATCGCATATAGTACAGGGTTCCGTTCGTCGGCCTGGAAATGACCTCTTCATCTGACAATGCAGTCTGATAGAAGGGATCCCAGTTTACCATGCGTTTGCCGCGGTAGATCAATCCCTTTCGATATAGATCCACGAAGGTTTCCTGCACCGTTCGAGTATATTGGAGATCCATCGTAAACCGCTCTCGGGACCAGTCACACGAGCAGCCTAATCTTTTGAGTTGCTGAATAATGATTCCGCCATACTTCTCTTTCCATTCCCAGACCCTTTGAGTAAACCCCTCGCGGCCCAAGTCATGCTTCGTCTTGCCCTCCGCGCGAAGCTGTTTTTCCACCACGTTTTGTGTCGCGATGCCTGCATGATCCATCCCGGGCAGCCAGAGTACTTCTTTGCCCAATGCCCGCGCGCGCCGCGCGAGGATATCCTGGATGGTGTTATTTAGCACATGGCCCATCGTCAACACGCCGGTGACGTTCGGCGGCGGAATCACTATGGAATAAGCTGGTTTGGGCGACTCCGTATTCGCGTGGAAACATTGCTTTTCCAGCCAGATCCGATACCATTTTTCCTCTACCGACTTGGGCTCATAGGCGGTCGAAATCTCGGCACTCATGGGAAGCGGAATCTGATGCTGAGGCCGCGACTGCGCAACTTAAGAGTTCACGACTACTTCACATCTGGACTAAAAAATGCTCCCAATCGGCAACCTTGTGAGCGTTTCGGATAAAGTAGGTCGCGGGCAACTCGCGGGGAACTTGAGGTCTTTTTTTTAATTTTAGGCCCACCTCTTCAGGGAGACGGTTACCTTTCAAGCTATTGATCCGTTTATCGGCCAGGACACAGTTTTCCCATGACGTCACGCCGCCGCGGGAACGTGGCACGACATGGTCGATATTGCCTTCATGTGGAGCGAGCTTCCTGCCAGTATACTGGCAATGGCCCCCATCCCTCTCCCAAATTCCCTTTGCAGAAAGCTTCGGCCGGCGCTTTGGGACCTTGTTGTAACGGGCCAACACCAAAACTGTCGGGACCCGCACGAAACCGCGGACCGTTCGAACAGAACAATCTTCTTCCCGAACGGGAAGCCCGATCCAATCCTGCCATCTGACCGGCCGCATGTCACTTGTGCCAAACATGTCGAGCGCGGTAGCATTGCCGTTTGCCATCATGCAAAAGGCCTGCGCGGGCGTCTTCACATCGATTGCCTGCCAATTTCGGTTCAAAACGAGAACCATTGCTTTATTCAAGACGTCGTTCATAGCGTCTTCAGATTGTGTGTTCCGGCAAAAAACCGTTGAACAAATGCCTCAAAAGGGGCAATTCGTCCAGCAGAGAAAGCAATCACTTATGCTTCCGACCTGTGATTACCACACGCATCCTCAGGGTCACCAGGTGCGCCCATACGCCCTCGATCTATTGCAACCATGGATTGAACAGTGCCGGGCAAAAGGGGTTCGCAGCATCGCTTTCACCGATCACGACCGTTACATTGCCGGCATTGATTTTGCAGTGATCGACCGAATGCGAGAGCAGAATCCGGACGTCCAGATCCTGGCCGGAATCGAACTGGACAATGATCCGGTAACCTCGACAGGCGGGCTACACTGGGTGGAGAAAAATTGGGATCGGCTCGATTTTGTACTCGGTTCGGTTCACTATTTCGCCGATGAGACCGAGATGTTGGACCGCGCTGGTGAAACTGGACAGATCGAGTCGCGTGGCATGTCAGAGGCTTTCGATCAATACGTGCGGGAACTGGAGAAACTCATCGCGCGCGGTCACATCGATTGCCTCTCGCATCTCGACCTCGTGAAGATCCACGGGTTGGTCCCGCCGGATTATGATCCGGCCAAGCTGTTTCGACCGATTCTCGGGCTGGCGAAAAGAGCCGGTCTGGCAATCGAAGCGAGCACTGCCGGTTGGCGAAAAACCGTCCGCGAACAGTATCCTCATAGGTCGATCTTGAAATTGGCAGTTGCCCTGGACATCCCGATCACGACTGCCTCGGACGCGCATTCCTACCTTCAGGTGGCGGACAATTACGAGCAGCTAGCTGGCGTCCTCGACGCGGCTGGTGTAACCGAGACAGTTACATTTAACCGGCATCGCTGGACCATCGC